>NZ_JBTMXB010000005.1:0-241335 GCF_054489405.1 Mesorhizobium sp. A623
TAGGCCGGCTCGCAGCCGTCCAGGCAGATCGCAATCGCCGGCACGCGCGGCCAAGGATAATCGCGCCCATTGACGGAAACAGTGACAGGGGACATCTGGTTCATGGGAAAAAATCCTTGTTCAGTAAGACGGCGTCAAGCTGCGAGCTTGGCTCGTTCGGCAATGGCGGCAGCGGGAGGGGTTGCGGTGTCGACGCCCATCTCGGCGAGCGAGGCGGCGGCGGCCTCGACTACGCGGCGCATGACATGTTCGTCCATGCGGCCGATGCAGCCGACACGAAAACTGTCCACCACGGTCAGCTTGCCCGGATAGATGATGAAGCCTTTGTCCTTCATCAACTCGTAGAAGCGCGAAAAGACGAAGCTTTCATGCGCCGGGCAGAAAAAGGTGACGATGATCGGCGACAGCCACCGGTCGGACAAAAGCGTCTCGAAACCCAATTCGCGCATCCCGGCCACGAGCACGTCGCGGTTCCTCATATAGCGCGCGCCGCGCGCGGCAACGCCGCCCTCGGCCTCGTGCATCTTCAAGGCTTCGAGGAAAGCGGCAACGACATGCGTCGGCGGCGTGAAGCGCCACTGGCCTGTCTTTTCCATGGTTGCCCATTGCGCGTGGATATCGAGGCTGAGCGAATGGCTGTTGCCCTTGGCGGCTTCCAGTTCGGTCTTCTTGGCGATGACGAAGCCGAAGCCTGGAACGCCCTCGATGCACTTGTTGGCCGAGGAGACCATCGCCTCGTAGCGAATGTCGCCGACTTCCAGCGGAACGGCCCCGAAGGCGCTCATGGAATCAACCAGCAGCTTGCGGCCCCTGGCATAGGTCGCTTCGGAAATCTCGGCGACCGGGTTGAGGATGCCGGAACTGGTTTCGCAATGGATCGCCAGCACATGGGTGATCGCCGGGTCGGCGTCGAGCGCCGCACCGACCTCGTCGCCGCGTGGCGGCAGGTAATCGCCCTTGTCGATCAGCGTATAGGCGCGGCCGAGCACTTGCATCGTCTGGGCGGCGCGCAGGCCGTAGGCGCCGTTGGCCAGCACCAGCACCTTGCCGTCCTTCGGCACGAAGGAACCCAGCATCGCTTCGACGCAGTAGGAGCCGCTGCCCTGGATCGGCACGCAGTCATATTCGTTTTTCGTATCGCCGATGAGGGCGAGCAGGCCACGACGGAGATCGGCGGTCATGGCGCGGAAATCGGCATCCCACGAACCCCAGTCGCGCAGCATTGCCTGCTTGACCGAATAGGCGGTAGTCAGCGGCCCTGGTGTCAGCAGATAGGGCTCGCCCAGCGCCGGCGGCTCGAAACCTTCAGGCGCTGCGGTTGACGTGTCGGCCGCCATGGTCTGTTCTCCGAATGAATTTCTTCTCCACCCTTATCGCCCCGCAAGAAGTATTCGTGAAATCGTTATTTTGTATCCATCGATAAGTTTGGCGTATAGTATGAGGACCAGCGAGCCTTCGCTTCGCATCATCAATCGGGTGGAACAGCCATGCGCTACGTACAGCTTCGGGCCTTTCACTACGTCGCCATAACCGGCGGGTTCTCGCGGGCAGCGGAAGAATTGTTCCTGACCCAGCCGGCGATTTCCGACCAGGTTCGCAAGCTGGAGGAAGAGTATGACATTCTGTTATTCAACCGGCAGCGCAAGCAGGTCACGCTGACGCCGGCCGGCGAAAAGCTGCTGGCGATCACGTTGCGCATGTTCGATACCGAAAGCCAGGCGCTGGAACTGCTGTCGGAATCGCGGGCGCTGCGGGCCGGCACGCTGCGCATCGTCGCCGACGCGGCGCACCACGTCCTGCACATCATGGGCGAGTTCCGCGACAAGTACCCCGGCGTCAAGGTCACGATCCGGGCCGGCAATACCGAGACGGTGATCGAGAGCCTGTACAGCTATAATGCCGATATCGGCGTGCTGGGCGATCTGCCTTCGGGCCGCGACTTCGAGGTCATCAAGCTGAACTCGTCGCCCATCATCGCCTTTGCCGCCGCCGGCCATGCTGCCACCCAGCGCAAGCTTCTGTCCTTTGCCGATCTGGTCTCCCTGCCGCTGGTGATGCGCGAGCGCGGCTCGCGGACGCGCAAGAAGCTGGAGGAGGGCGCGGTCGCCGCCGGCGTCGAACTGAAACCGTCCATCGAGGCGGAGGGGCGCGAAGCCGTGCGCGAGATCGTCGCCTCGGGTGCTGGCATCGGCTTCGTTTCGGAGGCCGAGTTCGGCAACGATTCGCGGCTGGAAAAAATCCCGATCGACGGCCCGCCCATGCTGATGGACGAGGCGCTGGTGTGCCTCGCTGAGCGCAGCCACGGCAAGACCATGCGTGCGTTCCTCGACATTGCGCGCTCGTTTTCGCACGAACACTGATGGGATCGAGCAAGACAAGAGGTCACGCTTGACTTCGAACTGAACCGATTTAGGTTCCGGCTCGATTCCAGCCTTTGATCGGACACCCATCATGGATGCGCCCAACGCCATTCAAATCGCCTATCGCGGCCGCTGGGCAGTCGCGACCATGTTCCTGGCCAACGGCTTCATCACCGGCAGTTGGGCCCCGCAAATTCCCGTCTTGCTGACCCGTCTCGACATCAGCAAGGGAACGCTCGGCCTGCTGATTCTCCTGTTCGGCGCGGGCGCGGTGGGGGCCATGACATGGTGCGGCCACCTGATCGAGCGCCACGGATCGCGGACCGTCCTGCGCTGGTTCGCCGTCTTCGCCAGCTTCGGCCTGCTCGTCGTGGCAGCGGCTTCCAGTCTGCCGCTGGCCGCACTCGCCATGGTCTTCTTCGGCGGTACGATCGGCGGCATGGACGTCGCCATGAACGCCAACGCGGTGGCTGTCGAACGAAAACTCTCCCGCGCCATCATGTCTTCCTCGCACGGTTTCTGGAGCCTTGGTGGTTTTGCCGGCGGTGCGGCGGGCGGCTTCGCCATCCAGCATTTCGGCCATCTCGCGCATGCGGCCGCGGTCACGCTTGTCGCTGTCGTTGCCATCCTTGTCGCCATGCGCATGCTCGTCGGCGAGGACAAGCCGGCCGTGCGGGCCCACACCAAATTCACGCTGCCGAAAAATCCCGCCATCTACCTCGTCGGCGTCATGGCGCTGCTGTCGATGATCCCGGAAGGGGCGGTGCTCGATTGGTCGGCGCTTTATCTGCGCCAGGAACTCGGCACCAACATCGCCACCGCAGGCCTCGCCTACGCCGCCTTTTCGGGCGTCATGGCGCTGATGCGCTTCCTCGGTGACGGCGTTCGAAACCGTTTCGGTTCCGTCACGACATTGCGCGTTTCGGCGTTGGTGGCGGCGGCGGGCATGCTGGTCGCGGGCCTGTCACCTTCACCCTGGCTGGCGATCCTCGCCTTCGCCTTTTGCGGGTTCGGCATCGCCAACATGGTGCCGATTGCCTTTTCCGCCGCGGGCAACCAGACCGGCATGTCGTCGGGCACAGGCCTGAGCGTGGTCACCACCATGGGCTATTGCGGCATCCTGGTGGTGCCGTCGGCCATCGGCTTCATCGCCGAGCGCACCGGCTTCGGCCCGATCTTCATCGTTCTGTCAGGCTTGCTGGTTGTCGTTTCCCTGATGGCGGGGCTGGCGCGCGGCGCCGACTTCAAGCCACCGCTCATGCCGTCCGAGTAGAGCGCTCACATCCGGCCGACCAGAACCAGCGTCAGAACCGCGACCAGACTGACGACCACGACGCTGAAGGGGCCATAGCCCCACGCGCGGGAATGACGCCAGGTCGGTACCGTGCCGATGAGCGCGGCGATCAACGCCACGATAACAATCGTGCTGAGTGTCATCAACGTTTCTCGCCTCAAGCGCTTCGGTTTATCCAGAATGAAAAAGCCGCCCGGTTGTTCCGGACGGCCTTCAGATTCATGAATGGTGACGGGGAATGGCGGCGGGATGCGCCTATTCCGCCGGCTTCGGCAAGGCTCCCGCAGGCGCTTCGGCGGTCGTCGCCTTGTCCTCTTTGCCGCGCCGCCAAAGCCTGCTCCACCAACTGCGATGCTGGCCGGGTTGTACCTTGGCGCGGGTAAACACCATCAGCATCGACGGCGTCACGATCAGCGTGAGAATGGTGGCGAAGGACAGGCCGAAAACGATGGCCGAGGACAGCGAGATCCACCATTGCGTCGAGGGCGCATTGATCGTCGTCTCGTGGTGGAAGATTTCCAGCCCGAGCCCGAAGGCAATCGGCAGCACGCCGAGAATGGCCGACACCGCCGTCAGCACCACCGGGCGGGCGCGCTCGCGGCAGGTTTGAAGCACGGCTTCGGTCCTGTCCCAGCCCTCTTCGCGCAGCCGGTCATAGGTATCGATCAAAACGATGTTGTTGTTGACCACGACGCCGGCCAGCGCGATCACGCCGATGCCCGACATGACGATGCCGAAGGTTTCGCCGGTAATCAGCAGGCCCAAAAACACGCCGATCGTTGCCATGACCACACAGGACAGCACCAGCCAGACGCTGGTGAATTTGTTGAACTGCGCCAGAAGCACGATGAAGATCAGGAAGATCGCCGCCCCGAACGCTTTCGACAGGAAGGCGGAAGCCTCCGCGCTGTCTTCGTTGGAGCCGGCGAGCTTCCAGCGCGTGCCGCTGCCGAGGTCCATTTCGGATATGGCCTTGGTGACGTCCTGCTGGACGACGGCGACCTGCTTGTCGGCGGCGACGTTGGCCTGCACCACCACGGTGCGCGCGCCATCGATGCGGTTCAGCGTGCCGACGCGCTGTTCGGGCTTGCGCACGACGAAGTTCGAGATCGGCACCGCGCCCTGGCTGGTCTGCACGCGCAATTCGTCCAGCGTCGACAGCGTGCGCTGGTCCTCCGGCAGGCGAAGCCGGATATCGACGGCGTCGTCAGCACCGGCTGGCCGGTATTCGGAAAGCTTCAGGCCGGTCGTCACCAGTTGCACCACCGTGCCGACGGAACTGGGGCTGATGCCGTATTGCGCCGCCTTGGCGCGGTCGACATTGAGCGCCCAATCGACGCCGGGCGGCGGCAGGCCGTCGGAAACATCGATGACGCCCGGAACCTTGGCGATGCGCGCCGCGACCTCGCGCGCCCTGTCGTTCAGGCCGGCCGGATCGACGGCGGACAGCCGCACCTGGATCGGCTTGCCGGTCGGCGGACCGGCGTCCGGCACCCGCACCTCGACGTCGATGCCCGGAAGCCCGGCCATGACCTTGCGCAGATCGTCGAGAATCTGGTTGGCCGGCTTGCGCTCGCGCCAGTCGACGAACTCGTACTGGATGACGCCGACCACATCCTCGGGGATATCCGCGCCGCCGCCCTGGGTCTTGCCGACGCGCGTATAGACCGACTTGACGCCCGGCCAGCCCAGCAGCCGGCTTTCCGCCTCCTTCGTCGCCGCATCCATCTCGGCCAGCGAGAGGTTGCCGCGCGCATGCACATAGAGCAGGCCGTAATCCGGCTCGACGCTGGGGAAGAATTCTACGCCGGCGCCGTACTTGGAATAGGAGAACTGCACGCCGACAAGCAGCACGACGGTCAGCACCAGCACCGTCTTCGGGAAATGCACCGCCTGTTTGACGACCGCCATGTACCAGCCGTCGCGGTGGTCGCTTTCGTGCTGCGCCGGAGCCTTGGCGAACATTGCGCCCAGCGTCGGCGCGAACACCAGCGCATAGAGCATCGAGGCGGCGAGCGTCACGATCAGCGTGATCGGCAGGTATTTCATGAAGTCGCCGATGATGCCCGGCCAGAACAACAGCGGCGAGAACGCCGCGATGCGTGTCATCGTGGCCGCGATCACCGGGCCGGCCATGCGCTTGGCGGCCAGTTCGAAGGCTTCTTCCTTCGCCATGCCCTCGCCCATGCGGCGCTCGGCAAATTCGGTGACGATGATGGCGTCGTCGACCAGCATGCCGACCGCCAGGATGAGGCTGAACAGCACGATCATGTTGATGGTGTAGCCCATCATGGTCAGCGCCAGGATGCCGATCAGGAACGATGACGGGATGGCAAGGCCGATCAGCAGCGAGGCGCGCCCCGACAGCGCGTAGAGAATGACGATGAACACCAGGATCACGGCGATCATGACGTGGTTCTGGAGGTCGCCGAGCAACTGGTTGACGAACACCGACTTGTCTTGCGTGTAGGTCACCTCGACGCCCTGCGGCATGGTCTTCACGAACGTGTCGGCTACCGTCTTCACCTGCGCGATCGTGTCGATCAGGTTCGCGCCGATGCGCTTCTTGACCTCGATGGCGATGGCCGGCTTGCCGTCGAGCCGCGTGGTCGTCTCGGCATCCTTGAAGGTGGAGCGGATCGTGGCGATGTCCTTGGCCTGCACCACGGCATTCGGGCCGGTCACGATCGGAAGATTGGCGACGTCTTCCGGCGTCTCGATCAGCGACGGCACTTTCACGGCATATTTGCCCTGCGAGCCTTCCATATTGCCCGCAGCCACGAGATCGTTGGAAGCCGCCACCCCCTGGATCATCTGGTCGAGTTGCAAGCCGTAGGAAGACAGCTTTACCGGGTCGATGACGACCTCGACGAGATCGTCGCGCGCGCCCTGCAGCGCGCCTTCCAGCACGCCGGGCACTTCCTCGATGCGGTCGCGCAATTCGCGCGCCGCCGCCGTCAGCGCGCGCTCGGGCACCTGGCCCGAAAGCGTCACCACCAGTACCGGAAATTCGGAGATGTTAATCTCGCTGACCGTCGGCTCCTCGGCCGCCTGCGGCAGGTCGGCCTTGGCGTCCGAAACCTTGGAGCGCGTATCCTGCAGGGCCGTCGCCAGGTCGACGGAAGGCTGGAACTCGACCAGCACGTAGCCGCCGCCCTGGAACGCCGCGGAGCGCATCTCCTTCAGGCCCTTGAGGTTCTTCAGCTTGGATTCCATCGGCCGAAGCAGCAGGCGCTCGGAATCTTCCGGCGAAATGCCCTGATAGATGAGGCTGACATACATCATCGGGATCGGCACGTCCGGCTCGGCTTCCTTCGGCACCGACTGATAGGCGAGCGCGCCCGCGATCACGAGGAACAGCAGGACGGAGATGGTGAGCCGCGAATTGCGGATCGCGAGTTTGACGATGTCCATGACTATTGAGTCCCGGCAGTCACTTCGCCGACAAGCTTCTTGATGGTTTCCTGGTCGGCCTCGACCGGCTTGACGACCTCGCCCTCCGTCACCAGTTCCTGCCCGGCGACGATGACCCTGGCGTCGGCCGGAATTCCGGCAAGCACAAGGCCCTTGGTCGTGTCGTCGATGAGATCGATCGGGAAGAACACCACCTTGTCGTCCTTGTCGACGGCGCGAATGCCGAGATCGCCCGCACCGCTCAGCGTCACGACCGAGCGGGGCAGCATGATGGCGTCAGTGGGGGCGGCCCTCAACGTGATTTCGGCGGTCATGCCGGCGGGAATGGCACCATCGGCGTTCGGGACGGCGATCTCGACGCGGAACGTGCGGGTCGCCGCCGAAGCATCGCGGCTGATATAGCGCAACGTACCCTTGACCGTTTCGCCGTTGACGAGGCGCACATCGGCCTTGTCGCCGGTCTTGATGAAACGCAAATCGCGTTCGCTGATCTCGCCCCGCGCTATGATCGGATCGAGCGCAAGGACGGTCGCGACCTCGCCGCCCTGCATGACGGCGCTGCCGAGTTCGACCGGCACGCGGTCGACAATGCCGTCGAACGGAGCCTTCACCTCGTTGCGGTCCAGTTCGGCCTGTGCCGTGCGCAGTTCGGACTGGGCGGAAGTCAGGTTGGAGCGCGCGGTATCGAGTTGCAGCTTGGGCAGATTGCCCGACTTCGCCAGCCGCTCGGCGGCACCCAGTTCGGCCTGCCGCTGCACGAGCAATTGCTTGGCGTTGTCCACGGCGGAAATCTTGTCCTCGGCATCGAGCATAAGGATCAGATCGCCCGCCTTGACGCGCTGCCCCTGCCTGACCGGCAGCTTGGCGATGACGCCGGCGGCCCGTGTCGCCAGCACCGCGCGCTTGTCGGCTTCCGTCAGGCCTGAAATGCGGATGGCGCGTGCGTGCATGCTTCGCGGCGGCGCTACTACCGCAACGGTGCGAAGCGGAGCCTTGGGCTGTTCGGCTTGCGCCGGCTTCGGCTTTTCAGCGACGGTGGCGCTGCCGACCGACGAGAATTCGCCCGTCGCCATCCACGCGGCGAAGACGATGAGCACAATAATGGCGGCAAGCTTGTGAAATCTGAATTTCGGCATTGTCGTCTTTCCGGGTGAGGAGCCTCGGCCGACCGCCCCTTGGTTCGGTGCGCGCTTCATATGGGGTTGTACGCGCTCCGTTCAAATCGTCGTGACCAACGGAGCGCGCCTTCTACAGGAAAGGCGCGGCCTGAAACAGTCAGAAAAGTTGATCGGATCGCACCGCGAAACCGTGCGGCGCGCTTGGAACGCATTCCGTTCGCGCGCATGACGCTGTTTTTTCTTGCATTTCGGGACGGCAGCCCGGCGTTTTGCGGGAAAGCGCCGATGATTGCGCGACATGGCAGCAGCCGTCAGCAGAGTCTATCGCGTCAGTTCCACGGCAAGTTCGCCGGGATGAGCAGGCGGCCAACCAAGCTCCTAATAATCTTGACTAAATAGTTCATGTATTTATAGGTGCGACGGCATCCTTCCCAATGTTCTGGAGAAACCCATGAAGTCCATTCTTTCCGCCATGGCCGGCGCTGCCGTTCTTGCCGGGCTCGCTGCCTTCCCAGCGCTCGCGCAGGACGATGGCATCGTGGTCTATAATGCCCAGCATGATAGCCTGGCCAAGGAATGGGCCGAGGGCTTCACCAAGGAAACCGGCATCGCGGTCACGCTGCGCAATGGCGGCGACAGCGAATTCTCCAACCAGATCGTCGCCGAAGGCGCTTCGTCGCCCGCCGACGTGTTCCTGACCGAAAACTCGCCGGCCATGGTGCTGGTCGAAAGTGCCGGCCTGTTCGCGCCGCTAGAGGCCGACACGCTGGCGCTAGTTCCGGAGCAGTTCCGCCCGGCCACCGGCGCGTGGACCGGCATCGCCGCCCGCAGCACCGTGTTTGCCTACAACAAGACCAAGTTGACCGCCGACCAGCTGCCAAAGTCGCTGCTCGACCTCGCCAATCCGGACTGGAAAGGCCGCTGGGCGGCCTCGCCTTCCGGCGCGGATTTCCAGGCCATCGTCAGCGCCCTGCTTGAACTCAAGGGCGAACAGGCCACGGTCGACTGGCTGAAGGCGATGAAGGAGAATTTCACCGCCTACAAGGGTAACGGCACGGTGATGAAGGCGGTCAATGCCGGCGAGATCGATGGCGGCGTCATCTATCACTATTACTGGTTCGGCGATCAGGCCAAGACCGGCGAAAACAGCAAGAACGTCGAACTGCACTATTTCAAGAACGAGGATCCGGGCGCGTTCGTCTCGATTTCCGGCGGCGGCGTGCTGGCTTCCAGCAAGCATCCGAAGGAGGCGCAGGCCTTCGTCAAGTGGATCGCCGGCAAGGGCGGCCAGGATATCCTGAAGAACGGAACGTCTTATGAGTATGCGGTCGGCAACGGCGCGGAGTCCAATCCGAAGCTAGTCCCGCTTGCCGACCTGCAGGCTCCCAAGGTCGAACCGTCGAAGCTGAACTCGAAGAAGGTCTCCGATCTGATGACGGCCGCCGGCTTGCTTTAGCCGCGGTTCGTCCTAAAAGAGCAACCATCCAGGCTCCCGCGGGCATTGTCCGCGGGAGCCTTAAAACATGTCTCTCGAAAGTGGGCACCGGTTTCGGGACAAAGACATGCGAAAATCAAAGAGCTGACGTGTCGGGCGATTCTGATTGATCGCGACACGCGTTAGCGTTTCGAAATGGCATTCGCCGATGACAACAAGCCAGCCTTTCGGCCCAAGGACAGCCTTGCGCACGGTGCGTTTCGCCTGATGCGGCCAGCGCTCGATCAAGCGCCCGATCAGGCGGATGGAGCCGTGCTGGCCGCCGGGTTTCCGATGCGCTCCGGCCGTGGGCTGAAGCTGTCGTGGATCACGCTTATTGCCGTCGGCGTTTCCGTCTTTACGCTGCTGCCGCTTGGCTTCGTGATCGTCGTCGCAGTCCAGAGCGGATGGGAGACGGTATCCGCGCTGGTGTTCCGGCCACGCGTCGGCGAACTTCTGGTCAACACCATCTTGCTCACCGCCCTTACCGTGCCGATCTGCATCGTGCTGTCGGTGGCGCTGGCGTGGCTGACCGAGCGCAGCGACCTGCCCGGCGCTCGCTGGTGGGCATGGCTGTCGGTCGCGCCGCTGGCGGTTCCGGCCTTCGTTCATTCCTATGCGTGGGTCACGCTGGTGCCCGGCCTGCACGGACTGGGAGCCGGCGTGCTCATTTCGGTGATCGCCTATTTCCCCTTCCTCTATCTACCGATATCAGCCTCGCTGCGCCGGCTCGACCCGGCGCTGGAGGATGCCGCCGCCGCACTCGGCCAGGCGCCGTGGCGCGTGTTCCTGCGTGTGGTGCTGCCGCAGCTTCGGCTTGCCATCTGCGGCGGTTCGCTGCTGGTTGGCCTGCATCTTCTGGCCGAGTATGGTCTGTTCGTGTTCATCCGCTTCGATACGTTCACGACGGCCATCGTCGACCAGTTCCAGTCGACCTTCAACGGGCCGGCAGCCAATATGCTGGCCGGCGTGCTGGTGACGTGCTGCCTCGTGCTTCTGGCGATCGAGGTGCTGGTGCGCGGCGAGGAACGGTATGCCCGCGTCGGCTCGGGCGCGGCACGGTTGCTTCCACGCACAAGGCTCGGGCGGGCGTCCCTGCCTTGCCTGCTTTTGATGGCAGGGGTTGCGGTTATGTCGCTGGGCGTGCCGTTCATGACGATCGGGCGATGGCTGGTGGCCGGGGGCGTCGAGGTGTGGCGCATCGACGAGATCGGCCTGGCGCTCGGCCAGACGCTTTTCCTGGCCGTCGCGGGCGGCCTTTTGGCCACCGTCGCCGCCATTCCGATGGCGTGGCTGTCGATCCGCGCGCCGGGACCGCTGCAGCGCGTGCTGGAAGGGTGCAATTATATCGTCGGCTCGCTTCCGGGCGTCGTCATCGCGCTGGCGCTGGTGACGATCACGGTGCGCGTCGCGCTGCCGCTCTACCAGACACTGTTCACCATCGTCGTTGCCTATGCGCTGATGTTCCTGCCGCGCGCGCTGATTTCGCTGCGCGCATCGATCGCGCAGGCACCGATAGAACTGGAGCGCGCGGCGGCCAATCTCGGCCGCGGCCCGCTCAATGCCCTGTGGTCGACCACGATCCGGCTTTCGGCGCCGGGCGCGGCCGCCGGCATGGCGCTGGTGGCGCTCGGCATCATGAACGAGTTGACGGCCACGCAGATGCTGGCGCCCAATGGCACCCGCACGCTGGCGCTGGCGTTCTGGGCCTATAGCGGCGAGATCGACTATGCCGCCGCCGCGCCCTACGCGGCGATCATGGTGGCTGCATCCATGCCGCTGACATGGCTGCTTTACGTCCAATCGAAGCGGATGGCCGGACGATGAGCTTTCTAGAATTCCACGCCATTCACAAGCGCTACGGGCCGGTCGAGGCCCTTGCCGGCATCGAGCTTGGCGTTGCAGCCGGCAGCCGCACCGCAATCGTCGGGCCGTCCGGCTGCGGCAAGACGACCTTGCTGCGGCTGATCGCGGGGTTCGAAGCCCCCGATGAAGGGCGCATCGTGCTGGACGGCGAAGTGCTGGCGGAAAACGGAGCCGCCGTGCCGGCGCATTTGCGTGGCATCGGGCTGGTGGCGCAGGACGGCGCGCTGTTTCCGCATCTGACCATTGCCGACAATATCGGTTTCGGCATGCGTCGGCGCGAGGCCGGCCGCGATGCCCGCATTCGCGAACTTGCCTACATTGTCGGGCTGGACAAGGCGATCCTGAAGCGGCGGCCGCATGAGCTTTCCGGCGGCCAGCAGCAGCGCGTGGCGCTGGCGCGCGCCATGGCCTGCAAGCCGCGCCTGATGCTGCTCGACGAGCCGTTTTCGGCGCTCGATACCGGCCTTCGGGTTTCGATGCGCAAGGTGGTTGCCGAATTGCTGGAAGCGGCCGGCATCGCCACCATCCTGGTGACGCACGATCAGGCCGAAGCGCTGTCTTTCGCCGACCAGGTTGCCGTCATGCGGGACGGCAAGTTCTCGCAAGTGGGCAGCCCGCGCGACCTGTATCTGAGGCCCCGGAACCGGATGGTCGCCGAATTCCTTGGCGATGCCATCATCCTGCCTGCCGGCCTTTCCGGCGGCTTTGCCCAATGCACGCTTGGCCGCATCGCAGTGGACATCCGGGAAACGCGCGAAAATGCCCGCATCATGCTGCGGCCCGAGCAACTGATGTTGAAGCGAACGTCGCGCGAAGGCATGTCGGGTACGCCGGACATGCTGTTCGGCGAGGTGACTGCCCTCGAATTCGGCGGGCCGAACTGCATGGTGGCGGTGCGCCTGATGAACAGCCCCGAGCCGCCGGACGCCGCCGCCATCGGCAATACGCCGCTCATCCTGCGCAAGCCCGGCATGGAGGCGCCGTCGGTGGGCGAGATCGTGCGGATCAGCGTGACCGGCACGGCGCATGTATTCGACTGACGCATGATCCCGAAAAGCGGGAGCCGCTTTTCAGTCGAGATACTGCTCGAAGACAAATACACCGGCGTGGTCGAGTGACCGGCAAGACCCACTGACCCATAGAAAGGGCCGGCGGGCGGCGGCGAAAAGTACTTCGCACTTGCACGACGGTGCGCCCTCTGATTCCTTGCGCCAAAGCTGTGCCGATGCGATTCGCACGCCTGCGATCCAGCCGGGCGAGAAACGCCTTTGGCCTGGCGCCGGTTTCTCAAGGGGATTTCCAGTCATGAACACCAAGCCCAGACCGGAGATTTCCGAGATGCGGCCCAAGATTTCCGTGATCGGAGTGGGCGGCGGTGGCGGCAATGCGGTCAACAACATGATCGCCAAGGACCTGCAAGGCGCGGAGTTCATCGTCGCCAATACGGACGCGCAGGCGCTTACCATGTCCAAGGCGACGCGGCTCATCCAGTTAGGCGTGCATGTGACCGAGGGTCTTGGCGCGGGGTCCCTGCCGGAGGTAGGGCAGGCGGCGGCGCTGGAATCGATCGACGAGATCATGGATCATCTGTCGGGCACCCACATGTGCTTCGTGACCGCAGGCATGGGCGGCGGCACCGGCACCGGAGCCGCCCCGGTGATCGCCAAGGCCGCGCGGGAAGCGGGCATATTGACGGTGGCCATCGTCACCAAGCCGTTCGCCTTCGAAGGCAAGCGGCGCATGCAGTCGGCCGAGCTGGGCATCGAGCGGCTGCGCGAAAGCGTCGATACCGTCATCGTCATCCCCAACCAGAACCTGTTCAGGATCGCCGACTCCAAGACGACATTCGCCGATGCTTTCGCCATGGCCGACAACGTCCTCTATGCGGGCGTCGGCTGCATTACCGACCTCATCGTCAAGGAAGGGCTTATCAATCTCGATTTCGCCGACGTGAAGTCGGTGATGCGCGACATGGGCCGCGCCATGATGGGCACCGGCGAGGCCACGGGCGAGGGGCGGGCCAAGCAGGCCGCCGAGGCGGCGATCGCCAATCCGCTGCTGGACGAGGCCTCGATGATGGGCGCCAAGGGCGTGCTCGTCTCGATATCGGGCGGCCTGGACATGACGCTGTTCGAGGTGGACGAGGCCGCCACCCGCATCCGCGAGGAAGTGGATGCCGATGCCGACATCATCGTCGGCGCCATCTTCGACAAGTCGCTCGAAGGCAAGTTCCGCGTTTCGGTGGTTGCGACCGGGTTGCGGCAGGAACCCCAGATCCTTTCCTGAACCGCCTTGCGGGACGGCAAGGCTGGGCGCAACGCGCCGTTCCAGGAACGAAAGGCGCGGCCGCGGCCGCGCCAGCCCGGTCAGCTAGCCTCGTCGGCCAGCGTGTTCTCGATTGCCGAGATGTTCAATTCCAGCTGGGCGACGCGCTGAAGCGTGCTCTGGCTTGGCAGGCCCGCCGACTGCGCGGCGGCGATCAGCAAGCCTTTCTGCTCGTCGCGCAGGCGCTTGGAGAGGGCGTCGAGTTTGGTTCGCTGATCCGATTTCATCTGTTGCCTATAAACCACCGCGCCTGAGGGCTCAAGACGCCTTGGCCTGCTTGCAGGGTGGTTTCCACCCCGCGCTCCAGAAAAAGGGGAGGCCACGTTCGCGGCCTCCCCTTTTCCTGTCGACGCAAAGTGTGCGGGCAGATTACTTCTGCCAGCTCTTCACCAGTTCGTCATAGTCGACGGTGATCGGCTTTTCCTTCTCGTTCTCGATCTTGAGCTGCGGCGCCAGATTGCCGTTCTTGACCGCGTCGGCATTCCAGTAGGCCAGATCGTGCTCTTCAGCCAGCTTCGGACCGATATCGCCCTGGACGCCCGACTTCTCGATGCGGGCCATGACCTTTTCCTGTTCGGCGCAGAGCGAGTCCATGGCTTCCTGCGCCGTCTTGGCGCCGGAAGAAGCATCGCCGACCGCCTGCCACCAAAGCTGGGCCAGCTTCGGATAGTCCGGGATGTTCGTTCCGGTCGGCGACCACTGCACGCGGGCCGGCGAACGGTAGAACTCGATGAGCCCGCCGAGCTTCGGCGCGCGTTCCGTGAAGCTCTCATGATCGATGCTGGATTGGCGGATGAGGGTCAGGCCGACATGGCTTTTCTTCACATCCACCGTCTTCGAGGTCACGAACTGCGCATAAAGCCATGCAGCCTTGGCGCGGTCGTCCGGCGTCGACTTCATCAACGTCCAGGAACCGACGTCCTGATAGCCCAGTTTCATGCCCTCCTTCCAGTAGACGCCATGCGGCGATGGCGCGAAACGCCACTTCGGAGTACCATCCTCATTCACCACCGGCAGGCCGGGCTTCACGAAATCAGCCGTAAAGGCGGTGTAGGTGAACATCTGCTGGGCGACTTCGCCCTGCGACGGCACCGGTCCCGATTCCGAGAAGTTCATGCCCTGCGCCGTCGGCGGTGCGTAGGCCTTCATCCAGTCGAGATATTTCTGGATCGAGTAGACGGCGGCCGGACCGTTGGTATCGCCGCCACGCGCCACGCAGGAGCCGACGGGCTGCGACTGGGCGTTGACCTTGATGCCCCATTCGTCGACCGGCAGGCCGTTGGGCAGGCCCTTGTCGCCATTGCCTGCCATCGACAGCCAGGCATCCGTGAAGCGCCAGCCCAGCGACGGGTCCTTCTTGCCGTAGTCCATGTGGCCATAGACTTTCTTGCCGTCTATCTCGCGGCCGGTGAAGAATTCGGCGATATCCTCATAGGCCGACCAGTTGACCGGCACGCCGAGATCGTAGCCGTACTTGGCCTTGAAGTCGGCCTTGTTCTTCTCGTCGTTGAACCAATCGTATCGGAACCAGTAGAGGTTCGCGAACTGCTGGTCGGGAAGCTGGTAGAGCTTCTTGTCCGGGGCGGTCGTGAACGAGGTTCCGATGAAGTCGGCCAGGTCGAGGCCGGGGTTGGTGACGTCCTTGCCTTCATTGGCCATGAAGTCGGTCAGGTTTCGCACCTGCTGATAGCGCCAATGCGTGCCGATCAGGTCGGAATCGTTGACCCAGCCGTCGTAAAGGTTCTGGCCGGTCTGCATCTGGGTCTGGATTTTCTCGACTACGTCGCCTTCCTGCAGAAGATCGTGCGTGACCTTGATGCCGGTGATGGCCGTGAAGGCCGGCGCCAGCACCTTCGATTCATATTCGTGCGTGGTCAGCGTTTCCGACACCACCTTGATGTCCATGCCCTGGAAAGGCTTGGCGGCGTCGATGAACCATTGCATTTCCTTTTCCTGCCCGGCGCGATCGAGCGTCGAAAGGTCGCCGATCTCCTTGTCGAGGAAAGTCTTTGCCTCATCCATGCCGGCATAGGCGTTGCCAGCGCACACCAACAGGATAAGCGCGGTTGTCGAGCTTAAGAATTGCCGTCGCATTATGTCCTCCACTGTTCAGTTTCGAGTGCGTTTCAGAGCGCCGGCGCGGTGCCGCCGCTCCAACGAGTTTCCCCTCTATACGTAGCGGAATACCCCGATGGCATAGACTACGGAGAGAGCGAGAGCCCACCACAGGTTCGGTCCGACCAGACCGAGCCAAGCGAGATGGATGAAGGCGCTGCCAAGCAGCGAAACGAAAAGGCGGTCGCCGCGCGTCGTCTCGAAGCGCAGGATGCCGACACGCGGATTGCCGCCGGGCGAGGCGTATTCCCACGCGCCCATGCCAGCCAAAAGCAGCGCGATGACGATGAAGAAGGCCGTCGTCGGCCACGTCCATGCCATCCAGGAGAGGTCAAAATTCACCTCATACCCTCCCCAGGGCGAAGCCCTTGGCGATGTAGTTGCGCACGAACCAGATGACGAGCGCGCCGGGGATCAGCGTCAAGACGCCGGCGGCGGCAAGCAGGCCCCAATCCATGCCGGATGCCGACACGGTGCGCGTCATAATGGCGGCGATCGGCTTGGCGTCGGTCGTCGTCAGCGTGCGGGCGATCAAAAGCTCCACCCAGGAGAACATGAAGCAGAAGAAGCAGGCGACGCCGATGCCGCTCGCGATCAGCGGTATGAAGATCTTCACGAAGAAACGCGGGAAGGAGTAGCCGTCGATATAGGCGGTTTCGTCGATCTCCTTCGGCACGCCGGACATGAAGCCTTCGAGAATCCACACCGCCAGCGGCACGTTGAACAGGCAGTGCGCCAGCGCCACCGCAATATGCGTATCGATGAGGCCGAAGGCGGAATAGAGCTGGAAGAACGGCAGCGCGAACACCGCCGGCGGCGCCATCCGGTTGGTCAGGAGCCAGAAGAACAGGTGCTTGTCGCCAAGGAAGCGGTAGCGCGAAAAGGCGTAGGCCGCCGGCAGAGCGACAGCGACCGAGATCACCATGTTCATGACCACGTAGATGATCGAATTGATGTAGCCGGAATACCACGACCGGTCGGTGAAGATGATCTTGTAGTGGCGCAGCGTCGGTTCGTGCGGGTAGAGCGTCAGCGAATTGACGATCTCGCTGTTGGTCTTGAAGCTCATATTGACGAGCCAGTAGATCGGCACCAGCAGGAAGACGATGTAGAGCGTGGGGATGACCCACCACCAGCGCGATTCCTCGCCGCGCCGGTGCATGCGGCGCGCCAGCGCATCCCGCGAAAGCTCGCTCGGCAAGACAGCGGCCTGGCCGGGCGCGACTGCCTGTTCGGTTCGTTCGTTGCCGCCGCCCATCTCAGCGCTCCGCGTCGTAGTTGGTCATGACGGTGTAGAACACCCACGACAGAAGCAGGATGATGAGGAAGTAGACCAGCGACATCGCCGCCGCTTCCCCCAGATTGAACTCGCCAAGCGCCATCTTGACCAGATCGATGGACAGGAAGGTCGTCGAATTGCCGGGGCCGCCGCCGGTGACGACGAACGGCTCGGTGTAAATCATGAAACTGTCCATGAAGCGCAGCAGCACGGCGATCAGCAGCACGCGGTTCATCTTCGGCAACTGGATGTAGCGGAACACCGCCCAGCGCGAGGCGCCGTCGATCTTGGCGGCCTGGTAGAAGGCGTCCGGAATGGAGACCAGTCCGGCGTAGCAGAGCAGCACCACAAGGCTGGTCCAGTGCCACACGTCCATGATGATGACCGTCACCCAGGCGTCGAACGGGTCCTGCACGTAATTGTAGTCGATGCCGATCGCGTTGATTGTATAGCCGAACAGGCCGATGTCGTTGCGCCCGAACACCTGCCAGATGGTGCCGACGACGTTCCACGGAACCAGAAGCGGCAGCGCCATGGCGACCAGGCATACCGGCACGCCCCAGCCCTTTTTCGGCATGTTGAGCGCCACGAAGATGCCAAGCGGCACCTCGATGGCCAGGATGATGAAGGAAAAGATCAGATTGCGCACCATCGCCTGCCAGAAGCGGTCGGAGCCAAGCAATTCCTGAAACCATTCGAGGCCGGCCCAGAAAAACTGGTTGCGGCCGAACGTGTCCTGCACCGAATAATTGACCACCGTCATCAGTGGGATCACGGCGGTGAAAGCGACCAGCACCAGCACCGGCAGTACCAGGAACCAGGCCTTGTTGTTCAAGGTCTTATCCATGTCAGGCTCCCATCTCGACGCGCCAGGAGTCGGCATAGATGTTGATGCCGGCAGGATCGAAGCGCACCTTCGGATCGGCCGGAATGTCTGTGTCCTCACTGACGATCGCCGCTATTTCACGGCCTTCCAGATTGGCCCGCACCACCTTGTGGCGACCGACATCCTCGACCTTGGCGATGCTGACCGCCATGCCCTCTTTGCCCAGCCTTACATATTCGGGACGCACGCCAAGCTCTATCGTACCGGCCGCCGCCTTCGGCGCGCCAGGCAGTGCAATGCGTTGCGAACCGAGATGCGCCGTCTTGCCGTCAACCGTGACGGGCATGACGTTCATGCCCGGCGAGCCGATGAAATAGCCGACGAAGGTATGTTTCGGCCTCTCGAACAGTTCCGCCGGCGTGCCGATCTGGACGATGCCGCCGTCATACATCACCACCACCTGATCGGCGAAGGTCAACGCCTCCGTCTGGTCGTGCGTGACATAGACCATGGTGTAGCCGAAGCGGCGGTGAAGCTGCTTCAGTTGCGAGCGCAGCACCCATTTCATATGCGGATCGATGACGGTCAGCGGCTCGTCGAACAGGATGGCGTTGACATCCGAGCGGACCAGCCCGCGGCCAAGCGAAATCTTTTGCTTCTGGTCTGCCGTCAGGCCGCGCGCCTTTCGCTTCGCCCAGTCGGCAAGGTCGATCATGTCGAGTGTCTCGCGCACCTTGCGGTCGACGTCGGCTTCCGGCACGCCGCGGTTGCGCAGCGGGAAGGCCAGATTGTCGTAGACGGTCATGGTGTCGTAGACGACGGGGAACTGGAACACCTGGGCGATGTTGCGTTCCTGCGTCGACAGATTGGTCACGTCCCTGCCGTCGAACAGCAACTGGCCATGCGAGGGGCGAAGCAAGCCTGAAATGATGTTGAGCAGGGTGGTCTTGCCGCAGCCGGAAGGGCCAAGCAGCGCATAGGCGCCGCCATTCTCGAACGTGTGATGGACCTCGCGCAGCGCAAAGTCGGCGTCCTTTTGCGGATTGGCCAGGTAGGAATGGCGGATATGGTTGACGTCGATGCGTGCCATGTCTCTCCCTCAGGCCGCAAGTTTCTGTGCCGCAACGGCTTGGCCGGCGGCATCGAAGACCATGATGTGGCGCGGATCGATGAACACCTCCACCATTTCGTCCGGCATGAAAGTGTGGATGCCGTGCGCCAGCATGACCCAGCGCACATCGGCGAAATCGAGATGGACGAAACTTTCAGAACCGGTGATTTCGGTGATCGAAACCTTGGCGCGAACCGGTACGGCGTTGGCGCTCGGCCGTTCCAGCGAAAGGTGATGCGGCTGGAAGCCGATCGTGTAGCTGGCGTCGGCGATGCCGGTTAAGCCGGCCGGCACCGGCAGGTTGACGCCGCCGTCGAGCAGGAAGTGATCGCCCTTCTTGGCCAGAACGATGGTGTTGAGCGGCGGGTCCGAAAACGTCCTTGCCGTTACCAGGTCGACGGGCTTGCGGAAGACCTCGACGGTCGGGCCGAACTGGGTGATGCGGCCTTGGCTGAGCGTCGCGGTATTGCCGCCGAGCAGCAGCGCCTCGTGCGGCTCTGTCGTCGCATAGACGAAGATGGTGCCGGACGCGGCGAAAATCTTGGGCAGTTCCTCGCGCAGTTCCTCGCGCAGCTTGTAGTCCAGATTGGCCAGCGGTTCGTCCAGCAGCACGAGGCTGGCTTTTTTGACGATGGCGCGCGCCAGTGCCGTGCGCTGCTGCTGCCCGCCCGACAAATTGAGCGGCAAGCGATCGAGATAGGGCGTCAGCTTCAGCAAGGCTGCGGCAGTGCGCACCTCTTTTTCTATCGTCGCCTTGTCCGCGCCCGCCACGCGCAGCGGCGAGGCGATGTTTTCATAAACGGTCATTGCCGGGTAGTTGATGAATTGCTGGTAGACCATGGCGATTTTGCGCTTCTGCACGGCCATGCCGGTGACATCGCGGCCATCGAACCAGACCGAGCCGGAACTCGGCGCGTCGAGACCGGCCATCAGGCGCATCAGGCTGGTCTTGCCCGAAAGCGTCGGCCCAAGCAGGACATTGAGCGAACTGTGCTGCAAGGTCAGCGACACGTTGCGGATATGCTCCGCCGCGCCCACCACCTTCGTCACGTTTCTCAATTCCAGCATAAGGCCTCCTCCCAGGCTATCTGCTCCGCGGCGTCGTCGACGCCCTCGCACCATTTGCCTTTCGCCGCTGGACCAGTTCCGCCAAACGGTCAGCATACTCGCGTACCGTCGGCGTGAACACGGGCCAAAACAGACTGGCAGATAGGCTGGTAGCGCTCCCCCGAATTTCGTATTCCATCGCAATTGTCGATAGCGAAGTTCGTTTTGATTATTTCGAAATTGTAACGAGTGTCAAACGAAATTACCAAAGCACCGAACAAGAATGCCCGGCGCACGGCCTGGCGCGCCGGCAAACCGGGCAGGGAAGGGGATTTTCCGGATGGTTCCGGTCGGGCTCGAAGCCTGTCAGGCCCCTGCGAGGTCGGTCGGCAAGGACCCGGCCGCAGTTCGATGCGCGAGGATCATGTCGACGATCTCGACAAAGCCGGCGCCGCCCCGCTTGCCGGCGACGAAAGCCGGTTCGGCCTCGATGCGGCCGGAAAAATCGCGGACATTGGCGACCCCGCAGGAGTTCGGGAAAAAGCCGAACATGGGCGCGTCGTTGGGGCTGTCGCCGACAAAGACAAAGACGTCCTTCGCTGCATCCAGATCGACGCCCAGCCGCTCCGTGGCAAAGCGGCGCGTCATCGACAACTTGTCGTAGTGGCCGAACCAGCCATTGACATGAATGGACGATATTTTCGCGACCGCGCCCTCTTCCTCGAAAATGCGCTTGATGCGCTGAACGGCGCTTGCCGACAGTTCGGGAACGTCCTCGCGAAAGTCGATCGCCAGGTCGGCCTCGCGGTAGGCCTGGTCGGCGGACACGGCGGTGCCCGGCACCTCTCTCAGGATGCGCGCTTCGATGGCGGCAAGCTTGCGCCGGTTGTCGGCGCGCTCGGCATCGCCGGCGGCAAAGACGCGGACCATCTTTCGCGTCACCTCGTCATAGGCGAAATAAAACGCGCCGTTTTCGCCGACCACGCCGCTTACCGGCCAGAAGCGGGCGATCATGTCGCACCAGCCGGCCGGTCGACCGGTGATCGGCGCAACCGCGAGGCCCGCTTCATGCAGGCGCTCCAGTGCCCGATAGGCATCGCCGGTCAGGCGTCCGTCGGTCGTGATCGTATCGTCGATATCGCAGAACACGCCGCGAATGCGCCGTGCCGCATCGGCGGGAAAATTGGCCAGCGCCCGCATTCACACCGTCCCGCCGCGCGCCAGTTCGGCTGGGACCGCCGGACAACCGGAAAGAGCTTTCGTCATGGCGTGATATTGTCCGCTGAAGATGTGGGTGTGTGGAACAGACGTCATCTGAAGTTGTTCTTTGTCAACAACGTTGTTTTCGAACGCGCATAGCCTTGCGCTGCGGCAGACGGTCCCATGCACGCAATGGTGCATTGCTTCGGCAGTGACGGGATGCCCTGCTTGTGACACACTGTCGACGCGCGGCACTACCGTCGAGCGTCGCGTTCGGGAACAGGATAACCGCGATGGAACTCGATCCACTTTTCCTTTCCCGGCTGCAATTTGCCTGGCTGATCGGCTGGCACATATTGATGCCGGCGCTGACTGTCGGCCTGGCCTCCTTCATCGCGCTGCTGGAGGGCATGCATTTCTTCACCGGCAAGGACATCTATTTCCGGATTTCTACATTCTGGATCAAGGTTTTCTCGGTCGCCTTCGGCATCGGCGTCGTCTCCGGCATCATCATGCCCTTCCAGTTCGGCACCAACTGGAGCCGGTATTCCGACGTGACCGCCAACGTGCTGGCGCCCCTGTTCGCCTATGAGGGGCTGACCGCGTTTTTCCTGGAAGCGGCGTTCCTCGGCGTGCTGTTGTTCGGGCGCAAGCTGGTGCCGGCCTGGGCGCATTTCTTCGCAGCCCTGATGGTGGCGTTCGGCACGCTGTTGTCCTCGTTCTGGATTCTCGCCGCCAATAGCTGGATGCAGACGCCGGCCGGCTACAAGATCGTCGACGGCCGCTTCTTTCCGACCGACTGGTTTGCAATCGTCTTCAACCCGTCCTTCCCCTACCGTTTCGCCCATACGGTCGTCGGCTTCTACATCACCACCGGTTTTGTCGTGATCGCGGTCGGGGCCTATCTGCTGCGCAGGCAAAAAGCCGTCGCAGAAGCCCGCACGATGCTATCGGTCACACTGTGGTTGCTGACGATCCTGGTGCCGATGCAGATTTTCATCGGCGACCAGCATGGCCTCAATACGCTCGAGCACCAGCCGGCCAAGGTCGCCGCCATGGAAGCGCTTTGGGAAACCCAGAGCGGGATGCCGCTCGTGCTTTTCACCATTCCCAGCGATACGGCGGAAGCCAACCGCTTCACCGTCGAGATTCCCAAGCTCGGCAGCCTGATCCTGACACACAGCCTGGACGGCACGGTCCGGGGCCTCAAGGATTTTCCAGCCGACCAGCGGCCGCCGGTCGCGCTGCCGTTTTTTGCCTTTCGCGCCATGGTCGGCATCGGCCTTTTGATGCTGGCGCTGGTGGTTTCCAGTTGGTGGCTGCGCTGGCGGGGGCGGTTGTTCGAAAGTCCGAACTTCCTCCGCGCCTGCCTGTTCATGGGGCCGATGGGCTTCATCGCCGTCCTTGCCGGATGGACGACCACCGAGGTTGGGCGCCAGCCCTGGGTCGTCTATGGGCTGATGCGGACCGCCGACGCCGTCTCGCCTTCGTTGACGGGGTGGAACGTCCTCACCTCGCTGCTTTTCTACATGGCTGTCTATCTCATCATTTTCCCGGCAGGCGCATTCATCATGCTCCGTATCATCCGCAAGGGACCGCACGATGCCTCGCCCGATGACGCAGACGACGACGAGCCGCTGATCGAGGGTGGCCGACCAAGCCAGCCGATCACGGTCGAACTGCACTCGAAGGGAGAAGCATGATGGACACCATGCTGAGCTTTGTCCCGATCTGGGCGATGATCCTTGCCGCCGGCATCTTCTTCTACGTGCTGCTCGACGGCTTTGATCTGGGCGTCGGAATTCTCTACGGGTTCGAACCCGATCTGCAGTCCCGCAACCTGGTCATGAATTCGATCGCGCCGATCTGGGACGGCAACGAAACATGGCTGGTGCTTGGCGGCCTGGCGCTGCTGGCGGCTTTCCCGCTTGCCTTTGCGATCATCGTTCCCGCTCTTTATTTCCCGATTCTGGTCATGCTTTTGGCCCTGGTTTTCCGGGGCGTGGCCTTCGAGTTCAGGTTCCGCGACGTCGAGCACAAGACGTTCTGGGATCATGGCTTCTGCTATGGATCGGCTGTCGCTGCCTTCGCGCAGGGCGTGATGCTCGGCTCCTATATTCAGGGCTTCAAGATCGAGGGGCGCGAGTTCGTCGGCAGTTCGCTCGATTTCTTCACGCCGTTCGCGCTGCTGACGGGCGTAGCACTTGTCTTCGGCTATGCGCTTCTGGGCGCGGGCTGGCTCGTCCTCAAGACGGAAGGCGATATCCAAAAACGCGCCCGCAAGCATGGCCGCTTCAGCCTGCTTGGCGTTCTGGCCGGTGTCGGCATCGTCAGCCTGTGGACGCCGCTGGTCAGCGCCGAGATTGCCGAGCGCTGGTTCTCCTGGCCGAATGTCCTGATCCTGGCGCCGATCCCGCTCCTTACCCTGCTGACGGCTTTCCTGACGTGGCGGTCGCTTTGGGGCAACTCGCATGCCGGGCCGTTCATCGGCGCGGTCATTCTATTTACGCTGTCTTATCTGGGCATCGCGGTCAGCCTGTGGCCGTTCATCGTCCCGCACACCTTCACGCTGTGGGAAGCGGCGTCGTCGCCTTCGACGCAGGCCTTCCTGCTGGTCGGCACGCTCTTCCTGCTTCCGATCATCCTCGTCTATTCCGGCTGGTCGTACTGGGTGTTCCGAGGCAAGGTACGCCACGACATCGGCTATCACTGACGGCCGGCGGCTCTTGCGGAAGACTGCGATGCGTCAGGCGATGCGCCGCTGCGTCGCCGGATCGAAGAACACCGCCTTCGACAGGTTGAAGGCCAGCGGCGCGTCGGCACCGGAGCGGATGTTGGCGTCGGCGCGAAGCCTGGCGACCACGGCCTTGCCGCCCAGATTGGTGATGGCGAAGGTGTCGGAACCGGCGGGCTCGATCACTTCGATATGGCAATCGGCGGTGGCGATGGTCGAGGCGTTGCGCTCGGCCCCATCCGGGTCGGTCAGCGCCTCGGGCCTGATCCCGAAAATGATCGGCTTGCCCTGAAAGGCGGAAAGGCCGGCCGGCGCCTTCGCCAGGGGCAGCAGGATCGGCGCGCCCTCTCTTTCGAGCACGACGTTCAGGGCGTTGTCCTTCGTCTCGATCGTTGCCGGAATGAGGTTCATGGCCGGCGATCCCATGAAGTCGGCGACGAAAAGGTTGAACGGGTTGTTGTAGATTTCCGCCGGCGTGCCGACCTGCTGCACCTCGCCCTCGCGCATCACCGCGATCTTGGTGGCAAGCGTCATCGCCTCGATCTGGTCGTGCGTGACGTAGACGATAGTCTTGCCGGTGTTGGCATGCAGGCGCTTGATCTCGACGCGCATGTCGACGCGCAGCTTGGCGTCGAGATTCGATAGCGGTTCATCGAACAGGAACAGTTTCGGGTCGCGCACCAGCGCCCGGCCCATGGCGACGCGCTGGCGCTGGCCGCCGGATAGCTGGCTCGGCTTGCGCTTCAGGAGGTGCTCGATCTGCAGCACCTTGGCGACCTTGTCGATGGCCGCCTGCCGCTCGGCCGCCGGTACGCCGCGCATTTCCATGCCGAAGGAGATGTTCCCGGCGACGGTCATGTTGGGGTAGAGCGCGTAGCTCTGGAACACCATGGCAATGTCGCGCTTCGATGGATGCAGATCGTTGATCGCGCGCCCGTCGACGCGGATTTCGCCCTGGGTGATCGGCTCCAGCCCGGCAATGGTGTTGAGCAAAGTGGACTTGCCGCAGCCGGAAGGGCCGACCAGCACCAGGAAGCCGCCCTCGTCGAGGTCGAGGTCGATCCCCTTGAGAATGTCGACCGTGCCGAACCGTTTTTTCAACCCATCGATTTCTAGAAATGCCATTGCATCATCCTTTGACGGCGCCCGCCATCAGGCCGCGCACGAAATAGCGGCCGGCGACGACATAGACGAGGAGCGTCGGCAGGGCCGCGATCATCGCCGCCGCCATGTTGACGTTGTATTCGACCACGCCGGTCGAGGTGTTGACGACATTGTTGAGAGCCACCGTCATCGGCATCGCGTCTCCCGTGCCGGCATAGGCCGAGGCGAACAGGAAGTCGTTCCAGATGTTGGTGAACTGGAAGATGACGGTGACGACGAAGATCGGCAGCGAGTTCGGCAGCATGATGCGCCGGAAGATCTGGAAGAAGCCGGCGCCGTCGACTTGTGCTGCCCTTACCAGTTCGGTCGGAAATGCCTCGTAGTAATTGCGGAAGAACAAGGTGGTAAAGCCGAGGCCGTAGACGACGTGGACGAACACCAAGTTTACCGTCGGATTGCCGAGGCCGAAGCGGAAACCGGTGAGGTTGTCCAGGGTCGCGCCGAAGCGGCCCAACGTGCCGAGGATCGTCGCCATCGGCAGCAATACTGACTGGAACGGAATGAAGCAGGCGAACAGCATCAGCCCGAACACCAGCGTCGCGCCGCGGAACCGCCATTTGGTCAGCACATAGCCGTTCAACGCGCCGAGAAACGTCGAAATCAGCACGGCTGGAACCACCATCTTGATGGAGTTCCAGAAATAGCCCTTGATGCCGGCGCAGGTCAGGCCGACGCAGGTTCCGCCCCAGGCCTTCACCCATGGCGCGATGGTGGGTTCCCTGGGCAGCGCCAGCATGGTGCCGTTCTGGATCTCGTCCATGGTCTTGAACGAGGTCACCAGCATGACGAACAGCGGCATCAGATAGAAGACGGCGAAGATCGCCAGCAAGCCGTAGATGACGATCCGGTTTAGCGTCCTTGTGCTGATGCCCAAGGGTTTTGGCCGGTCGGTGGCGGCAGCGGCGCTCATCGCGGCTTCTCCCGCAGTTCCGAGTAGAGATAGGGTACGATGATCGCCACGATGGCCATCAGCATGATGATGGCGCTGGCCGAACCCACGGCCATTTGGTTTCGCTTGAACGTATATTCGTACATGAAGTTCGACGGCAGCCAGGCGGAGCCGCCGGGACCGCCGCTGGTCAGCGCGACGACCAGGTCGTAGGATTTGATGGCCAGGTGCGCCAGCACGATGAAGGCGGACAGGAATACCGGCCGAAGCATCGGGATGACGATGCGGCGATAAAGCTGGAAGGTGGTCGCGCCGTCGATCTGCGCCGCCTTCAGGATCTCGCCGTCGATGCCGCGCAGGCCGGCCAGAAACATCGCCATGATGAAGCCGGAAGCCTGCCAGACGCCGGCGATCACCACGGTGTAGATGACGAAATCCTTGTTCTTGATCCAGTCGAAATGGAAGCTCGTCCAGCCCCACGCATGCAGCGTCTGCTCAAGGCCGAGGCCGGGATCGAGGAACCATTTCCAGGCCACGCCGGTGACGATGAAGGACAGCGCCATCGGATAGAGATAGATGGGGCGCAGCACGCCTTCGCCGCGAATTTTCTGGTCGAGAAGGATGGCCAGGCAAAGGCCGATCGCCAGGCAGATGCTGATGTAGAGAAAGCCGAATATGCCCATATTGGTGATGGATGTGTACCAGCCCGACGGCGGGTCGTTCTCGAAGGTCCAGCGCCACAGCTTTTGATAGGCGCCCGCGCCGGTAAGCTCGTAGGACGGGAAGGTCTTGGAGTTGGTGAAGGACAGATAGACCGTCCACAGGATGAAGCCGTAGACGAAGATGACCGTGATCGCGAAGCTTGGTGCCAGCACGATCTTGGGCAGGGCATCCTGCAGCCGCGACCGCACCGCGCGCCGCGGTCCCGAACCCCTTTTTGGCGTCAGGTTAACGGCGGTTTCGGCAACCGTGCTCATTGTTCCCCTCCCGTAACCGTAGCGCACCCCACGCCGTCAGACGCCAGGCAGATGGGCAGGCAGCCCATCGTTGACGGAAGCCTCCCCGCTCGCGCGGGAAGGCTCTTTCGCTTGTTCAGGCGCCTACCTGGCGTCGTCGATCGCCTGGACGAGCTGGGTTACGGCTTCGTCGGAGGTCTTGATCTGGCCGTGGACGAATTTCGACACCACGTCCTTGTAGGCGTTGGCGACGGCCGGCGGTGCGCCATAGCCCTGCGCCAGCGAGCCGAACAGCGTGCCGCCGTCATTGGCCGCCTTCAAATCGGCGATGCCCTTCTTGCCGCAGGCGTCGAAGTCGGTATCGGGCACGTCGGTGCGGGCTGGAACCGAGCCCTTGACCACGTTGAACGCCGACTGGAAGCTCTTCGACAGAGTTGCCGTGGCCAATGCGACCTGGGCGGCCTTGCGGTCGTCGGGAACATTGAACATGCCGAACATGTCGGAGTTATAGACCACGCTGCCATCCGTGCCGGGGAAGCGATAGCACAGGAAGTCGTCGCCCGCCTTCTTCTTGGCGGCGGTGAACTCGCCCTTTGCCCAATCGCCCATCACCTGCACCAGCGCGTCGCCCTTGATGACCATGGCGGTCGCAAGGTTCCAGTCGCGGCCCGCGAAATTGGCGTCGACATAGGGGATCAGCTTGGCGAGATTGTCGAACGACTTCTTCATCGTGTCGGATTTGAGCGCCTCCTCGTCGAGGTCGTTGAACGCCTTCTTGTAGAACTCCGGGCCGCCGGTGGAAAGTACGACGTCGTCGAACAGAATGGCTTCCTGCCAGTCCTGGCCGCCAAGCGCCAGCGGGGTGACGCCGGCTGCTTTCGCCTTGTCGAGCAGCGCCAGGAATTCATCGAAGTTCTTCGGCTCGGTGCCGCCGATCTTTTCCATCACCGCCTTGTTGACCCACAGCCAGTTGACCGAGTGGACGTTTACCGGCACGGCGACCCATTTTCCTTCATAGACGGAAAACTTCTGCAGAGCGGCGGGAACGACCTTGTCCCAGCCTTCCTTCGTCGCCGTCTCCGTCAGGTCGCCCATGACGCCGGCGGCGGCATAGTCGAGCACGGTGTAGCCGAGCATCTGCGAGGCGGTCGGATAATTGCCGGCCGCGACCATCGCCTTCAGCGCGGTCATGGCAGCGTCGCCGCCGCCGCCCGCCACCGGCACGTCCTTCCAGGCATAGCCTTCCTTGGACAGATCCTGCTTGAGCACGTTCAGCGCGGCCGCTTCGCCGCCGGACGTCCACCAGTGCAGCATCTGGACTTCCTTGACGTCTTCGGCGTGGGCCGCGAACGCAAAGGCTGACGCCAGAGCCGTTCCGATAAGAAGTTTGCGCAACATATTCCTACTTCCTCCCTTGGGTAACTGGCCGGCCTATACCGGAACTTGCCAACCATGGGCGAAGCATAAGGCGTGTCGTTGGCGAAGCGCAACGCCTTTTCAATCGATTCAAAGATCAAGGTCGCCGCCTCGCCTGCGCTGAAGCTATTTCGGGGAAGGGTTGTGGATCATGGCCGCGCCGAGAATGGGACCCGGCAGGCCGTCCTTGCCGACGGCCTGCAAAAGTGCTGCGCAGCCGCCCTTTTTGGCGATCTCGCTCATCGGCAATTCGTAGCGCTGCGCCTTGCCGTGCCACATGCCGGCGGTCTGGATTTCCGAAACCGCGTTCCAGTATGTTTCCTTGCGGCCGTTATTTTCGCCATTGCCGATGCTGATGATCTGAGGCGCGTCGAAAAAGACGAGGATGAGGTGGGCGTTGGGTGGCACGGCCGGATTGGCGCCCGCATCGCCGGCATCGATGATGACGCCATCGTCGGTGCGGCTGACCTTGAGCGAAACGCTCATGCCCTGGCCCGCCTTTTTCATGCCGGCCAGCGTGTCGTTCACAGCATGGCGGTTGGCGCCGTTGACATGGGTGCGGCCGTTGATGACGGCCTGCGGCGTATAGACGGACCGGCTGCCGAAGGCGCGCATATAGGCATATTGCCGTTCGGTGTTCTTCTTGCTGCTCAGCGTGTCCTTCCAGCCGAGATAGTCCCAGTAGTCGACATGGTAGGCGAGCGCCACGATGTCCGGCCGGGCCGCCAAATCGGCGAAAATCTCGTCGGCGGGCGGGCAGGAACTGCAACCCTGGCTGGTAAACAGTTCCACCACACCCAAGGGGGTGCCTTCGGTCTGCGTCTCGTCGGCAAGGGCGGTGTCGGCCAATGCCGTCAACGCCAGCGCCGCTACTGCCGCCAGCCGCAGAAAATTTGGAAATGCCATGGCCGTTCCGCGATTGCGCCGGTGATGCCGGCTCTTCTTGTTATCTCTAAAATATGTGGCAGAAGCGGCCCTCAACGGGAAGTCACGTTGCGGTGAAATTTTTCGCCGCCACAAACAAAACCGCCGGAGCTTTCGCTCCGGCGGTTGGCATTCGCGGATGAAAGGGCGGTTACGCCGCCAGATCGCGCAGCACATATTGCAGGATGCCGCCGTTCTTGAAGTAGTCGAGTTCGTCCAGCGTATCGATGCGGCACAGGATCGGCACGTTCTTCACCGTACCGTCGCCATAGGTCACCTTGGCGATCATCTTCTGGCGCGGCTTGATCGAGGAAAGCCCGTCGATCTCGACCAGTTCGTCGCCCTTGAGGTTGAGCGAGGCCCAGGAAGTGCCTTCCTCGAAAGTATAGGGAACGACGCCCATGCCGACCAGGTTCGAGCGGTGGATACGCTCGAACGACTGGGCGATGACCGCGCGCACGCCGAGCAGATTGGTGCCCTTGGCCGCCCAGTCGCGCGACGAACCGTTGCCATATTCGACGCCGGCAAAGACGACCAGCGGCACGCCTTCCTGCTTGTACTGCATGGCCGCGTCGTAGATCGATTCCTCTTCCTTGGACGGATAGTGGATCGTGTAGCCGCCCTCGCGGCCGTTTTCGCCCAGCATGTGGTTGCGGATGCGGATATTGGCAAAGGTGCCGCGCATCATCACCTCATGGTTGCCGCGCCGCGTGCCGTACTGGTTGAAGTCGGTGACGGCGACGCCATTATCGGTGAGGTATTTTCCGGCGGGCGACGCCGCCTTGATCGAACCGGCCGGCGAGATGTGGTCGGTGGTGATCTTGTCGCCGAACAGGCCAAGCACGCGCGCGCCCTTGATGTCGGCGATCGAGCCGAAGCCGGCCGTCATGCCTTCGAAATAGGGCGGATTTTGCACATAGGTCGAATTGTCGTCCCAGGCGTAGGTCTGGCCCGCCGGCGCTTGCACCTTCTGCCAGTTCTCGTCGCCCTTGAAGACGTCGGCATATTTGCGGGCGAACAGTTCGCGCGTGACGTTCTTTTCGATGAACTCCTGGATTTCGGCGGAGCTTGGCCAGATGTCCTTCAGATAGACCGGCTTGCCGTCGCGATCCTCGCCCAGCGGCTCCTTGGTCAGGTCCTTCGTCACCGTGCCGGCCAGCGCATGCGCGACCACCAGCGGCGGCGAGGCGAGATAATTCGCCTGCGTGTCGGGCGAGACGCGGCCCTCGAAATTGCGGTTGCCGGACAACACCGCCGCGACGATCAAGCCCTTGTCGTTGATGGCCTTGGAGATCGCCGGCGGCAAGGGACCCGAGTTTCCGATGCAGGTGGTGCAGCCGAAGCCGACGAGGTTGAAGCCGATCTGGTCGAGTTCCTTCTGCAGGCCGGACTTTTCCAGATATTCGGCAACCACCTGGGAGCCGGGCGCCAGCGAGGTCTTCACCCACGGCTTCTGCTTGAGGCCGAGCCGGTTGGCGTTGCGGGCCAGCAGGCCTGCCCCGATCAAAACGCTCGGGTTGGACGTGTTGGTGCAAGACGTGATCGCGGCGATGACGACGTCGCCATGGCCGAGATCGTGGCTTGTGCCCTCGACGGGGTAGCGCTTGTGGATTTCGGCAGCCTTCTTGTATTCCGTTTCCATCGCCGTGGCGAAGCCGGCCGGAATGTCTTCCAGCGCCTGGCGGCCTTCCGGACGCTTGGGGCCGGCCATGGAAGGCACGACATCGCCGAGGTCGAGTTCGAGCATGTCGGTGAAGACCGGATCGGCCGAGGAATTGTCGCGCCACAGGCCTTGCGCCTTGGAATATTCCTCGACCAGCGCGATGCGGGCCTCGGTGCGGCCGGACATATGCAGATAACGCACCGTCTCGACGTCGACGGGGAAGAAGCCGCAGGTCGCGCCATATTCCGGCGCCATGTTGCCGATGGTGGCGCGGTCGGCCAGCGTCATCGAGGACAGGCCGGGGCCGAAGAACTCGACGAATTTGCCGACGACGCCCTTCTTGCGCAGCATCTGGGTCACGGTCAGCACCAGGTCGGTGGCGGTGACGCCTTCCTTGACCTTGCCGGTCAGGCGGAAGCCGATGACTTCAGGCAACAGCATGGAAACGGGCTGGCCGAGCATGGCCGCTTCCGCCTCGATGCCGCCGACGCCCCAGCCGAGAACGCCAAGGCCGTTGATCATGGTGGTGTGCGAATCGGTGCCGACGCAGGTGTCGGGATAGGCGGTCGTTTCGCCGTCTTCGGAATTGGTCCACACGACCTGGCCGAGATATTCGAGATTGACCTGATGGCAGATGCCGGTGCCGGGCGGCACCACGCGGAAGTTGCGGAACGCCTGCTGGCCCCATTTCAGGAACTTGTAGCGTTCTTCGTTGCGTTCATATTCCAGTTCGACGTTGCGCGCGAACGCCATCGGCGTGCCGAACTCGTCGACGATGACCGAGTGGTCGATGACCAGATCGACGGGCACCAGCGGGTTGATTTTCTGCGGATCGCCGCCCAGCGACACCATCGCGTCGCGCATAGCCGCCAGATCGACCACGGCCGGAACGCCGGTAAAGTCCTGCATCAAGACGCGGGCCGGGCGATAGGCGATCTCGACGCCGGCGGTGCCCTTGTCGGTCAGCCAGTCGGCCACTGCCTGGATCGACGCCTTGGTGACGGTGCGGCCGTCCTCGTTGCGCAGCAGGTTTTCCAGCAGCACCTTCATCGAATAGGGCAGTTGGGCGATGCCGGTAAGGCCGTTCTTTTCAGCTTCGATGAGGCTGAAATAGACATATTCCGCGTCCCCCGCGGTCAGGGTACGGCGACAATTGAAACTATCGAGAGATTTGGACATTGCGATCCCATTCTGGTCTGTTCAGCCGGAAGGGAAGGGACGCCGATGGCATGCAATCACGCGCAAGGGTGCGGGTACGGCCATTTCCGCTGTCCGCTCCCTGATGTCCGGTCGTTCAAGGCGACACGCACACTGGTCCGGTGCAAATTCTGTTCCCGCGCCGACCGCTGGCACGGATGGCTCGCATATAGAGTTTATTCTGGAATAGTTCTAGACACAGAATCGCCATTTTTACCGCGCCGCCCGCATATTGCGGCCGAACGTCAGGCCAAGGGGGAACGATGCGGCTCATCGCCGAGAATTTGAGCGGCGAACGCGGAGGCGAAACCGTGTTCTCCAATATCGGCTTTTCGTTGGAAAAGGGAAAAGCGCTTGTCGTTACCGGCCCGAACGGTTCGGGAAAATCGACGCTGCTTCGCATTATCGCGGGCCTTCTACCGGCGGCGAGCGGGCGCGTCGCTTTCGAAGACGGCGGCGAGGCGTTCCCGACGGTTGCCTCTGCCTGCCACTATCTCGGCCATCAGAACGCGATGAAGCCGACGCTCAGCGTCACGGAAAACCTGTGCTTCTGGCGCGATTTCTGCGGCGAGACGCAATTGAGCACCGAGGAAGCTCTGGAAGTCGTCGGCCTTGGCGGGATCGGCCACCTGCCCTTTGGCTATCTGTCGACCGGCCAGCGGCGCCGCGCCGCGATAGCCCGGCTGCTGGTTTCGCGCCGCCCGCTCTGGCTGCTGGACGAACCGACCGCGGGGCTGGACAACGCTTCGGCGCAACGCTTTTCCGGGCTGATGGCGACATACTGCCGCGACGGTGGCATTCTCGTCGCCGCCACGCATCTGCCGCTGGGCATCGAAGCACAGGAATTGCGGATGGACGGGGATGCCTGAGCCTCTTCGCGCCCCCCTCGGAGAAACTCGATAGTGTGGGCCCTCTACCTCCGCGACCTGAAACTTTCCGTGCGCGCCGGCGGCGGGGCGCTGACCGGCGTCATCTTCTTCCTGGCCGTCATCGTCACCATTCCCTTTGGCGTCGGGCCGGACCTGAACCTGCTGGCCCGCATCGGTCCGGCCATCGTGTGGATCGGGGCGCTGCTGGCATCGTTGCTTGGCCTTGATCGGCTGTTCCAGGCGGAGCGCGAGGACGGCTCGCTTGACCTCCTGGTGCTGGCGCGCGACCGCCATATGCTGGCGCTGACCGTGCTGGTCAAATGCCTCGCGCACTGGACGGCAAACGTGCTGCCGCTGGTGATCGCCGCGCCCGTTCTCGGCCTGTTCATGAACATGGAGCCGATCGGCATCGGGGCGGCTGCCCTGACGCTGCTCGTCGGCACGCCGGCGATCGCCTTTATCGGCGCTGTCGGCGCTGCGGTCGCGGTTGCGTTGCCGCGCGGTGGCCTGCTGATCTCCGTGCTGGTGCTGCCGCTGACCATTCCGGTGCTGATCTTCGGCGTCTCGGCAAGCTACGGCGCGGTGGCCGAGCCGGACCCGTTCCTGCCGCCCTTCCTCATTCTTGCCGCCTTGACGCTGTTCTTCGCGGTGATCGGCCCGCTCGCGGCGGCACTGGCGCTGCGGCAGGGCACGGACTGAGCCCACCTGCGGCACGGCGGCTGATTGCGCCGGCAACGGCCCGACGCTAAGGAAAGACATGGTCATTCGAAATCGCACGCTACGGATGAAGTCGAACATCGCTTGCCCAGGGCGGCCCGCATGAGCGCGCATGCCCTTTATGTGACGGCGGCCTATGGCATCACCGCCGTGGCTCTTATCGGACTGATTGGTTGGGTGTTGCTTGACCAGCGGGCACGCAAGCGCGAACTGGCGGAACTGGAAGCGGCCGGCATTCGCCGCCGCTCCGACAAGGCGAAGGCGGCCAAGCCGTGAGCGTTGAACCAGACATGAGCGTTGAACCAGACAGGGCAGCCAAGCCGAAGCGCCGCCTTTTCGTGGTTCTGCCGCTGCTGATCTTTCTCGGGCTGGCCGGCGTGTTCCTGTCGCAATTGATGTCGGGCCGCGACAGTGCGGACGTGCCCTCGGCGCTGATCGGGCTGACGGCGCCGGCAACGCATCTTCCCCCGCTTGAAGGCACCAACCTGCCAGGCCTCGATTCCAAGGAATTCGCCGGCAAGGTGACCGTGCTCAACGTGTTTGCTTCCTGGTGCGCGCCATGCCGCGAGGAGCATCCGGTCCTGCTCGCCTTATCGAGGGACAAAAGCTATGTGATGGCGGGGCTGAACTACAAGGACAAGCCGCAGAACGCGCTCCGTTTCCTCGGCGATCTCGGCAATCCGTATCAAGCGGTGGGCGTCGATGGAGCCGGCCGCACGGCGATCGACTGGGGCGTCTATGGCGTGCCGGAAACCTTCGTCATCGGCAAGGACGGCAAGATCGCCTACAAGCATGTCGGCCCGCTGACGCCCCAATCCGTGCAGGCGCTGCTGCTTCCCGAGATCGAAAAGGCGCGGGCCAAGCCGGATTAACTTGGGCCGGAATAGAGTCCGAGCCGAATTGACGTCAATCAATTCGGCCCGACGCTCCATCTTTCTGTTTGAGCATCGGATTTTCCGAAAACCGGTAACCACTTTTCGGTCCGATGCTCTCGTGTTTCCTGCGCGCGGGACGCGGAAATCAGCCGAACACTTCCTTGTGGGCGTGATGCAGCATTTCCGAGCGGTTCCCGTTCATATCGGCAAGGTCGCGCTGGCTCAGGCTGTTGATCTCGTTGACAAGCTGGTTGTAGCGCTTGCGCTTCGCGTGGCGGTTGCGCGCGCCCTGGATAAGGCTTTCGAAGATCATGGCGGTTCCTTTCTGTGCCGCTGGCGGCACGATTGTTCCTCCCAGATCACATACGCAGCATGACATAGTGTGTGTGCGGCGCAAAAGGAATATGCTGCATTGCAGCATTGCACCAGGCGCATGGCGCCTAAAGCATCGGACCGAAAAGTGGAACCCGGTTTTCGGATTATTCCGACGCTCAATGAAAGGACGCTCTAACGGCCGTTCACAAATTCGCAAAAGGTCGACAGATGCTCGCGCATCGAGGCCATCGTTGCCGGCTTCGTCAGGATCGCGTGCATTTCCGGCGGTTTCTTGCCAAGCAGGGGAACCTCCAGTTCCGGCCCCTCATGCAGCGAAAACGACATCGTCCGCATGATCTCGCTCAGCGCCGCGCGGCAATACAGCGAGCGTGCCGAGGCGTGCACGAGCATGGCGGGCTTGCCGACGGCGGCGTCGCGCGACACCAGCCAGTCAAGCGCGTTCTTCAGGCCGCCCGGCACGCCATGGGCATATTCGGGACAGGAAAGGATGATGCCGTCCGACCGGGTGACAGCATCGATGAGCAGCGTCGCCTCGTCCGGGGTGCGCGAGCCCTCGTCGTCCGGGTTGAAGATAGGCAGCCGGCCCAGGCCGTCATGGATATGGATGCGGCAAAAGGGCTGAACGACCGCTGCCAATGCGGCGACCAAGGCGGAATTGGTCGAGGCGGCGCGCAAACTGCCGGAAATGGCCAGTATGTTCAGCAAGGACGATCAATCCATCAAGCGAGTCGCGCCCGACTGTAGCATAACCGGCCGTCAGCTATCGCGAGGCCCGCTATTTGCTGGCCTTGCCGCTATCCCCGCTCTTGTTGTCCAGCGAGTGGCGCAGGATCAGCGGCATCTGGCTGATGGTGAATACGATGGTGATCGGCATGGTCGCCCACACCTTGAACGCCACCCAGAAATCGGTCGAGAAATTGCGCCAGACCACCTCGTTCAGCACCGCCAGCACGAAGAAAAACAGGCCCCAGCGGAAGGTGAGCTTGCGCCAGCCTTCGGCGTCGAGGCTGAAAGCCGAATTGAAGACGTAGCCGAGCAGCGATTTTCCGAAGAGAAGTCCGCCGAGCAGGATGCCGCCGAACAGCGCGTTGACGATGGTCGGCTTCATCTTGATGAAAACGTCGTTTTGCAGATAGAGGGTCAGCGCGCCGAAGATGAGCACGACGACGCCGGATATCAGCGGCATCATCGGCAAGGTGCGGGTCAGCAGCCACGATACGGCGAGCGCAATCGCGGTCGCGGCCATGAACAGGCCGGTGGCGATGAAGATCGGACCGCCGAGTTCGGCCAGCGCCGGGAATTTTTGCACGAGCCATTCGCCCCGCGCGTTGGCGAAGAAGAAGACCATCAGGGGCCCGAGTTCCAGCACCAGCTTGAGCGCCGGATTGACGCTTTCCTTCCTGCTTTTCTGCGGGTCTTCGGACGGGTCGCGTTCGACAATAGGGGTCATGCTTGGGTTTCCGCGAAAAGGGGGGACAAGGGGGCAACGTAGAGAGTTGACATCAAAGTTACCCTACCCCTGCGATTGCCCGCGCGAATTCGTTGGCCGAGAACGGTTCGAGGTCTTCGACCTGCTCGCCGACGCCGATGAAATAGACGGGCAATTTGTGCTTGGCCGCGATCGCCACCAGAATGCCGCCGCGCGCGGTGCCGTCCAGCTTGGTCATGACCAGCCCGTTGACGCCGGCGATGTTGCGGAAGATTTCGACCTGGTTGAGTGCATTCTGGCCAGTGGTGGCGTCCACCGTTTGCAGCACCGTATGCGGCGCATCCGGGTCGAGCTTGCCCAGCACGCGCACGATCTTTTCCAGTTCCGCCATCAGTTCGGTCTTGTTTTGCAGCCGCCCGGCGGTGTCGATGATGAGTACGTCGGCGCCGGCCGCTTTCGCCTGCTCGAAGGCGTCATAGGCGAGGCCCGCCGCATCCGCGCCGAGCTTGCTCGAGACGACCGGCGAATTGGTGCGCTCGCCCCATATCTTCAACTGCTCGATTGCGGCGGCACGAAAGGTATCGCCCGCCGCCAGCATGACAGACAGCCCGCCCTCGGTGAGTTTGGCCGCGAGCTTGCCGATGGTGGTGGTCTTGCCGGTGCCGTTGACGCCGACAACCAGCACCACATGCGGCTTGTGCGAAAGGTCGAGTTCCAGCGGCATGGCGACCGGCGCCAGCACTTTTTCCACCTCGGCGGCCATGATGGTGCGCACGTCGGCGTCGGAAACTTCCTTGCCGTAGCGGCTGGCCGAAAGCGCATCGGTGATGCGCAGGGCCGTCTCCATGCCGAGATCGGCGCGGATCAGCACATCCTCCAGATCCTGCAGCGTGTCCTCGTCCAGCTTCCTGCGGGTGAAGACACCGGCGATGTTGCCCGACAATTCCTTCGACGAGCGCGCCAGCCCCTCGCGCATGCGCTGAAACCAGGAAAGCCTCGGTGCAACCGGTTCGGGCGCGGGGCTCGGTTCGGCCTTCTGCTCGACCTTTTTGGCGACGGTAACCTTGCCGGGCTTCGGCATAGGCGGGGCCAACGCTGTTTCGGCAAGCATCGGCTGAGTCTCGGCGGGTGGAGATGGGACTTCCACAGGCGGAGACGGGATTTCAGCGGGCGGCGGCGGAACTTCCACCACTTCCGGCTCACTCGGCTCCGGTGCCGGCTCGGGGATTTCTGGCGGTGCCGGTGCCGGTGTTGGAACGGGCGCGGGTGTTGGAACGGGTGAAGGGACCGGAACGGGTTCGGGCACGATAGGCTCAACCGGGATTTCCGGGGGTGTCGGCGCGGGCTGTTCGGCAGGCTCGGGTCGCGCCGGTTCCGGCTTTTCCGGCACCTCGACCGGAGCCGGTTCGGGCTGCGTTTCCGGCTCAGGTTCCACTTCCGGGGCGGCCGGCTCCGGCTCCGGTTCAACCGGCGTCGGCTGTTCCGGCTCGGCGGCCGGCTTCAATCCTTCCAGCGCTTCGAAATTCAGCGGCGGCAGAGGCGTCGCCTCGTCCGGCCGCTCCTCGACCACTTCCTTCTTGCCGAAGGAAAAGACTTTCTTGATGAAACCAAATGCCATGCGGATTGTCTTCTCAGGCCGCTTGCGCGGCGAGGGGCGCGGCGACCAGCTTGGTGCCGTCATGCCCGGTTATGGTCGCCTCAATGATCTCGCCCGGAGAGCCGGCGGCGATGGCGGCCATGGTAAAACCCTCAGTGCGGCCAAGCCCGTCGCGCTCAATGAGGATTGACTGATGCGTACCAGCCAATGAACCGAGATGCTTGCGATAGGCCGCATCACCAGCGGCCCGGAGGCGTGCGGCGCGCTCTTTGACGACTTCGCGCCGCACCTGCGGCATGCGCGCGGCAGGCGTGCCTTCGCGCGGCGAAAACGGAAAAACGTGCAGATGCGTCAGCCCGCATTCCTCGACAATCTTGATGGAATTTTCGAACATTTCGTCCGTTTCGGTCGGAAAACCGGCGATAATATCGGCTCCGAAGACGATTTCGGGTCGAATTTTACGGATTTCCGCGCAAAAACGAATGGAATCGTCGCGTAAATGACGGCGTTTCATGCGTTTCAGGATCATGTCGTCGCCCGATTGCAGCGACAGGTGCAGGTGCGGCATCAGCCGGCGCTCGCTGGCGATGACCTCCAGCAACTCGGCGTCGGCCTCGATGGAATCGATGGAGGAAAGCCTGAGCCGCTTCACCTCCGGCACCTGTTTCAGGATGGTTTTGACCAGCTTGCCGAGCTTCGGCGCGCCCGGCAGGTCGCCGCCGAAACTGGTCATGTCGACGCCGGTCAGCACCACTTCGGCATAGCCGTTGCCGGCAAGGCGCTTGACCTGCTCGACCACGCCGCCCATCGGCACCGAGCGCGAATTTCCGCGCCCGTAGGGGATGATGCAGAAGGTGCAACGATGGTCGCAGCCGTTCTGCACCTGCACGAAGGCGCGCGCGCGGCCCTCGATGGCGTCGACCATGTGGCTGGCCGTCTCGCGCACCGAAAAGATGTCGTTGACGCGGGCCTTCTCGAAATCGTTGACGCCGAAATCCGGCAGCGCGCGGTAATTGTGGCTGTGCAGTTTTTCCTCGTTGCCGAGAACCAGATCGACCTCGTCCATCGCGGAAAAATCCTGCGGCGCGGTCTGTGCCGCGCAGCCGGTGACGATGATTTTCGCTTCGGGATGTTCGCGGCGCGCCTTGCGGATCGACTGTTTTGCCTGGCGAACCGCCTCGCCGGTGACGGCGCAGGTGTTGACGATGATCGCGCCACCAGCCAGCGCGCCAAGACCGGCCGCCTTGGCCTCGCGCCGCATCACTTCGGACTCGTAGGTGTTGAGCCGGCAGCCGAATGTGACAATTTCGATGCCCATCACGCCACGCTCTCGACATCGCGCGCCCAAGCACCCGTGGCAGGGTCGAAATTGCCGGAAAATTCCCATTCGGCGGCACCCGTCAGCACGACATGGTCGTCCTCGCGCCATTCGACATGCAACTGGCCGCCGGGAGCCTGCAGCGTGACGTTGCGTCCGGTTCGCTTTGTGCGCGCTGCGGCAACGGCGGCAGCACAGGCGGCAGAGCCGCAGGCCTTGGTCAGGCCGGCACCGCGTTCCCAGGTGCGGATCGTCATCGTCTCGGGCGACGTCACCTGCGCGATGGTGATGTTGGCGCGTTCTGGAAAGATCGGATGGTTTTCCAAGAGCGGTCCGAAGCGGTCGAGTTCGTAGGACCAAACATCGCGGTCGACCCAGAAGATGGCGTGCGGATTGCCCATCGACACCACCGACGGCGAATGCAGCACCGGCGCGTCGATCGGGCCGATCTGCAACTCGATCATGCGGGTGTCGCGGAATTCCTCCGCCAACGGAATGTCCTGCCAACCGAAGCGTGGCACGCCCATGTCCACCGAGATCGAGCCGTCGTCATGCTGCTTTGCATTGAGGATGCCGGCGACGGTCTCGAAGGTGAATGTGCTCTGGCCGGTCTCGGCGGCCAGCGCCTGCACGACGCAGCGCGTGCCGTTGCCGCAGGCCTGCGCGCCGCTGCCGTCCGAGTTCAGGATGTCGATGAAGTAGGCCGTGCCCGGTGTGCGCGCATCGTGGATCGCCATGATCTGGTCGAACCGGGTCGAAGCGTCGGCATTGAGCGCAATGGCGGCCTCAGCGGTCACCCGATCGGCACGGCCGCGCATGTCGGCGACGATGATCTCGTTGCCGATGCCGTTCATCTTGGCGAAAGGAGCCGCGCCTGCCATGGTAATAGAAAATCTCTTGCCGGTTTGCGCCTATATGGCGGAAACGGCCGGGAATTACCAGTGACGAGGCCCTACCAAACGCCGCCGCCGGCCAAGGCGAACAGCAGCAGCACCACGGCCACGACCACCAGTACCGCCGCGATCAGGAACGAAGCGATGCGCGACGTCGTGCCGGCAACACCGCGATAGCCCAAGGCGCTCGCTATCACCGAAACGACGAGAAGTATGACGATCCATTTGATCATAATGAGGCCCCCTTTTGGTTGTGGGGGATAACGCGGCATGGTCGTTTCCCGTTCCGCACCATGATGCAAAATTACAACATACTCGGCTGCAAACCGTTTTTTAAGCATATCGGGTTGAAATTCTGCCATCTTACCCTTGTTGGTAGGGTGGGATTTTATCGAATTGCGCCCGCTATGGGTCGCGGAGGTTGGCATGACATTCTCGAAAACCGGTCTGATGGCCATGGCGCTGGGCGCCCTGCTGGCGAGCGGCTGCACGAGCACGCGCTTCTCGTCGATGGATTCTACCAGGCCCGAACCCCTGCAGGCGGCACCCGCCGGCCAGGTCACGTCCAACCAGTTGCCGCCGCCCTCCGGGCCAGCGAGCACCGATCCGTCGCAGTTCCCGACCGCGCCGCAGAATACGCAGGTCGCTGCGTTGCCGACGGACGGCTCGGCTCCCGCTGCGGCCGCCGACCTCACCGCATCCAGCGTTGCCGGTGTGTGGAACGCCAACGTCTCCGGCCAGAGCTGCAAGGTCGCGACCCCGCAGACCAAGTTCGGCCAGGGTTATCGCGCCGGACCGTTGCGCTGCCCGGCTCCCCTTGATGGCGTGAAGTCGTGGAACGTGGCCGGCAAGCAACTGACCCTCTACGACAATGACGGCGGCACGCTGGCTCGGCTCTATTCTTCCGGCGGCTCCAAATTCGATGGCCAGACCTCCACCGGCCTGCCGATCTCGTTGACGCGCTAGTGGTTCGTTTCCAACATTTGCATCCCATTTGTATCAGGCGTAGGGCAAATGTTGGAAACAGGAGAACCACTAGCAAGTCTATGATCTAGTGGAATTTTTAAATTTGACATTCGATCTCGAGGCCGACATCAAGCGGGTATCGAATGTCAAATTCATTTCACTAGCCCGCTTCATCTTTCCAGGAACGGCTTGACCGATGCATTTGCGCGACGGCCTCCAGACCCGCGCGACCGTGCGCCAGCGCTACGACCATGAAGTGGGCGGCGGCGTTATCGAGCGCGACCCCGCGCAAGAAGGGATTGCGGCCGCGCTCGACCGCCTGATCGACGAGCTTTCGGCGAAGCGGCTCGCCCACAAATCCAGCGCGCTGGGCTGGCTGTTCGCCAGAAAGCGCGAAACGCGCGAGACCGTCAAAGGCCTCTACATCCATGGCAGCGTTGGCCGTGGCAAGACCATGCTCATGGACATGTTCTTCGAACTTGTCCCGGTTCGGCGCAAGCGCCGCGTGCATTTCAACGATTTCATGGCCGACGTGCAGGACCGTATCCAGAAGCACCGGCAGGCGCGCAAGAACGGCGACGTCAAGGAAGACGACCCCATCCCGCCGGTGGCGCGAGCGCTGGCCGACGAGGCGTGGGTGCTGTGCTTCGACGAATTTTCCGTCACCGACATCGCCGATGCGATGATCCTGTCGCGGCTGTTTTCGGCGCTGTTTTCCAACGGTGTGGTGCTGGTCGCCACCTCCAACGTCGCGCCGCAGGACCTTTATCGCGACGGGCTCAACCGCCAGCTTTTCCTGCCGTTCATCGCCATTCTGGAGCGGTACACCGCTGTCGTTTCGCTCGACGCCGACAAGGACTACCGGCTGGAGAAACTGGCGCGCACGCCGGTCTACATGACGCCGAACGGCGAAGCGGCCGACCGCACGATGGACGAGGCCTGGGCGGCGATGACGCATGGCGAACCGGCCGCCGCGCTGACCTTGACGCTGAAGGGACGGCATTTGCAGGTGCCGCTCGCGGCTGGCGATGCAGCCCGGTTTACCTTCGCCGAACTTTGCGAGGCGCCGCTCGGCGCGCGCGACTACAAGGTGCTTGCCGACCGTTTCGATACTTTCTTCGTCGATCGGGTGCCGGTGCTCGACCCGACGCTGCGAAGCGCCACGAAACGCTTCATCCTTTTGATCGACACGCTCTACGACAGGCGCAAGCGCCTTGTCCTGAGCGCCGATACCTCTCCCGACCGCCTCTATGCCGGCCGGCCGGGCGTCACGGAAGCCTTCGAATTCGACCGCACGGCCTCGCGGCTGATCGAGATGCAGAGCCGCGACTGGCTGGAAGACTGGGCGAAGCGGCGTAAGGAAGCGGCGGAAGAAACCGCGCCTGTCGCATCCGCTTCTCCGTAAAACCCGCCGTCTGGTGCCGGGCCGGCAGCCAGCCGGCATCACAAGGCCGTCATCGCAGCCGGATACGCTTCCGGTTTGACCGTGTCTGATGTAATTCTACGGGAAAGCTAGAGTATATTTTGACGTTTACGTAAGTCCCGATGGTTCTAACCGATTGAATTTATTCATGCGGAAATAATCGTTGAAGTTTTTTCCCAAGGGGGCTATGGGGTGCGGCGAAATCGCGCGGTTCCCCCGCATCGGTCGGCCTCTCCTCGACGCCATTCTGGCGCCGTCTCAGATATAAGGGAAAACATCCTCAAATGGCACGCAACAAGATAGCGCTCATCGGCTCCGGCATGATCGGCGGCACGCTCGCTCACCTGATCGGCCAGAAAGACCTCGGCGACGTGGTGCTTTTCGACATCGCCGAAGGCACGCCGCAAGGCAAGGCGCTGGACATCGCCCAATCGTCGCCCGTCGACGGGTTCGACAGCCGTCTGACCGGCGTCAACAACTATGCCGGCATCGAGGGCGCGGATGTGTGCATCGTTACCGCTGGCGTGCCGCGCAAGCCCGGCATGAGCCGCGACGATCTTCTGGGCATCAATTTGAAGGTCATGGAGCAGGTCGGTGCCGGCCTGAAGAAATACGCGCCCAAGGCGTTCGTCATCTGCATCACCAATCCGCTCGACGCCATGGTCTGGGCGCTGCAGAAGTTCTCTGGCCTGCCCAAGACCCATGTCGTCGGCATGGCCGGCGTGCTGGACTCGGCGCGCTTCCGCTATTTCCTCGCCGAGGAATTCAAGGTTTCGGTCGAAGACGTCACCGCCTTCGTGCTTGGCGGCCACGGCGATTCCATGGTGCCGATGATCCGCTATTCGACGGTTTCCGGCATTCCGCTGCCCGATTTGATCAAGATGGGCTGGACCTCGAAGGAAAAGCTCGACCAGATCGTGCAGCGCACCCGCGACGGCGGCGCCGAGATCGTCGGCCTGCTCAAGACGGGTTCGGCCTTCTACGCGCCGGCGGCGTCCGCCATCCAGATGGCCGAGAGCTACCTCAAGGACAAGAAGCGCGTGCTGCCCTGCGCCGCCCATCTCAATGGCCAGTACGGCTTGAAGGACACCTATGTCGGCGTCCCGGTGGTGATCGGCGCGGGCGGTGTCGAGCGCATCATCGAGATCGACCTCAACAAGGCCGAGCAGAAGATGTTCGAGTCTTCCGTCGCGACCGTGAAGGGCCTGACCGACGCTTGCGTCGCGATCGCGCCGCAACTGGCCAAGAAATAACCCGGAGGCTTTGCCGATGAACATCCATGAATATCAGGGCAAGGCCCTTCTGAAGGGTTTTGGCGCACCGGTGGCCGAAGGCGTGCCGGTGTTCAAGGCGGACGAGGCGGAAGCGGCAGCGAAGCAACTGCCCGGCCCGCTCTATGTGGTGAAGAGCCAGATCCATGCCGGCGGCCGCGGCAAGGGCAAGTTCAAGGAACTTTCCGCCGATGCCAAGGGCGGCGTGCGGCTGTCGAAGTCGGTGGCCGAAGTCGTCGCCAACGCCAACGAGATGCTGGGCCATACTCTGGTGACCAAGCAGACCGGCCCGGCCGGCAAGCAGGTCAACCGCCTCTATATCGAAGACGGCGCCGACATCGACCGCGAGCTTTATCTGTCGATCCTGGTCGACCGCACCGTCGGCCGCGTCGCCTTCGTCGTTTCGACCGAGGGTGGCATGGACATCGAGGCGGTCGCGCATGACACGCCTGAAAAGATCATCACCGTGGCGATCGACCCGGAAGCCGGCGTAAGCGCCGACGATTTGAAGGCGCTGAACGCGGCGCTGAAGCTGACCGGCGAAGCGGCCACGGACGGCGAAAAGCTGTTCCCGATCCTCTACAAGGCCTTTGTCGAAAAGGACATGAGCCTGCTGGAGGTCAATCCGCTGATCGTCATGACCAACGGCCGCCTGCGCGTGCTCGACGCCAAGGTGTCGTTCGACAACAACGCGCTGTTTCGTCACCCCGACGTGCTCGAACTGCGCGACACCACAGAAGAGGATGCCAAGGAAATCGAGGCGTCGAAATACGACCTCGCCTATGTCGCCCTCGACGGCAATATCGGCTGCATGGTCAATGGCGCCGGCCTTGCTATGGCGACCATGGATATCATAAAGCTCTATGGCGCGGAGCCGGCTAACTTCCTCGATGTCGGCGGTGGCGCGACCAAGGAGAAGGTGACGGCTGCGTTCAAGATCATCACCGCCGATCCGGCCGTGAAGGGCATTCTCGTCAACATCTTCGGCGGCATCATGAAATGCGATGTCATTGCCGAGGGCGTGGTCGCGGCGGTCAAGGAAGTCGGCCTCACGGTCCCGCTGGTGGTGCGCCTCGAGGGTACCAACGTCGCCCTTGGCAAGAAGATCATCAACGAGAGCGGCCTCAACGTCATTTCGGCCGACGACCTCGACGACGCCGCCAAGAAGATCGTCTCGGCGGTGAAGGGAAACTGATCGCATGTCCATTCTCATCGACAAGAACACCAAAATCCTCGTCCAGGGCCTGACCGGCAAGACCGGTTCGTTCCATACCGAACAGGCGCTGGCCTATCACGGCACGCAGATGGTCGGCGGTATCCATCCCAAGAAGGGCGGCGAAAAGTGGGACGGCTCAGTGCCATTGCCGATCTTCGCCACCGTCGCCGAAGGCAAGGCCAAGACCGGCGCGAATGCGTCCGTCGTCTATGTGCCGCCGGCGGGCGCTGCTGCTGCGATCATCGAGGCGATCGACGCTGAAATCCCGCTGATCGTCTGCATCACCGAGGGCATTCCAGTGATGGACATGATCAAGGTCAAGGCGCGGCTCGACCGTTCGACATCGCGGCTGATCGGCCCGAACTGCCCCGGCATCGTCACGCCCGACCAGTGCAAGATCGGCATCATGCCCGCCAACATCTTCAAGAAGGGCTCGGTCGGCGTTGTTTCGCGCTCGGGAACGCTTACCTATGAGGCTGTCTTCCAGACCACCAATGCCGGCCTTGGCCAGTCCACGGCTGTCGGCATCGGCGGCGATCCGGTGAAAGGTACCGAGTTCATCGACATGCTCGAGATGTTCCTCGCCGACGACGAGACCAAGTCGATCATCATGATCGGCGAGATCGGCGGTTCGGCGGAAGAAGACGCGGCGCAGTTCATTATCGACGAGGCCAAGCGCGGCCGCCGCAAGCCGATGGCCGGCTTCATCGCCGGGCGCACGGCGCCGGCTGGCCGCACCATGGGCCATGCGGGCGCCGTCATTTCCGGCGGCAAGGGCGGCGCGGAAGACAAGATCGCGGCGATGGAAGCCGCCGGCATCAAGGTTTCGCCGTCGCCGGCCCGGCTCGGCACGACACTGGTTGAAGCGATCAAGGCATAGTGAGCAGCGAAATAGGGAGTAGCGAGTAGCGAAAAAATGCGGGGGCCGGCAAAATCCCTACTCGCCATTCGCTACTCTCTATTCGCTCCAACAAGGAGACGAGGCCAAAAGGCTTCGGGAGCGACATGTCGAGACAAGATCAGGCCAACGACCAATTTTCGCTGACCTCTTTTCTGTATGGCGGCAATGCCGACTACATCGAGGCGTTGCATGCCGCCTATGAGGACGACCCGGCATCGGTCGATCCCGAATGGCAGGCCTTCTTCGCCTCGCTGCAGGACGATGCCGGCGACGTTCGCAAGAATGCACGGGGCGCATCGTGGAAGCGCCCGTCCTGGCCGCTGCAGGCCAATGGCGAGCTTGTTTCGGCGCTCGACGGCAATTGGGGCCTGATCGAAAAGGTCATCGACAAGAAGATCAAGGACAAGGCGGTCGTCAACGGCAACACGCTTTCCGACGCCGACGTGCATCAGGCGACGCGCGATTCCGTGCACGCCATCATGATGATCCGCGCTTTCCGCATGCGCGGCCATTTGCACGCCCGCCTCGATCCGCTCGGCATTGCGGCTGAGCTTGAAGACTACAACGAGCTTTCGCCGCAGAATTACGGCTTCGCCGAAGCCGATTACGACCGGCCGATCTTTCTCGACAACGTGCTCGGGTTGGAGTTCGGCACCGTCCGGCAGATGCTGGAAATTCTTACCCGCACCTATTGCTCGACGCTCGGCGTCGAGTTCATGCACATTTCCGACCCCGAGGAGAAGGCCTGGATTCAGGAGCGCATCGAGGGTGCGAACAAGGAAATCACCTTCACGGCCGAAGGCAAGAAGGCGATCCTGCAAAAGCTGGTCGAGGCGGAAGGTTTTGAGCAGTTCATCGACGTCAAGTACAAGGGCACCAAGCGCTTCGGCCTCGACGGCGGCGAATCGCTGATCCCGGCGCTGGAGCAGATCGTCAAGCGCGGCGGCCAGCTCGGCATGAAGGAAATCGTGCTCGGCATGGCCCATCGCGGCCGCCTCAACGTGCTCTCCCAGGTGATGGCCAAGCCGCACCGCGCCATCTTCCACGAGTTCAAGGGCGGCTCGGCGGCTCCCGATGACGTCGAAGGCTCGGGCGACGTGAAGTACCATCTCGGCGCCTCGTCGGATCGTGAATTCGACGGCAACAAGGTGCATTTGTCGCTGACGGCCAACCCCTCGCATCTGGAAATCGTCGACCCGGTGGTGATGGGCAAGGCGCGCGCCAAGCAGGACCATCTGTTCGGCCGCACGCGCGAGGAGATCGTGCCGCAGGAGGAACGCGCCAAGGTGCTGCCGCTGCTGCTGCATGGCGACGCGGCGTTTGCCGGCCAGGGCGTCATCGCCGAGATACTGGGGCTGTCGGGCCTGCGCGGCCACCGCGTCGGCGGCACGCTGCATTTCATCATCAACAACCAGATCGGCTTCACCACCAATCCGCGTTTTTCGCGTTCGTCGCCCTATCCGTCCGACGTCGCCAAGATGATCGAAGCACCGATCTTCCACGTCAACGGCGACGATCCGGAAGCCGTGGTTCACGCCACCAAGGTAGCGATCGAATTCCGCATGAAGTTCTGCAAGCCGGTTGTGGTGGACATGTTCTGCTATCGCCGCTTCGGTCACAACGAAGGCGATGAGCCGGCGTTCACGCAGCCGATCATGTACCGCTCGATCCGCGCCCACAAGACGACCCTCCAGCTTTACGGCGAGCGGCTGATCGCGGAAGGACACGTCAACCAGGCCGAATTCGACAAGATGAAAGCCGACTGGCGCGCGCATCTGGAAGAGGAATGGGAGAACGGCCAGCACTACAAGCCCAACAAGGCCGACTGGCTGGACGGCGCGTGGTCGGGCCTGCGCACCGCCGACAATGAGGACGAGCAGCGGCGCGGCAAGACGGCGGTGCCGGTCAAGATTCTCAAGGAAATCGGCAAGAAGCTGACCGAAGTGCCGAAGGATTTCGAGGCGCACCGCACCATTGGCCGCTTCCTCGAACACCGCCGCCACGCCATCGAAACCGGCGAGGGCATCGACTGGTCGACCGGCGAGGCGCTGGCTTTCGGCGCGATCCTGCTCGACGGCAATCCGATCCGGCTTTCCGGCCAGGACTCGGAGCGTGGCACCTTCTCGCAGCGCCATTCGGTGCTCTACGACCAGCGCGACGAGAACCGCTATATCCCGCTCAACAACCTCTCGGCGGCGCAAGCCAACTATGAGGTCGTCAACTCCATGCTGTCGGAAGAAGCCGTGCTCGGCTTCGAATATGGCTACAGCCTGGCCGAGCCCAAGGCGTTGACGCTGTGGGAGGCGCAGTTCGGCGACTTTGCCAACGGCGCGCAGGTGGTGTTCGACCAGTTCATCTCGTCGGGCGAGCGCAAATGGCTTCGCATGTCGGGCTTGGTCTGCCTGCTGCCGCATGGCTATGAGGGGCAGGGACCGGAGCATTCGTCGGCCCGCCTGGAACGCTTCCTGCAACTCTGCGCGGAAGACAACATGCAGGTCGCCAATGTCACGACGCCGGCTAACTACTTCCATATCCTGCGTCGCCAGTTGAAGCGCGACTTCCGCAAACCGCTGATCCTGATGACGCCGAAGTCGCTGCTGCGCCACAAGCGGGCGGTTTCGACCATCGCCGAAATGTCCGGCGAAAGTTCGTTCCACCGCCTGTTGTGGGACGACGCGCAATATCTTGCCGATCAGCCGATCAAGCTGGTCAAGGATAGCAAGATCCGCCGCGTCGTGCTGTGTGCCGGCAAGGTCTATTACGATCTCTACGAGGAACGCGAGAAGCGCGGCGTCAACGACGTCTATCTGCTGCGCGTGGAACAGCTCTACCCGTTCCCGGCCAAGGCGCTGATCAACGAACTGTCGCGCTTCCGCAACGCGGAGATGGTGTGGTGCCAGGAAGAGCCCAAGAACATGGGTGCGTGGTCCTTCATCGATCCCTATCTGGAATGGGTGCTGGCGCATATCGACGCCAAGCATCAGCGCGTGCGCTATACAGGTCGCCCGGCTGCCGCCTCGCCGGCAACGGGCATGATGTCAAAACATCTGGCGCAACTGGCCGCGTTCCTCGAAGACGCGCTCGGTGGATAGCCCGGAAACGAACCGCAAGGACGGACAAGCATAATGGCCAATGAAATCCGCGTTCCCACCCTGGGCGAATCCGTTACTGAGGCGACCATCGGCAAGTGGTTCAAGAAGGTCGGCGACGCCATCGCCATGGACGAGCCGCTGGTCGAACTGGAAACCGACAAGGTGACCATCGAAGTTCCGGCAGCCGCGGCGGGAACGCTGGCGGAGATCGTCGTGCAGGAAGGTGAAACCGTCGAGGTCGGTGCGCTGCTCGGCACGATTTCGGCCGGTGCGGCCAAGGCGGCAGCGCCGAAGCAGGATGTGACTGTCGCGCAGGCTTCCGCACCTTCGGCGGCCTCGACCACCAAGGAAGCCGCCGCGCAGAGCGCCAAGGTCGCCGGCGAAAGCCAGATCGAAGAGCGCAAGATGCCGCCTGCTCCGGCGGCGGCGAAGATGCTGGCGGAAAAGAACCTTTCCGTCGATCAGGTTTCGGGCTCCGGCAAGCGCGGCCAGGTGCTCAAGGGCGACGTTCTCGACGCGGTGGCGCAGGGCGCGCCGTCGCAGCCGGCCGAAACGCCGAAGAGCGCTGCCACTCCCGCCCCGGTCACTGTCCGTGCGCCGTCGTCGCCTGACGATGCCTCTCGCGAGGAGCGCGTGCGCATGACCCGCCTGCGCCAGACCATCGCGCGCCGGCTCAAGGAAGCGCAGTCGGCTGCGGCCATGCTGACCACCTTCAACGAGGTGGACATGAAGGCGGTGATGGAGCTGCGTACCAAGTACAAGGATATTTTCGAGAAGAAGCATGGCGTGAAGCTCGGCTTCATGGGCTTCTTCACCAAGGCGGTCACGCATGCGCTGAAGGAAATCCCCTCGGTCAACGCCGAGATCGACGGCACCGACATCGTCTACAAGAACTTTGCCCATGTCGGCGTCGCCGTCGGCACGGACAGGGGTCTCGTGGTGCCGGTGGTGCGCGATGCCGACGCCATGTCGATTGCCGAGATCGAGAAGGAAATCGGCCGGCTTGGGCTGGCTGCGCGGGACGGTAAGTTGTCGGTCGCCGACATGCAGGGCGGCACCTTCACCATCTCCAATGGCGGCGTCTACGGTTCGCTGATGTCGACGCCGATCCTCAACGCGCCGCAGTCCGGCATTCTGGGCATGCACAAGATCCAGGAGCGGCCGGTGGTGGTCGGCGGCCAGATCGTCATCCGTCCGATGATGTATCTGGCGCTCAGCTACGATCACCGCATCGTCGACGGCAAGGAAGCGGTGACATTCCTGGTGCGCGTCAAGGAAAGCCTGGAGGACCCGGAACGGCTGGTGCTAGACCTTTAGGCTGGTGATGCGCGGGGTTCTCGCCGCGGTCCCGGCCGTCGTCCTGGGTTGCGCCGGCGCTCAAGCCGCCTGCCCGATGGAACTGGCCGTCTACGGCGACAAGGATCAGGCCGGCGAGATCGATTTTTCGCCCGCCAAGGGGTTGGCGGTGGTCACCAACGCATTCAGGATGGTGCTCGAGCGCGACGTGGTTCTGGATGGCATTGTCATGTGGAGCGGCGGCGACGTTGCCCGGCCCTATGGGTCGCTCATGTACCAGTGTCCGGATGGCGACGTTACGGGCGACGAATTGACGGCCTGCACGGTCTGGGAAGGCGTGATCTACACCTCCGACGACAAGGGGAATATCGGTTTGCTGCCGGCGGAAGGCGAAGCGCCCGCGACACTGATCTTTCCCGATCTCGGCCCCTCGGTGGGCGGGTCGCCGGTCCATGGCGCCAACGGTCTTTCCAGATTGCCGGGGGACGTCTTTGCCTTGAAGGGCTGCCAGGAATGAGCGGCGGGTCTGGCACAGCGCGGTTCCTTCCACACTCTCGGAAAACGGGGCACACGCGGCCCGTATGAAACAGGGAAATTGAAAAATGGCTTATGATGTCGTGGTGATCGGTTCGGGACCGGGCGGCTATGTATGCGCGATCAAGGCGGCGCAGCTTGGCCTGAAGGTGGCCGTGGTGGAAAAGCGCGAGACGTTTGGCGGTACCTGCCTCAATATAGGCTGCATCCCTTCCAAGGCCCTGCTGCACGCATCGGAAATGTTTGCCGAGGCCACGCATTCCTTCGATGCGCTGGGCGTCGAGATTTCCACGCCGAAGATGAACCTGAAGAAACTGATGGCGCACAAGGGCACGACGGTGTCGGCCAATGTCAACGGCGTCGCCTTTCTGTTCAAGAAGAACAAGATCGACAGTTTTCGCGGCACCGGAAAGGTGCTGGCCGCCGGCAAGGTCTCGGTGACCGGCGAGGACGGCAAGACCGAGGTGATCGAGGCGAAGAACATCGTCATCGCCACCGGTTCCGAAGTGGCGGGCATTCCGGGCGTCAAGGTCGATATCGACGAGAAGGTGATCGTATCGTCGACCGGCGCGCTGGCGCTGGGCAAGGTGCCGGGTCATCTGGTGGTGGTCGGCGGCGGCGTCATCGGACTGGAACTGGGCTCGGTCTGGGCGCGTCTCGGGGCGAAGGTTACCGTGGTCGAATTCCTCGATACCATTTTGGGCGGCATGGACGGCGAAGTGTCGAAACAGTTCCAGCGCCTGCTGTCCAAGCAAGGCTTTGAGTTCAAGCTGGGCGCCAAGGTGACGGCGGTTGCCAAGGCGAAGAAGGGCGCGACCGTTACTTTCGAGCCGGTGAAGGGCGGCGAACCTCAGACCATCGAGGCCGACGCGGTGCTGATTTCCACCGGCCGCCGCGCCTATGCCGACAATCTCGGGCTGAAGGAAGCCGGCGTCGAGGTCGATGAGCGCGGCCGCGTCAAGACGGATGCGCATCTCCAGACCAATGTTCCCGGCATCTATGCCATCGGCGATGTCATCGCCGGGCCGATGCTGGCGCACAAGGCCGAGGATGAGGGCGTCGCGGTTGCCGAGATCATTGCCGGGCAGGCCGGTCATGTGAACTACGACGTCATTCCGAGCGTCGTCTATACCAGCCCGGAAATAGCCTCTGTCGGCAAAACCGAGGAAGAACTGAAGAAGGCTAGCGTGGACTACAAGGTCGGCAAGTTCCCCTTTACCGCCAATGGCCGCGCGCGCGCCATGCTGCACACGGACGGCTTCGTCAAAATCCTGGCCGACAAGACAAGCGACCGCGTTCTCGGCGTCCATATCGTCGGCTTCGGCGCGGGCGAGATGATCCACGAGGCGGCGGTGCTGATGGAATTCGGCGGCTCGTCGGAAGACCTCGCCCGTACCTGCCATGCGCACCCGACCATGTCGGAAGCGATCAAGGAAGCGGCGCTGGCGACCTTCTTCAAGCCGATTCATATCTGATCTGGAGATCGGTGATCCAAAGCAAAACGGCCCGCTATTGGCGGGCCGTTCGCGTTTATGCCGGATGTAAGGTTAGTTGGCCGGAGCCGGGGCCGGAGCGGGCTCGGCCGGAGCCGGCGTTGCTGGCTCGGCAGGCGCGGGAGCTGGCGTCGCTGGCGCGGTTTCCGCAGGCGCTTCCGGTGTCATCGGCGTCGTCTCGGAAGGAGCCGGCGCGGGAGCTGGCTCGGTTGTGGAAGGCGCCGTCGTAGAGGGCTCCGTCGTCGAAGGAGCCGGGGCGCTCTCGGTTGCGGCCGGCGCGTCGGCCGGGGGCACTTCCGTCGCTGTGCGCCCGAAAATGTAATAGGCCACGATGGCCAGAATGACGACGATCAGGGCAATGAGCCACCCACTGCCGCCGGAACGCGCGGCAACGCGATTTTCGATCACCGGGTCCGCTGTTCGGGGGGGGATCGGATTAAGCGGATCGTTGCGCAATGGATCTAGTGGATCTGGGTTGTTAGGCGGGTTCGCCATTACGGTGTCCTCCGTGAAATGATTTGCATCGGTCAACATGCATCAACGCACGACGAGCGATTGGGTTTCATTCGCGGCGGAAATAGACGGACGCGCCGTGGCGGAGGCGCTCAGTGAAAGATTATTCGACGGCCGTGACCGTGTAGCCGGCCTTGCGGAAATCCTCGACAAGTCCTTCTGCGCCGGGCAGGTGCAGCGCGCCAACCGCCATGAAGGCGTTGCCCTTGGCAAGGATGGGCGCGGCATGCTCGGCCATCACCTTGTTGCGGCCGGTCACCATGGCTTCCTCGAACGCGGCATAGCCGGCCTGATCGTCGCCCTCCTCGGGCAGCAGGGCGCGAAACAGCGGCCAGATCATGCCGATCTCGCCGCGCTGGTAGAGCGCGATCATGGTTTCGTTGATGTCGTCCATCTTGTCGCCGAGCTTCAACGTATCGACCAGCCCCTTCATGTGAAAGGCGATCGGCAGCGAGGCCATGGCCCGAAGCTGGTCGGCGACCGTTTCCAGCCCCTCGACGCTCTTGCCAGCGGCCTTGGCTTCTTCGGCCAGCTTGATGTCGAGCACGGGCGCACCGCCTGCCTTTCGCGCCATTTCACAAGCTGGCAGCGCCACCATCGCCGACAGCATCCATGGCTTCATCTTGGCGACGCTCAAAGGCGGAATGCCGCGCGCGTCGAGTTCCTTGTTCATGGTGGCGGCATCCGCCGGCGACAGCAGCGACGTCAGCGTCGTGTTGTCGGTGAACATCATCAGGTCCGGCTCTTTCAGCATCGCGGCCATCAGCTTCGTCTGGTCGAGCACTTCGGTCGTCTCGATGATGACGGTGTCGGCCGCGTCGAAGGCCTTTTGCGCGGCGGCAGGCAGGGTGACAACGCGCGGGTCGGTCATGTGCATGGTGCCGAACAGGAAGGACGGCTTTTCGCCGGGCTTTTCCAGCTTCCACAACAGCCCCTTGCCGTTCGGGGTCGCCGCCGCTTCGCTTTCCACCTTTTTATAGGCGGCCGGATCGGTTTTCTGCAGGTCTGCCGTCAGGTCGATGCCGGTGCAGACCGGGGTGTCGGCGTGCGCCTTACCTGTGGCGAGCAGCAGGAAGACCAGAAAGGAAAGAAAGAACAGCGCATTGAGCACGGCCAGCAGTTTCAAGGCGGGCAGCGCTGCACGGTCGGCAAGGGCGATGGCTTTCTTCATGGGCTTTTTCTAGGCGCAAAAAGCGGCGAAACCGTTAACCGGAGCGGCAAAATTGAAGGGGATCATGCCCTCGGATGCGCGGCCTCGTAGATTTCCAGCAAGCGGGCGGTGTCGACACCGGTATAGACCTGCGTTGTCGACAGGCTGGCATGGCCGAGCAACTCCTGGATGGTCCTGAGGTCGCCGCCGCGCCCGAGCAGATGCGTGGCGAAGGAGTGGCGCAGCGCATGCGGCGTGGCGGTGTCCGGCAGGTTCAGCGCCGAGCGCAGCTTTGCCATGTCACGCTGGACGATGGCCGGGTTGAGCGGCCCGCCGCGCGCGCCGCGAAACAGCAGACCCTTCGGGTCGAGATGATAGGGGCAAAGCCGGCGGTATTCGGCGACGGCGCGCAAGGCTACCGGCAGCACCGGCACCAGCCGCGTCTTGCCGCCCTTGCCCGTCACGCGCAACACGGTATCGCTGGCCGACAAAAGCTCGCCGGCCGACAGGCCGAGCGCTTCGGAAATGCGCAGGCCCGAGCCGTAGAGCAGCGTCAGCACGGCGGCGTTGCGCGCGGCGATCCACGGCTCTTCCGCCAGTTGCCCTTCGATCGACACGACATGCCTGGCATCGCTGGCGGTCAGGGGTTTTGGCAGCGACTTGGGCTGGCGTGGTGCGCGCAGCGCCGCCGCACCCGCCGCGTTGACAAGGCCGCGCCGCTCCATGAAGCGCAGCAGCGAGCGGATGCCGGCCAGGCCGCGCCCCAGTGTACGCGCACCGGCACCGCCGGCGCGACGCTGGGCCAAGAAACCGCGAAGATCGGCCGGACGCAGATCGGCGATATCGGAGACGCCTGGTGGCCCACCACAGTGGCCGGTCAGGAATTGCAAAAACTGGCGCGTGTCGCGCTCATAGGCCTCGACGGTTTCCGGCGACAGCCGGCGCTCGCCCGCAAGCATTTTCAGCCAGCTTTCGCGTGCCGCCTGCAGGTCGGGTTTGGCCGTGATGAGGAATTTTTCTTCCATGACCTTTTTCACGCCCCTGGCCCCTCATCCTGCAGCCATCAAGTTAGGAAGCGATGAACGGCACGCAATTGAAAACCGCTTGCTCTGCGTTTAGGAGACAGGGCTAAACAGGAACGCTCCACCCATGCCAGCCCCAAAGAACCCCATCCAGATGGCCGTGATCGGCGCCGCGCACGGCATCAAAGGCGAAGTGCGGGTGAAGACATTTACCGGCGACCCGCTGGCGCTGGGCGACTACGGGCCGCTTTATGCCAAGGACGGAAGGGCGTTCGAGATCGCTGACATCCGCCCGGCGAACACCGTCGTGGTCGTGCGCTTCAAGAATGTGAAGGACCGCAATGCAGCCGAAGCGCTGGCCGGCACCGAACTCTTCGTCGATCGCTCGATGCTGCCCGACGATGGAGGCGACGACGAATTCTACCATGCCGATCTGGTCGGGCTGGCCGTGAAGGACGAGACGGGCGAAGTGCTCGGCAAGGTGGACGCCGTGCATAATTTCGGTGCCGGCGATATTCTCGAAGTGACGCTCAGTGGCCGCAGGGGCGTGCTGATCCCGTTCAGCCAGGCGGCGGTGCCCGAAGTGTCCATTTCCGGCGGGTTCGTCCACGTCGATCCGGCCGCTGCCGGGCTGATCGGCGGCGAGGACGATGAAAATCCCGAAGCTGCCGGAGGCGACCGGTGAGTTTCTCCGCCTCGGTGCTGACGCTCTATCCGGAAATGTTTCCGGGTGCGCTCGGGCTATCGCTGGCGGGGCGCGCGCTCGAAGCCGGCACCTGGGCGTTGGAAGCCGTCCAGATTCGCGATTTCGCCCCGGATCGCCACCGTACCGTCGACGATACGCCGGCGGGCGGCGGGGCCGGCATGGTGATGCGCGCCGACGTTCTGGCCAAGGCCATCGACCATGCCTCGCCGCAAGGCGATCCGCGCCTGCGCCTGCTGATGAGCCCGCGTGGAAAACCGCTGACGCAGGCGCGCGTGCGCGAACTGGCCTCTGGGCCGGGCGTGGTGATCGTCTGCGGGCGGTTCGAGGGCGTCGACCAGCGCGTCATCGACGCGCGCGGCCTGGAGGAAGTGTCGGTCGGCGATTTCATTCTCTCGGGCGGCGAGCCGGCAGCCCTTGTGCTGCTTGACGCGGTGGTACGGCTTTTGCCCGGCGTCATGGGCAATGAGCGCTCCGGCGAAGAAGAGAGTTTTGAAAACGGCCTGCTCGAACACCCGCATTACACGCGGCCGCAGGAGTTCGAAGGGCTTGTCATCCCCGAGGTGCTGACTTCCGGCAATCACGCCAAGATAGCGGCTTGGCGGCAGGCGGAATCGGAAAGACTGACGCGGGAGCGCCGGCCGGACCTACTGGCCGTCACTCAGGGTTTGGCGAAGTAGTAGAGCGCGAGAAGCAGGCCGACCGCGATGACGAAGATGCGCACCGCGCCTTGCGGCACGCGCTTGGCAATCCATACGCCGGAATAGCCGCCCAGCGCACCGCCGGGGATCATCACGATCGCTTCCGGCCAGGCCACCACGCCGCCGGCGACGAACACGACGATGGCCAGCGAAGCGATGACCATGGCCAGCATGTTCTTCAGCGCGTTGATGCGGTGGTAGTCGCCGCTTTCGGTGAGGCCGAGCGTCGCCAGCATCATCACGCCCATGCCGGCGCCGAAGAACCCGCCATAAATGGCGGTGAAGAATTGCGCGATGGAGCCGGCCAGCGACCCCACCTTTGGTTCGCCGGCGGCTTTGGGCGCGGGTTTCAACCAGGGGCCGGCGGCAAACAGCGCCGTTGCCGCCAGAAGCAGCCACGGCACCAGCGCCTTGAAGGATGCGCTGTCCAGCGCCAGCAGGATGAGCGAACCGACCAGCGCGCCAGCGGCCGAGATGGCGCACAGGAGAAGCGCGCCGCGCCAGAAAAGCTTGATGTCGCTCCAATAGGCGAGCGTCGAGGTGATGTAGCCGGGAAACTGCGTCACCGAGGACGTGGCGTTGGCAAGGATAGGCGGCGTTCCCAGAAGCGACATGGCGCCGAAGGTGATGAAGGTGCCGCCGCCGGCCATCGCGTTGACGACGCCAGACAGATAGCCTGCAAGGAAAAGAATGATGACATCGACAATGGACATTGAAGGCTAACCGCCGTGGGTGGAGAGGAGGCCGCGCCGATCCGACGCCTTACTTCATGGGGCAATCGTCGATATACACGGGTTGCGCTAGGCTCAATGGCGAAAAAGTCTCGGGCCAAGACGTGACAAAGTCGTAAAATGCCTGTATGTGCCCGCTCGAACCGGTAGTATCTGCCGGATTTGCAAAAATAACCCGTCAACATTGACGGTGTAGTCGCCCCTGCCGGACGTTCTCGAACGGATGGCATAGCCGAGCGGTCCCTGTCCGATTTCCGGGGGAACTGCAAGGCGAGTGCAGGGCGCTCTGACTGTCGGAAGAACAAGAAGTGGATTTTTCAGATGGATATTCTCCGTCAGATCGAGGCCGAACAGGTCGCCAAAATCGAAGCCAAGCGCGTCCTGCCGGAATTCCAGCCCGGCGATACCGTTCGCGTCAATGTTCGCGTCACGGAAGGTACGCGCACCCGCGTCCAGGCCTATGAAGGCGTTGTCATCGCTCGTGCCGGCGCCGGCTTCCAGGAAAGCTTTACCGTCCGCAAGATTTCCTATGGCGAAGGCGTCGAGCGCGTGTTCCCCGTCTATTCGCCGATGATCGAGGGCGTCGAGATCGTGCGCCGCGGCAAGGTTCGCCGCGCCAAGCTCTATTATCTGCGCGACCGTCGCGGCAAGTCGGCCCGCATTTCCGAAAATACCGGTGTTCGCGCCCGTAAGCTGAACGATGCCGAGCGCGCGGCGCTGCATGCCGAGAAGGCCCGCATCGAGGCCGAGAAGGTCGCCGCCGCTCAGGCGCTTGCCGCCGAGAAGGCCGCACAGGAAGCCGCCGAGAAGAAGGCCGCCGCCGAGGCTGCAAAGGCCGCCGAGGAGGCTGCAAAGGCTGCCGAAGCAACTGCCGCCGCCGAGCCGGCAGCGGAGTAAGCTTCGCCAGACGATTGACGAAAGGCGGCTCCGGCCGCCTTTTTCATTTGTGCGCTTGGCGTTCGCTACAAGGCGGCGCTTGAAAGGTGCCGGTGAAACGCTAAACTCGACAGCGTTTCGTGCTCGCAGAGCATTGTGCCGCGCAGATTTCCGGGGACCCTCATGACCAAGTCGAAACTGCTGCTGGCAAGCCTGTTCGCCCTGCTTCTCGCGCCCATCGCCGCGCTTCTCATGCCCATGGCCGCCTTGGCGCAAACGCTGCCTGACCTCGCCGGCAAGACGGTCGTGGTGGTTACGGAAAACGCCTACCCGCCGCTGCAGTTCGTCGACCCCAAGACCGGCAAGCAGATCGGCTGGGAATACGACGCGATGAACGAGATCGCCAAGCGGCTGAATTTCAAGGTCGAGTACCAGAACGCCTCGTGGGATGCGATGATCCAGGCGGTTTCCGATAAGCAGTATGATATCGGCATGACCGGCATCACCATCAATGACGAGCGCAAGGCCAAGGTCGATTTCTCCGATCCCTATATGCGCAACGAGCAGTTCATGCTGGTGCGGGGTGACGAGAGCCGCTTCACCGATGCGGCCAGCTTCGGCGCGTTCAAGGATGGTCTGGTCGGCGCGCAGGCCGGCACCGCGCCCTTCTATACGGCCGTCTACAGCGTGCTCGACGGCAACGAACAGAACCCGCGCATAAAGCTGTTCGAGACGTTCGGCGCTTCGGTGCAGGCGCTGAAGAGCGGCGACGTCGATGTGGTGCTGACCGACGGCACCGCCGGCAAAGGCTATGCGGACGCCTCGAATGGCGGCCTGAAGCTGATCGGCGGACCACTTGGAACCGAGGATTTCGGTTTTATTTTCCCCAAGGGATCCGACCTGGTCGCACCGGTCAACGCCGCGATCGCTGCGCTGAAGGCCGACGGAACGCTCGAGAAGCTGAACCAGAAATGGTTTCTAGATTACAAGATGGGGCAGTGAGCGGCTGAATAGTTGCGGATGACCGCGCAACCCTGCCCGCTCGGTCGAACCTGAATGCCCCCGCATCGCCAAAAATCCGACTTCCCGTGGTGGCTGGTGGTTGCTGCGGCGATTGCCATCGCGGCGGCGATTTTCATTGCGGCGAGCGATCTTTATGCTCAGGTGTTTTCGACGGTTGCCAAGGGCATCGGCATTACCGTCTTCGTCACCGCCGTTGGCTTCACCCTCGCTTCCGCCATCGGGCTCGGCGTAGCGTTGATGGCGCTGTCTGGTTCGCGCTTGCTGCGTCAGGTCGCCCGCTTCTATGTCGAGATCATTCGCGGCGTGCCGATCCTGGTGCTGTTGTTCTGGATCGCCTTCGCCGGGGCGCCTGGTTTTGTGGCGCTATGGAACTGGCTCACAGTGCCCCTGCAGGACGCCGGGCTTTTCGGCGAATTGCGGGTGCGCGATATTTCGCTCTTGTGGCGCGCCATCATGGCGCTAACCATCGGCTATTCGGCCTTTATCGCGGAAGTTTTTCGCGCCGGAATCCAGTCGGTGGACCCCGGCCAGATCGAGGCGGCCAAGGCGCTCGGCCTGTCGCGTTATCGCCGTTTTCGACTGATCGTCCTGCCGCAGGCGATCCGCACCATCCTGCCGCCGCTTGGCAATGATTTCGTCGCTATGGTCAAGGACAGTTCGCTGGTCTCGGTTCTTGGCGTCGCCGACATCACCCAGATGGGCAAAATCTATGCGGCCGGCTCGTTCCGTTTCTTCGAGACCTATTCGATCGTCGCCTATATCTATCTGGTGCTGACGGTCGGCCTGTCACTCGCGCTCAGGGCGCTGGAGAAACGGATGCGCAAGGGCCATGCGACATGAGCGAGGGACGGGAATCGGAGGGGCTGGCGCAGGTCTATGCGGCAGAAACGCCGCAGGAACTGGCGCAAGCCTATGCCGCGTGGTCGGCCGAATACGACCGCGAGACGGCCGCGTCGGGCTATTGCCTGCCGTTCCTGATCGCGGCGTGGGTGGCGCGCTACGTGGCAAAGGACGCCGGGCCGCTGCTCGATGCCGGCTGCGGTACCGGGCTTTCCGGACCGGCGTTGAAAGCCCTCGGCTATGAAGACATTACCGGCCTCGACATGTCCCCGGAAATGCTGGGCATCGCCGGCTCGCGGCAGGCTTATCGGGCGCTTGCGCAGGCGGCACTGGGCGGTTCGCTGCCATGGGCCGACGATCATTTCGCGGCTTTCTTCTCGACCGGCGTGTTCACGCAAGGCCACGCGCCTGCATCCAGCCTTGAAGAACTGGTGCGGATCACGCGCCCCGGCGGCATGGCCATCTTCACCGTTCGCGACGTGGTGCTGGATGCGGGCGGCTTTTTCGCGACGTTCAAGGCGCTCGAAGTCGCCGGGCGCTGGCGGATGCTGGAAGAGAGCCCCGCCTTCCGCGCCTTCGCCATCGACGAGGCGGATGTGCTGGTCAAGGCCTTCGTCTTCGAGGTGCTTTAAAGGAAGCATGTCGCGCTTCCGACAGCAGGCGGTCGAGGCGGGGTAGCCAGCCGCCAGCCTGCATGGCAAGGCAGGATAAATTCCTTGCCGGTGCGCAAATGACAAGAACCTTCTCTACCCTGATCGGCTTCGCCGCGATCCTGACCTGGTCCTTCCTGGCGCTGCTATCGACTGCGGCGGGGCCGGTCCCGCCCTTTCAACTCGCGGCGATGACCTTCTTCCTAGGCGGGTTGGTCGGCGCGTCAAGCTGGCTGTTTCGCCCCGGCGCGATCAGGGCGCTGCGCCAGCCATGGCGGGTCTGGGCGCTCGGCGTCGCTGGCCTGTGCATCTACCACTGCGCCTATTTCTTCGCGATTCAGTCTGCGCCGCCTGTGGAAGCCAGCCTGATCGCCTATCTCTGGCCCCTACTGATCGTCGTCTTCGCAGCCTTCCTGCCGGGCGAGCGGCTGCGCGCCCATCATCTGGTCGGCGTGCTGCTCGGCCTCGCCGGCGCGGTGATCGTCATCACCAAGGGCGGCAGCGTCGGGCTGGCCGATGGCATCCGGCCTGGACATATCATCGCGCTGTTCTGCGCGTTCGTGTGGTCCGGCTATTCCGTGCTGTCGCGCCGTTTCGGCGCGGTGCCGACCGACGTGGTCGCCGGCTACTGCCTGATTACGGCGGCCGTGGCGGCTGGCCTGCACCTCGGCCTCGAGACGACCGTTTTTCCGCAAACCGCGACGCAATGGACGGCAATCGTCGTTTTGGGAACGATCCCGCTGGGGGCAGGGTTTTATGCGTGGGACTGGGGATGCAAGCACGGCGACATCATGGTGCTCGGCGCTCTTTCCTATGCCGCGCCGCTGTTCTCCACGGTCGTCCTGCTGGCGGCAGGCTACGGCGCCTATCACTGGTCGGTCGCTCTCGCCTGCACGCTCATCGTCGCCGGGGCGCTGATTGCGGCGAAGGACATGTGGCGGCGGCGGGCAAGCCCTGCCTCGGCGCCCTCGCATCTGGTGCCGGAAGCGGAACGCAGCCTATAGGCCCGCACGCAATTGCCGACCCGGCAAAACATTGCTATCTAACAGCCTATGGAAAAGCTTTTTGGCGATCCGGCCTACAAAGGCTTCGTGCTGCAGGACCACAAGCGCCTGCCGGGGCGGTTTTTTGCGCGCATTTGCGGCGCGCGGACCACTCGACTTAGCTAGGCGCAGCCTTTTCACGCCTCCGGATTCCATCAGCTTTTCTCTTGAATTCTCATCGACGGATTTACGCATATGAGCGCACCGCGCACCCTCTACGACAAGATTTTCGACGACCATCTGGTCGACCAGCAGGACGACGGCACCTGCCTGCTCTATATCGACCGGCACCTCGTCCATGAAGTGACCAGCCCGCAGGCTTTCGAGGGCCTGCGCATGACGGGCCGTCAGGTTCGCCATCCGGAAAAGACGCTGGCCGTGGTCGACCACAACGTGCCGACGTCGGCCGACCGCAAGCTCGGCATCAACCGCAACAAGGAAAGCCGCATCCAGATCGCGGCGCTGGCGAAGAATGCCAAGGATTTCGGCGTCGAATATTATTCCGAAACGGACATCCGCCAGGGCATCGTCCACATCATCGGACCGGAACAGGGCTTTACGCTGCCGGGCATGACCATCGTCTGCGGCGACAGCCACACCTCGACGCATGGCGCGTTCGGCGCGCTGGCGCACGGCATCGGCACGTCCGAGGTCGAGCATGTGCTCGCCACCCAGACGCTGATCCAGCGCAAGGCCAAGAACATGCTGGTGCGCGTCGACGGGCAGTTGCCGGATGGCGTCACCGCCAAGGACATCATCCTGGCCATCATCGGCGAGATCGGCACCGCCGGCGGCACCGGCTATGTCATCGAATATGCCGGCGAGGCGATCCGCGCGCTTTCCATGGAAGGCCGCATGACCATCTGCAACATGTCGATCGAAGGTGGCGCGCGCGCCGGCCTGATCGCGCCGGACGAAACCACCTTTGCTTACGTGAAGGACAAGCCCCGCGCCCCGAAAGGCGAAAACTGGGACAAGGCGCTCGAATACTGGAAGACGCTGACGACCGACGAGGGCGCGCATTACGACAAGGTGATCGTGCTCGACGCGGCCAAGCTGCCGCCCATCGTCACCTGGGGCTCGTCGCCGGAAGACGTCGTCTCGGTGCAGGGCGTGGTGCCGAACCCCGAGGAGATCGATGACGAGAACAAGCGCAACTCAAAGATTCGCGCCCTCGACTATATGGGCCTCGTTGCCGGAACAAAAATAACCGACATCGCGCTCGACCGCGTCTTCATCGGCTCCTGCACCAATGGCCGCATCGAAGATTTGCGGGCGGTCGCCAAGGTGGTCGAAGGCAAGACCGTGGCCTCGACCGTCGACGCGATGATTGTGCCGGGCTCTGGCCTGGTCAAGGAACAGGCGGAAGCCGAAGGCCTCGACAAGATCTTCATCGCCGCCGGCTTCGACTGGCGCGAGCCGGGCTGCTCCATGTGCCTGGCCATGAACGACGACCGGTTGAAGCCGCATGAGCGCTGCGCCTCGACCTCGAACCGCAATTTCGAAGGCCGGCAGGGTTTCAAGGGCCGCACCCATCTGGTGTCGCCGGCCATGGCGGCGGCGGCGGCGATCGCCGGCCATTTCGTCGACATTCGCGACTGGAAATAGGCCCGGCCACCCGCTTTGCATGGAAAACCCCGAGGCCACCCGCTTCGGGGTTTTTTGTTGTTAATCCGGGCGGCGGATCATTTCGTAAGAAGCTTCGCGCAGGCCCGGCTGATCCTTGGCGACCACCAGGGCCAGGGCACTTTCGTCGAACAGCTTGAACCAGTCGTCCCATTCGACCAGTTCGTAGTCGCCGGCATTGGTCGGGCGTTCGGGCCGATCGTTATCGGCATAGGCCTGCTGGCCGAAAACGATCCGCAGCATGGGCTGCGTTCCCGATTCCGGCGAAACGTCCACGACGGCCGGCGCGCCGGCGCGCGCTGCGGCCCAGTCCCGGATGGTTTCGTGGTCGGTCAAGGTAACGGTCTCAGTCATGCTGCAACCTCTCGTGCTTTGACTCCCTCCCGAAACGCCTGCTTTGCCGTCAGGTTCCCAACCTGATTTCGCCGTTGCTATTCGCAGTTCCGCTTAACGCGTTGTTTGCGCTTACCGGATAGGTTCGCTCCAACGGAAACAGCGGAATAAATCTGTCTTGGGGAACGGCCTTTCCATAGCGCTGCTCAATCCGGCGATCGCGCTCGTGCTGGCTGCGGCATTTTTCGCGCTATGGCTCTATCAGCGCAACTCCCCTCATCTGCTGATGCTGGCGGCTGGCTTCATCAGCTCGGGCATGGGGTTCGGGCTGCAATATTTTACCGTGCCCTTCGCCGGGTTCGCGCTAACCAAGCTGGCGTCCAGTGTGAGTTTCACCCTCGCCGTCGCCTGTCTCGCCACCGCGATCCTTTATCGCTACGGCAAACGCGTCCCTTACGCCGCAATCGGCATCCTGTCGGTCGGCGGCGTCGCCACCTTCGCATGGTTCCTGTTCATCGAGCCGAGCATCACCTACCGCATTTATGCCTTGAACTTTGCTTTCGGCGGCATCTGCCTGTTGATGGCTGCCGAGTTGCGTAGGGTTCGTCGCGACGGACCAATCCAGATGGCCCTGCTCATCCTCACGCTGCTTGCCGCCAGCAACTTTCTTCTGCGGACACTGGTGGCGGTGAAGTTGCACGGCGCCTTCGTCTCCTATGACGGGTTTTATACCTCGGCCTACTGGACGACGACACAATTGGCCCACGCGACGTTTTCCCTGCTGATCGCGCTTACCCTGCTCACGGCGGCCGCGCTGGACATGATGGGCATGCTGAAGATGGAATCGCATACCGATCCGCTGTCGAAGCTGCTGAACCGGCGCGGCTTCGAAGAGCGCGCCGCGCAATTGCTGGATCGCTGCGCAAATGCCAAGCTGCCGGCGGCCCTGGTGCTGGCCGATCTCGATCACTTCAAGGCGGTAAACGACGTGCATGGCCATGCGGCCGGCGACCGCGTCATCATGGACTTCGCCGACAAGCTGCGGACGGCGGCCGGATCGCGCGGGGTCGCGGGGCGAATAGGCGGCGAGGAATTCGCCGTGCTGCTGCCGTTGACCGATCTGGGCGCGGCGCGGCTGTTCGCGGAAGCTGTCCGCACGCTGTTTTCGACGGATCGGGTGGAAGGCTTGAGAGGTATCCGGCTGACGGCCAGCTTCGGCGTTGCCGCGCGCAGCGGCGAGGAAGGGCTGGCGCCGATGCTTCGCCGCGCCGACGAAGCGCTCTATCAGGCCAAGCAAAGCGGGCGCGACAGCGTACGCCTGTCCTATCAGCGCCCGGCCATGGCCTTCTTCACGTCCAAGCCGCAGGCGCCGCCTGACGACGGGACAGGCATGGCTCCCCATGGATAAACCTCGCCGTTAACGTCTTTTTCGTTCGTCGATGGTTTGCTTCGGGGCCAAGCGGGAAACTCCATGGGCGGGGCAATCTTCATTCTAGCGATCAACATGGCTGTCGCCGGCCTGCTGGCGGCGGCTTTCATGACGATTGCCGTCTACGACGTGCGCCGCATCTCGGCGCGCTGGATGGCCGTCGGCTATCTGCTTGGCGTGGCCTACTTCATCATCGAATTCAGCATTCCCTCCTTCTCGAATGCCATTCCCGTGGTCGTCGTGGCCTTCGCCGTCTTGCTTGCCGGCATCCTGGCGTTCAATGTCGCCATCGCCCACAAATACGACGTTGCCCCACCCTGGCGGCTGATGGTCGGCTTCCTGGTGGCCGCCGCCATTGTCGTGTCGCTGGTGCAGGACCTGCCGCGCCAGTCATTGCTGCGCATGATGGCCTACCAAATGCCCTACGCGCTCATGACGCTCATGGCGATCGGCATCGTGCGGTCCTCGCCGCTCAAACGGCAGCGACTGGACTACGCCCTGATGGCGCTTTTAGGGGCAACCGCCGCCCAGTTCGCGGCAAAACCGTTCATCGCGCAGGCGCTTGGAGGCTGGGGCGCGAACCCCCAGACTTACGTCCAGAGCAGTTATGCGGCCGTGTCCCAGGCTCTCGGAGCCGTTTTCCTCGTCGCCATAGCGCTGCTCATCATGGTCATGATCGTGCGCGACGTGCTCGCGGACGCCACGGCGAAGTCCGAAACCGATGCGCTTTCGGGCCTGATGAACCGGCGCGGCTTCGAATATCATGCGCAGGACGCGCTTCGCGACGCCTTGTGCCACGGTGCGCCGGTGTCGCTGGTCATTGCCGATCTCGACCATTTCAAAAGCGTCAACGACAGCTTCGGCCACGCTTGCGGCGACCGCGTCATCAAGGCGTTCGCTGCCTTTCTGCGTGAGGCGACAAGCTATAACCACATCGCAGGGCGTATCGGCGGCGAGGAATTCGCGGTCCTGCTGCCCGCCACGAACCTTGCGACGGCGAGATTGCTGGCCGAGGGAACGCGCACCGCCTTCAGTGCCTTGCCCATCGAAGGGCTTCCGGGGGACCATCGTTGTACGGCAAGCTTCGGTGTCGCCGAACTCCGTTCCGGCGAAGATTTCAACGAACTGATCCGGCGTGCCGATCAGGCGCTTTACGAAGCGAAAAAAGGCGGCCGCGACCGCGTCCATGTATCGGCCACGGTCCAGGATCGTGCGGCGGCCAGCCAGGCCACCTTCACTGGCAGGGACTGAGGTCCGGCATCTCTCCGTCGGACAGGCCGTACATATAGCTGCGGCCTTTCACGAAAACCGGGGGCCGGTAGCAGTCCAGCCCGCCCGTTTCGTCGGCGTAGACGACTTTCGGCTGCCCGGCGCTGGTGTAGGCTGCCAGTTCCTTGGCCAGCCTGCCTTCGCCGACGAGGATGCGCTTGTAGCCGGCGGCGCTGTCGATGACGAGATTGCCGAAGGAATCGGCGTAGACCCGGTCGTGGTGGCGCGACCCTGCAAAGGTTGGAACCGTGTAGGCTGCCGCCAGGGCGGCGAGCGCAAGAACCGCAAGGCGCGGCTTGCCGATCGTGAAACGCGCATTATCCGAACGCATAGGCGTCTCCTTGTCAAAGCGCCGTGCCCCGGTTGGGCACGCAAGGGGCGCTCCTGCAGCGGGAGTCCCCGATTCGGAGAAATTAACCTTTTATTAACCTTTGTTAAGAGATTAACCGCGTTCTCAAATTGCCTTGTGCAAATATGGTTAATGACGCAAGATTTGCGTTTGAGGCAGGCTTTCAGTTCCATTTCGGCACCGCTTCGCCACAGGGAACGGCAAACGGATAATCTGGACGGGGAAAACGGCATGGCAGAGCGCGGCGCTTTTCGGCTATGGCTTGCCTTGCTTCCACTGCCTCTGGCCCTGTCTCTGGCCACCGCATGCGTGCCGCAACCGGCAGCGTCACCGATGACGGGCAGCCTTGCCAAGGCCTCTCTTTCCGGAGAAATCGCCTCGCCGTCCAACACGGCCACCTATACATGCGCCGATGGCGGCATGATGCGCATCCAGAATCTGGGGACGTCGCTGCGCCTGCTGGGGCCGGATGGCATCGACGAGGAACTGCCGGCCTCGCCGGCCAACCAGACCAGCCGCTACGGCCAAGCGCATGACGCCATCCTTATCGACGGCCAGGAGGCCTTGATCATGAAGGCCGGCCAGAGGCCGTTGACCTGCACGCATTGATTCGTGCAGGTTTTGGGGATTCGCGCCGTTTCGAGGATTCGTGCCGTTTCGGGTTGGCGCCCGCTTTATGCCGCAGTGCAGCGATTTCGGCTCGCCGCTCAATCGATTGAAGCCGCGCGGGGCAGGGATCTTCGCTCAATTCCGGCGCTGAAAAGGCTTTCCGGCTTTGACGCGGTGCAAAAAGAGTTTTAGAAACCTGCCTATCCGAAGTCGCATACGGAAGCGGCAACGCCGCTTTTCCGATTGAGACCCCAAGGATACTGTATTGGGGGAGCCATGAGCCAATCACCAGCCACCCGCGCACAAGCCGGTCCCACCAGGGCCAAGCCGCGTCCGCTTTCGCCGCATCTGTCGATCTATCGGCCGCCGATCACCATGACGATGTCGATCGTGCACCGCATCACCGGTATCGCGCTCTATGTCGGCACGCTGCTGGTCGCCTGGTGGCTGATCGCCGCTGCCGGGCCGCAGTCCTATTTCGATTTCGTCAACGGCATTTTCGGCTCCTGGTTCGGACGGCTTGTGCTGTTCGGCTACACCTGGGCGCTGATGCACCATCTGGCGGGCGGCATCCGCCATTTCATCTGGGATACCGGTGCCGGTCTTGAGAAACACACGGCTTCGAAAATCGCCTGGGCGACGCTGGTTGCGTCCGTCGTGCTGACGGTGGCGATCTGGATCGTCGGCTACTACGCACGGGGGGCCTGATCATGAGCGGCAACAACACCGACATGCGCACCCCGCTGGCCAAGGTGCGGGGCCTCGGCTCGGCGCGTGAAGGCACCGGCCTTTTCTGGCGGCAGCGGCTGACAGCGGTAGCGCTTGTTCCGCTGACCCTGTTCTTCGTCGGCTTCCTGATCTGCATGAACGGCGCCAGCTATGACGAGGTACGCTCGGCGCTCAATCATCCGCTGGTGGCGCTGGTTTTCGCCGTCATGCTCGTTGCCGGCCTGATCCATATGCGGCTCGGCATGCAGGTCATCATCGAGGATTACATCCATGGCGAGGGCGGCAAGCTCTCCCTGTTCATCCTCAACACTTTCTTCACCATAGCGGTTGGCGTCGTCTCGATCTTCGCCCTCGCCAAGCTGTCATTCGGAGGCTGAGTCTTGGCCAAGGACGCAAAGAACGCGGGCGGTGCTTCCGCCTATACCTATGTCGATCACCAGTTCGACGTCGTCGTCGTCGGTGCCGGTGGAGCGGGGCTGCGCGCCACGCTCGGTATGGCCGAGCAGGGACTGAAGACCGCCTGCATCACCAAGGTGTTCCCGACGCGCTCGCATACGGTGGCGGCACAGGGCGGCATCGCCGCCTCGCTGTCCAACATGGGCCCCGACAACTGGCAATGGCATATGTACGACACCGTCAAGGGGTCGGACTGGCTGGGCGACATGGACGCCATGGAGTATCTGGTGCGCCAGGCTCCCGCCGCCGTCTATGAGCTGGAACATTACGGCGTTCCCTTCTCGCGCACGGAAGAAGGAAAAATCTACCAGCGGCCGTTCGGCGGCCACATGATGAACTTTGGCGACGGTCCGCCCGTGCAGCGCACTTGTGCTGCCGCCGACCGCACCGGCCACGCCATCCTGCACACGCTTTACGGCCAGTCGCTGAAGCACAAGGCGCAGTTCTTCATCGAGTATTTCGCGCTCGACCTGATCATGGAAGACGACGGCACCTGCACCGGCGTCGTCGCCTGGAATCTCGACGACGGCACCATCCACCGCTTTTCGGCGAAAATGGTGGTGCTGGCGACGGGCGGCTATGGCCGCGCCTTCTTCTCCGCGACCTCGGCGCATACCTGCACCGGCGACGGCGGCGGCATGGCCGCACGGGCGGGTCTCCCGCTTCAAGACATGGAATTCGTCCAGTTCCACCCGACCGGCATCTATGGCGCGGGCTGTCTGATCACCGAGGGCGCGCGCGGCGAAGGCGGCTACCTTGTCAACTCCGAGGGCGAGCGCTTCATGGAGCGCTATGCGCCGTCCGCCAAGGATCTGGCCTCGCGCGACGTGGTTTCGCGCTGCATGACGCTGGAAATCCGCGAAGGACGCGGCGTCGGCAAGAACAAGGACCACATCTTCCTGCATCTCGACCATCTCGACCCGGCCGTGCTGCATGAGCGGCTGCCCGGCATTTCGGAATCGGCACGTATTTTCGCCGGCGTCGACCTGACCAAGGAGCCGATCCCGGTGCTGCCGACGGTCCACTACAATATGGGCGGCGTGCCGACCAATTACTGGGGCCAGGTGCTGAACCCGACCAAGGCGGAGCCCGACCGCGTGTCGCCCGGCCTGATGGCGGTGGGCGAAGCCGGCTGCGCCTCGGTGCACGGCGCCAACCGCCTCGGTTCCAACTCGCTGATCGACCTTGTCGTGTTCGGCCGCGCCGCCGCGATCAAGGCCGGTGAGGTGATCGACCGTGCGGCCCCGATCCCGTCGCTCAATATGGCGGCGGTCGACAAGATCATGGACCGCTTCGACACATTGCGCCACGCCAACGGCACCACGCCGACCGCCGTCATCCGCGAGCGGATGCAGCGCGCCATGCAGGAGGACGCTGCCGTCTTCCGTACGCAGGAGTCTCTGGAAAACGGCTGCAAGCGGATTTCGCAGATCTGGGGCGAGTTGAAGGACATCAAGGTCTATGACCGCTCGATGATCTGGAACTCCGACCTTGTCGAGACGCTGGAACTGGAAAACCTGATGGCCAACGCCATCACCACCGTCTGTGGCGCGGAAGCTCGCAAGGAAAGCCGTGGCGCGCATGCCCGCGAAGACTTTGCCGACCGCGACGACACAAACTGGCGCAAGCACACGCTGGCGCACCTAAGCGACGACGGCAAGGTTTCGCTCAGCTACCGGCCGGTTCACACCGAACCGCTGCTGAAGGAAGAAGACGGCGGCATCAGCCTCGCCCGGATCGCGCCAAAAGCGCGGGTGTATTGAGGATCGCAGATCATGGTTGAACTCACGCTCCCCAAGAACTCGCAGATCACGGTCGGAAAAACCTGGCCGAAGCCGGAAGGTGCTACCAATCTGCGCGAATACCGCATCTACCGATGGTCGCCGGACGATGAGGCGAACCCGAGCATCGACACGTATTTCGTCGACATGGACGATTGCGGGCCGATGGTTCTGGACGCGCTTTTGTACATCAAGAACAAGATCGATCCGACGCTGACGCTGCGCCGTTCCTGTCGCGAGGGCATTTGCGGCTCCTGCGCCATGAATATCGACGGCTCGAACACGCTCGCCTGCACCAAGGGCTGCGACGACATTTCCGGGCCGGTGAAAATCTACCCGCTGCCGCATATGCAGGTGGTGAAGGATCTGGTGCCGGACCTGACCAATTTCTACGCCCAGCATGCCTCGATCGAGCCATGGCTGCATACGGTTTCGCCGGAGCCGGCCAAGGAATGGTTGCAAAGCCATGAGGATCGCGAGAAGCTGGACGGCCTCTACGAATGCATCCTGTGCGCCTGTTGCTCGACGTCGTGCCCGAGCTACTGGTGGAACGGCGACCGCTATCTCGGCCCGGCAACGCTGCTGCAAGCCTATCGCTGGCTGATCGACAGTCGCGACGAGGCGACCGGCGAGCGGCTGGACAACCTCGAAGACCCGTTCCGGCTCTATCGCTGCCACACTATCATGAACTGCGCGCAGACCTGCCCCAAGGGATTGAACCCGGCCAAGGCGATCGCCGAAATCAAGAAGATGATGGTGGAACGGCGGGTTTGATCAGCGTGGTGCGTCCTTCGAGGCTCGCTGCGCTCGCACCTCAGGATGAGGACCGTAGTTGCAGTGACCGCCTCATGGGAACGTTGCCGCCAGCGCGATCCGGCGCGACCTCCCTCATCCTGAGGTGCGAGCGATAGCGAACCTCGAAGGACGCACGGATAGCATAAGACGAGGCGATATGACTGACACCGACCTCCCCGTCCTCAACGACATAGAAGCCCGTATTCTCGGTTGCCTGATCGAGAAGAAGGAGCTGACGCCTGACGTTTATCCGCTGTCGCTCAATGCCGCGATTGCCGCAGCGAACCAGAAGACGGCGCGTGAGCCGGTGATGGCGCTGGAGCAAGGCGATGTGCACCGGACCTTGAAGCTGCTGGAACAGAAGGGGCTGGCGCGGCAGGTGTTCGGTTCGCGGGTGGAGCGCTACGAACATATGATGGCGCAGCGCTTTTCGCTGACCACGGCGCAGACGGCGCTGATCGGCCTGTTGCTGCTGCGCGGCCCGCAGACGGTGCCCGAGCTTCTGGTGCGCAGCGAACGCATGGCGCGTTTTTCGGCTGCCGACGATTTGCGAACCGAACTCGACATGCTGATCGGGCGTCGGCCGGCGCTGGTCAAGGAAATAGGCCGTGCCCCCGGCCAGCGCGAAGACCGCTACGCGCAATTGCTTGGCGGCCCCGTGGAGCTTGCGGCGGTCGCCATGCCGAGCCGCCTGCATTCGGTTGCGGCCGGCCTGGAAGCTCGTGTCGAGGTTCTCGAGGAGGAGATCGCGGCGCTGCACGCCAGGCTCGATGCGCTGGCCGCCCGACTGGCCTAAATCCAGATTGAAAGAAGCAGCGCCTTTCGCGGCGCTGCTTCCCGGTTGGTGTCGTTCAAGCCAGCTTGGCGTCGAGTGTCACCTTGATCGCGCCGAGCGCCTTGGAAACCGGGCAGGTAGCCTTGGCCTTGTCGGCCAGTTCCTTGAACTTCTCCTGATCAATGCCGGGCACCTTGCCGGTCAGCTTGAGCGCGCTTTCGGTGATCTCGAAACCGCCGCCGGCGGCAGGACCGTAGGTGACGACCGCCTCGGCATTGAGTTCGTCCGCCGGCGTGCCGTTCTCGGCCAGGAAATGCGAAAGCTGCATGGCAAAGCAGCCGGCATGCGCCGCCGCGATCAATTCTTCCGGGTTGGTGCCGGACTTGCCGCTTTCGTCCTGGAAACGGCCCTTGAAGGAATAGGGCTGCTTGTTGAAAGCGCCGCTCTGCATATCGAGCGTGCCGGCTCCCTCGGTGAGCGTGCCTTTCCAGACGGCGGTGGCGTGACGGTTCATGGTTCTCTCCTTGGGTTGAAAACTTTTGGCGGGCGCGAACGCGCGGCTCCGATGAATATAGCGTCGATGCGCCCGAATGCCATGGCAGTCTTGCGCAGACGGCGTGCACTGTGGGATCAGGATGCCGCGACAAGGGAATAACGACCACGGCGCTGTGTGCGGCGCAGGAGAGGAAGCGCAAGCTTTCCGGGAGAGGATGGAAAATGGCGGAAGCCTATATCTGCGACTACATACGCACGCCCATTGGCCGTTTCGGCGGGGCACTGGCAACGGTGCGCACCGACGATCTCGGCGCGGTTCCGCTCAAGGCGCTGATGGCGCGCAATGCATCGGTCGATTGGGCAGCCGTTGACGATTTGATCTATGGTTGCGCCAACCAGGCCGGCGAGGACAACCGCAACGTGGCGCGCATGGCGCTGCTGCTGGCCGGCCTGCCGCAGGAAATATCGGGGACGACGATCAACCGGCTTTGCGGTTCCGGCATGGATGCGGTCATCATGGCTGCCCGTGCCATAAAGGCCGGCGAGGCCGAGCTGGTGATTGCCGGCGGCGTCGAATCGATGAGCCGCGCGCCCTTCGTGCTGCCCAAGGCCGACAGCGCATTTTCGCGCAAGGCCGAGATCCACGACACCACCATCGGCTGGCGCTTCGTCAATCCCTTGATGAAGAGCCAATATGGCGTGGATTCCATGCCGGAGACGGGCGAGAACGTTGCCGAAGCGTATCGCGTATCGCGCGCCGACCAGGACGCCTTCGCCTTGCGCAGCCAGACAAGAGCGGTCGCCGCGCAGGAAAACGGCCGTCTCGCCCAGGAAATCGTCCCGGTCGGGGTGCCGCAGCGCAAGGGCGATCCAATCCTCGTTTCCGCGGACGAGCATCCGCGCGCCGGAACGACGCTGGAGGCGCTGGCAAAACTGCCGACACCGTTTCGAAAAGAGGGCGGGACGGTGACCGCCGGCAATGCCTCCGGCGTCAACGATGGCGCGGCCGCGCTGATTATTGCCTCGGAGGCGGCGGCGATCCGGCATGGACTGACGCCGATTGCCCGTATTCTGGGCGGCGCGTCCGCTGGCGTCGCCCCTCGGATCATGGGCATCGGCCCGTCGCCGGCAACGAAGAAGCTTTGCGCGCGGTTGAATCTAACACCTGCCGATTTCGACGTCATCGAACTGAACGAGGCCTTCGCCTCGCAGGGCATTGCCGTGCTGCGCGAACTCGGCCTCGCGGAAGATGCGGAGCACATCAATCCGAATGGCGGCGCCATCGCGCTCGGCCATCCGCTTGGCATGTCGGGTGCGCGCATAACCGGGACGGCCGCTCTCGAGCTGCGGGAGCGGCGCGCCAGGCTGGCGCTTGCAACCATGTGCGTCGGCGTCGGGCAGGGAATTGCCGTTGCGCTGGAACGGGTGTGAAGCCGGCTATTCCTGAGCGGCCGGCTCGCGGCAGACATCCACCCATTCGGCGTTGGTCAGCGCCGTAAGCCGGTCGGGGCTGAGCCGCACGGCGGCGTTGGTCGCACCGGCAGCGGGCACCACCGCCTCGAACGGGCGCAGCGATACGTCGCAATAAACCGGCAAGGGCGCGGGCAGGCCGAACGGGCAGACGCCGCCGACCGGATGACTGGTAACCGCTACCACCTCGTCGGCATCCAGCATGCGGCCCTTGGCGCCGAACCGGTCGCGGAACTTGCGGTTGTCGAGCCGCGCCGTGCCGCTGGCGACAATCAGCATGGTCGCGTCGCCGGCCCGCAGGCAGATGGTTTTCGCGATCTGCTCCGGCTCGACGCCGTGCGCCTCCGCCGCCAGCGCCACCGTTGCCGAACTGGCCTCGGTGACGATGATCTCGATGTCGGGGGCGTGGGTAGCGAAAAACGCGCGAACGGATTCGAGGGACATGCGGTAACCTTGGATCGAAGAAATCGGAGAGGCGGAAGGGCGGGGAAAAATCAGATAGGCTCGCCCTGCAAAAGACGTGGTGTGCCGCCGGTCAGGCCGGATGCCTGGCGAATGAAGAAATCCTTGAGGCGCGGCATGCGCTGGACCAGGCCAAGGCCAATGCTGCGCGCCGCCCGCAGCGGTGCGTGGTCATTGGAAAACAGTCGGTTCAGCACGTCGGTGGTGACGCCCATCTGTACCGTGTCGAAGCGCCGCCATTGCTGGTAGCGCTCCAGCACGTCCAGCGCGCCGAAATCCTGGCCAAGCCGGTCGGCCTCGACCACCACTTCGGCGAGCGCGGCCACGTCCTTGAAGCCGAGATTGAGACCTTGCCCGGCGATTGGATGGATACCGTGCGCGGCGTCACCGGCCAGCGCCACGCGCGGGGCAACGAAGGCGCGGGCGAGCGTCAGCCCGAGCGGCCAGGCGCGCGGCTTGTCCATGACGTGGATTTCGCCGAGCTTCAGGCTGAAGCGCTGTTCGAGTTCTGTCTCGAAGACGAGATCGTCGCCGGCGACCAGCCTTTCGGCATCCTCCGTGCGCTCGACCCAGACGATGGAGGAGCGGTTCTTGCCGTTCTTGTCGGGGGAAAGCGGCAGCGTGGCGAAGGGACCGGCTGGCAGGAAGTGCTCCTCGGCGCGTCCGTTGTGCGGGCGCTCGTGGCCCACCGTGCAGACGATGCCGGACTGGCCGTATTGCCATTTCACCGTCTTGATGCCGGCCATGTCGCGCAGCTTCGAATTGACGCCGTCGGCCGCGACCAGCAGGCGCGCGGCGATCGCCGCGCCATCGGCCAGATGCACGGTCACGCCGCTGCCGCCGGTATCGAAGGCGCTGACCCCGACACCTTCGATGATGTCGATGCCGAGCGCCTTGGCGCGCTTGCGCAGCGCACCGTTGAGGACGTGATTGGCGACCATGCGGGCGAAGGGTTCGCCGGGGGCTACTTCGCCGTCGAAGGTGAGCAAGGCGGGCCGCACCGGATCGGCGGTGCGCGAATCGGTGATGACCATTTCGGTGATGGCCTGCGCATGCGGGGCGATTTCCGGCCATGCATCGAGACGGTCGAGCATGCGCCGCGCGGCGGCCGCGATAGCGGAGGCGCGGCCGTCTTTTTGCCAGACGCCGGCAGGCGCGGCATCGACGATGGCCACGGCAAGGCTCGGGCGCGCCTGTTTCAACGCCACGGCGGCGGCCAGCCCGACATAGCCGGCACCCGCAACCAGCACGTCGAGCGCCGCCAATTTCGTGTCCGCCTTGTCTTGCGCCATGCCTGAACCTTCTTGAGCGGGCCAGTCTTTGCGCCTGCGCGCCTTGACTACCCGTTGTTCCTGTCCGAAACCGGCCATTCCTATTTCCGCAAAGGCGCGAAAACATGACGACAGCCATGGATCAGCTTCTCGGCATTCTCGCCCTCGAGAAGCTGGAACACAACCTGTATCGTGGTCGCAGCCCGCAGGTCGAGTGGCAGCGCGTGTTCGGCGGCCAAACCATCGCGCAGGCGCTGGTCGCCGCGCAGGGAACGGTTGCGCCCGATCGCCACGTCCATTCCCTGCACGGCTATTTCATGCGGCCGGGCGACATCAAGGTGCCGATCGTCTATGAGGTCGACCGCATCCGTGACGGCTCCTCCTTCACCACGCGGCGCGTGGTGGCGATCCAGCACGGCCAGGCGATCTTTTCGCTGGAGGCGTCGTTTCAGGTTGATGAGCAGGGGCTTGAGCATCAATTCCCGATGCCGCTGGACGTGCCGCCGCCGGAAGGGCTGCAGGACCATCGCGAATTGCTGGAGAAGGCGACGCATGTGCCCGAAGCGATCCGCCACTTCTGGGCGCGAGAGCGGCCGCTCGAACTGAAGCCGGTCAATATCAGGCACTATGAGAGCCGCGAAAAGCTGCCGCCGCGCCAGAACGTCTGGATAAGGCTGACGGGGCCGACGCCCGACAGCCGCGCTTTGCAATCGGTCCTGCTCGCCTATCTGTCCGACATGACGCTGCTCGATACGTCCACCTTCGCGCATGGGCGTGGCCTGTTCGACCCCGATATCCAGGCGGCAAGCCTCGACCATGCCATGTGGTTCCACCGTCCGCATGCGCTGGACGACTGGCTGCTCTATACGCAGGATAGCCCCTCCACTTCCGGCTCGCGCGGCTTCAGCCGTGGCACCCTTTACGCCCGCGACGGCACGCTGATCGCCTCGGTGGCCCAGGAAGGCCTTATCCGCCTGCGCCGATAGCCTAAAAGATAGGCAGTGATGAAAATCTGCCTGCATTTTTAGCATTTTTTCGACTGTGCTGGCCGGCGTGGCGTGCAGACAATGAATTAAGTTGTTTTAATACAGATGCTTACATGCCGCTTCGGCAATTGGCATGAAGCTTGATTCCTCCTGGACAGTCGGCGAACGGAATCGTCGAGATGCCGAATGGCGTTCCAATGGAGAAATCAATGGTTCTTTTTTCCCTTTCAAAGCCGGTGATGCGCGCTGCCCCCGCGGGCTTGCTTGCCAGTTGCGCCATGGCCAGCGCCGCGCTTGCGCAGGAAGCGGCACCGGCCGCAGCACCTGTCCTCGACACCGGCAACACCGCCTGGATGCTGACCGCCACGGCCCTCGTGCTGATGATGACCATTCCGGGTCTGGCGCTGTTTTATGGCGGCATGGTGCGCAAGAAGAACGTGCTCGCCACCGTCATGCAAAGCTTTGCGATTTGTTGCCTCGTCACGGTGCTGTGGTTCGCGGTCGGCTATTCGCTGGCCTTCTCCGACGGCGGTGCGGCGAATGCCTGGATCGGCGGCTTCGACAAACTGTTCCATAGGGGCATCACCGTTTCTACGCTGTGGGCGCCGGGCGTCGCCAACATCCCCGAGTTCGTTTTTTCAACCTTCCAGATGACCTTCGCCATCATCACGCCGGCGCTGATCTGCGGGGCCTTCGCCGAACGCATGAAGTTCTCGGCATTGCTACTGTTCACGACGCTGTGGCTGCTGGTCGTCTATGCGCCCGTCGCGCATTGGGTCTGGGGCGGCGGTTTCCTCGGCTCGTCCGGCGTGCTCGACTTTGCCGGCGGCACCGTCGTCCACATCAATGCCGGTGTCGCGGGCCTCGTCTGCGCGCTGGTGCTTGGCAAGCGCGAAGGCTACGGCACCACCAACATGGCTCCGCACAACCTCGTCTATTCGGTGATCGGGGCGGCCCTTCTGTGGGTCGGCTGGTTCGGCTTCAACGCCGGCTCGGAACTGGCCGCTGACGGCCTTGCCGGTGCCGCCATGCTCAACACGCAGGTCGCCACGGCGGCTGCGGCGCTGGCGTGGATGTTCGCCGAATGGATCGTCGCCAAGAAGCCGAGTGTGCTCGGCATCATCTCGGGCGCTGTCGCCGGCCTCGTCGCGGTGACGCCCGCCGCGGGTTTCGTCAACCCGACGGGTGCGTTCGTCATCGGCATTGTTGCCGGCATCGTCTGCTACATCGCCGCGGTCAAGGTGAAGCACGCGCTGGGCTATGACGATTCGCTCGACGCCTTCGGCGTGCATGGGATCGGCGGCATCGTCGGCGCTTTGCTGACCGGCGTGCTTGCCGATCCGGCGATCAATGCGCTCGGTGCGAACGCTTCGCTTCTGACGCAGACGAAGGGCGTCGTCGTGACCATCGCCTGGACGACGGTCGCGACCTTCGTGATCCTTCAAGTCGTCAAGGTTCTGGTCGGCGGGCTGCGGCCAAGCCGGCAGGAAGAAATCGAGGGCCTCGACATCACCCAGCATGGCGAGGTGGTGCCGTAAGGCTCAGCCAGAAAACATTCCGCGTGCCGCTTTCCAAAGCAGTGACGCCTTGAGGCCCGGACAAGTTTCGGGCCTCTTTTTTATCGGCGAAAAACCTATTCCAGCCAGTCGGGGATGCTGTCCAGGCCGATCAGTTCGTCATAGGTCGGGCGCGGGCGCACGACGTGAAAACGGTCGCCGTCGACCAGCACCTCGGGCACCAGCAGGCGGGTGTTGTAAGTGCCGGCCTGCACTGCGCCGTAAGCGCCGGCAGTGCCGACAGAAATCAGATCGCCTGCCTTCAGCTTCGGCAGATCTCTGTCGAGGCCCAGATAGTCGCCGGTCTCGCAGACCTGGCCGACCACGTCCACGTTCATGCGCGGCGCGGAGGCCGGCTGCTGCACCACCGGGCGGATGTCGTGGAAAGCTTCATAGAGCGTCGGCCGGATCAGGTCGTTCATCGCCGCATCGACGATGAGAAAATTCTTGGCGTCGCCTTCCTTCACATAGATGACTTCGGAAACGAGAATGCCGGCATTGCCGACGATCATCCTGCCCGGTTCGAACATCACCTTCAGCCCGAGATCGCTGACATGCTTCTTGACGATGGCCGCATAGGCGTCGGGCAGCGGCGGCGGGTTGTTGTCGGTGCGGTAGGGAATGCCGAGGCCGCCGCCGAGATCGACATGGTCGATGGCATGGCCGTCTGCCTGTAATTGCCCGGCCAGGGTGACAAGCAGCGCAAAGGCGTCGTCGAAGGGCTGCAGATCGGTGATCTGGCTGCCGATATGGGTATCGATACCGGTTACCTTGATGCCGGGCAGTTTGGCCGCGCGGGCATAGACTTCGCGCGCCCGCCGCCAGTCGATGCCGAACTTGTTCTCGGCCTTGCCGGTCGAGATTTTCTTATGCGTCTTGGCGTCGACGTCCGGATTGATGCGCAGCGATATGTTGGCGGTCTTGCCCAGCGCCGCGGCGCGGGCGGAAAGCAGGTCCAGTTCCGGTTCGGACTCGACGTTGAAGCAGATGATGCCGGCTTCGAGCGCAAAATCCATTTCGCGCGCGGTCTTGCCGACGCCGGAGAAAACGATCTTTTGGGCCGGGATGCCGGCGGCGAGCGCGCGCCGCAACTCGCCTTCGGAGACGACGTCTGCGCCCGCGCCTTCCCTTGCCAGCGTCCTTAGAACGGCCTGGTTGGAGTTCGCCTTCATGGCGTAGCAGACCAGCGTGTCCAGCCCAGCGAAAGCATCCGAGAAAACACGGAAATGACGGGTGAGTGTGGCCGTCGAATAGCAATAGAACGGCGTGCCGACCGCTTTCGCGATCTCGGGGACGGCGACATTTTCGGCATGCAGCACGCCGTCGCGGTAATCGAAATGGTTCACGGCAATGATTCCGGAGAAACTACTAGATGAGTTTGTCGAGGATGAACGGCTTGTCGGTTTCCGGTTTCTGCGGCTCCGGCGGCAGCGGCTGCTTGGCCTTCTCGGCATCCTTGCGGGCCTGCACGGCCGCCTCATAGGGCGTGTCGAGACTGGCTCTGCGGCCGCAAGCCACGACCGTGGCCATCGCGGCCAGAAGCGTCAGCGTCACCAACATCCTGCTTGCGGTCATCGTCTCACCTGCCAAACTCCGAGAAGCCGCTTCTAACTGAATTTCCGGCCGTTTGCACCCCGCATTCAAGCCTTGGCCAGCCGCTTCTTCCAGTAGCGTATCTGCCTGCGCACCTCAGCCGGTGCGGTGCCGCCGAACGAAGTGCGGCTCTTGACCGAGCTTTGCACGGAAAGCACGGAATAGACGTCCTCGGTGATGCCCGGATGGATGGACTGCAAATCCGCCAGCGACAGTCTTTCCAGCCCGACCTTGTTGGCCTCGGCCAGTGCTACGGCGCGGCCCGTAACGTGGTGCGCTTCGCGGAACGGGAGCGCGAGCGTGCGCACCAGCCAGTCGGCGAGGTCGGTTGCGGTCGAATAGCCGGCACCCGCCGCCTTCTTCATCGCCGCCACATTGATCGTCATGTCGCTGACCATGCCGGTCATAGCCGCCAGCATCAGGTCGAGCGTTTCGGCGGCGTCGAACACGGCTTCCTTGTCTTCCTGCATGTCCTTGGAATAGGTCAGCGGTAGGCCCTTCATCACGGTCAGAAGACCGACCAGATGGCCGTTGACGCGGCCGGTCTTGGCCCGAACCAGTTCGGCGGCGTCGGGGTTCTTCTTCTGCGGCATGATCGAGGAACCGGTGGAAAAAGAATCCGACAGGCGCACGAAGCCGAATTGCGGCGTCGACCAGATGACGATCTCTTCGGCCAGCCGCGACAGATGCGTGGCGCAGATCGCCGACGCGGAGAGGAATTCCAGCGCGAAGTCGCGGTCGGACACGCTGTCCAGCGAATTACGGGTCGGCTCGCGGAAACCCAATGCTGCCGCCGTCTGGTGCCGGTCTATGGCAAAACCGGTGCCGGCAAGGGCGGCCGCCCCCAGCGGGCTCTCGTTCAGGCGCTCGGCGGCGTCGCGCATGCGCGACAGGTCGCGCGAAAACATCTCGACATAGGCCATGCAGTGATGGCCGAAGGTTACCGGCTGCGCCGCCTGCATATGGGTAAAGCCGGGCATCACGGTCGCCGCATGTTCCTCGGCCCGCGCCAGAAAAGCCGCGATCAGGCCTTTCAGCGCCTCGGCGACGCGAAACAGCTCGTCCTTGACCCAAAGGCGGAAATCGACCGCGACCTGGTCGTTGCGCGAGCGCGCCGTGTGTAGCCGCCCCGCCGCCGGTCCGATCAATTCGGCCAGCCGCGCCTCGATGTTCATGTGAATGTCTTCGAGCCGTGTCGAGAACTCGAACTTGCCGGCCTCGATCTCTGCCTGAATCGTGTTCAGGCCGTGAGCGATCTTTTCTTGATCCGCCGTCGAAATAATGCCCGTTTGCGCCAGCATGGCGCTGTGGGCGAGCGAGCCGCGAATGTCTTGCGCGTACAGCTTCCTGTCGAAACCGATGGAGGCGTTGATCGCTTCCATGATCGCCGCAGGGCCCGAGGCAAAACGTCCGCCCCACATCTGGTTGCTGGCCTTTGTATCGCTCATCGCTATAACCCTGAGTTTCCGGAGCAGCTTGAAAAAATGACAAACGGCAAAAAACTTTTCCCCGCCCCACGCCTGATCGTCGCCGCACTCATTGCCGGCGTGGTGGCTGGCGCGGTCGCGGTATATGTCAAGGAGAGCGGCTCTGGCAACACGGCTGGCGCTCAGCTAGCTGTCGGAGAGAGCCAGGACGACATTGCCTGCGCGGCAAAGGCCGATCGCGCCAAGACGATTGCGGCAGCGGCGACCGGCCAGGTCGCGGCGCTTTTGCCGGCCGATCCGCCGCAATCGCTCAAGAGCCTTGCCTTCAACGGGCCGGACGGCAAGCCGATGAGCCTCGCCGACCTCACAGCCAAGACGGCGACCGGGAAAACGGTGCTGCTCAACCTGTGGGCGACATGGTGTGCGCCCTGCCGCGCCGAGATGCCAGCCCTCGATGCCTTGCAAAAGGAAATGGGTAGTCAAAAATTCGAGGTCGTCGCCGTCAATGTCGATACGGGCGACGACACCAAGCCGAAGAAATTCCTTGCCGACACTGGCGTCGCCTCGCTCGGCTATTATCGCGATGCTTCGATGGGCGTGTTCAACGATCTGAAGACGCGCGGCCTGGCGCTCGGCCTGCCGGCCACCATGCTGGTCGACGGCGAGGGCTGCCTGATCGCCCATATGAACGGGCCGGCGGAATGGGCGGGTCCTGACGCCAAGCGGCTGGTCGAGGCGGCGATAGGCGGGTAGAAAAGCTCGCATCGGGCTGCGGAAGGATGAAGCGGCGGGTATGGCATTTGGCTGGGGCATTGTTGGCACGGGTAACATAGCGCGCCAGTTTGCCGCCGATCTCGCTTATGCGCCGGGCGCTGGCATTGCCGCGGTTCATTCGCGCGTCGCCGAAAAGGCCGAAGAATTTCGAACCGCATTCGGGGCAGGCCGGGGCTACACCGATTTCGATGCCCTGCTTGCCGACAGCACTGTCGATGCCGTCTATCTTGCCACGCCGAACGCACTGCATGCCGGGCAGGCCCTGCGCGCCATCGCCGCCGGCAAGCCGGTGCTGGTCGAAAAGCCGCTGGCGCTGTCCGTGGCCGAGGTCGAGGAAATCGAGCAGGCGGCGTCCGCCAGGGGCGTGTTCGTCATGGAGGCCATGTGGACCCGCTTCCTGCCGGCGGTGGTGCGCGCTAAGGCAAGCATCGATGCCGGCGACATCGGCAGGGTAACGGCCATCCACGCCGACCTGTCCTACCATCGCGAGGAATTGGCCGGCAGCCGCTTCTTCGTCGCGCAAGGTGGCGGTGCGTTGTTGGACCTGGGCGTCTATCCGATCTCGCTTGCCCTGCATTTCCTGGGGCATCCGAAAGACGTTTCCGGGCGCTGGAAGGCGGCGCGAAGCGGCGTCGACATGCACGCCGAAATCGAGCTTCGCTACGACGAGGCAACGGCAAGCCTGTCCTGCGGCTTCGACCGGGCCGGCGGGAATTCTTTCCTGATCGAAGGGACGAGCGGCACAATGCGGCTCAAGGCGCCCTTCTTGAAGGCACAACGGCTGACGCATTATCGTGGCGTCCAGCGTGCCGGTTCGGAAGAGGGCGGAACGCTGTCGAAAATGCTCGACCACCTCGCCATCGGCGGACGCAAGGTCGAGAAAAAGCCGTTTCCCGGCGGCGGCCTGCAATTCGAGGCCATTGCGGTCATGGATGCGGTCCGGCAGGGCAGGACGGTTTGCGATCGGATGCCGTTAGCCGACAGCAAGGCGGTGCTCGCCATTATCGACGCGGTGCGGGCGCTGCCTCCGGTGTGACGCCGAGGCTCAAAACGAGCTTTGCATCGTGTATGGCTGGGGCAGGCTGCCGGCATTGTTCAGGGCCAGCGCCAGTTCGGTAATGTGCAAGGCCATCGCGCCGGAGAATTGCGGCTGCCGGCTTTGGGCAATCGCCTGCGCCTGTGCCGCGATGCCGGCGCAAAAATCGATCTGCGAGGGAAAGCCGGGCAATGTCTTTTTCGATGCCGGGTAGGCAAGCCGCCTGCCCGGTGTCGGCTTCCAGGGCAGGAATTTGCCGAGCCGGCTTTCCAGTCGGTTGGCCAGTCTCTGCTTCAGGCTGCGCGGCTCTCCGGCCGCTTCCAGATGGATGGCCGAATTCTCGTCCCACAGATCGCGCACGGTGATGGAGCCGGCATCGCCCAGAATGGTCAGCGACCGGTCCTTGGGAGCTGCAAGGCCGCAGGTCATCCGCGCGACAGGGCCGGATTTGAAGCGCAGGCAACCGACGGAGAAATCCGGCCCAAGGGCCAGCTTTTCCGTGGCCGATCCCTTGTCTGGAAAGGTCAGCGCCGAGAACGCGGTGAGGCTCTCGACCGGGCCGAACAGGCAGGTGAGCCACGAAAGCGCATAGCCGGCATGTTCCAGCGTGCAGCCGACTTCGAACTCATGGACGCCCGGCCATGCGGCCCCCGAACGCGAGCGCCATTCGCGCCATTTGTCGCGGAATACCGCGCCGTCCTCCATCTCTGCGTAGATCAGGCGTGGCGTGCCGATGCGGCCGGCGGCAAGCGCATCTGCGACCGCTTTATGTGCGGCGCTCAATGCGTTGGCGGGTGCGCTCGCCAGCGTCAGCCCCAGCGTATCGGCAAGCCCGACCAGCGTGCGGGCATCTTCGAAGCGCATCGCCAGCGGTTTTTCGCAGTAAACATGCCTGCCTGCCCGCAAGGCCCGTTCGGATAGTTCAAAATGGCTTTCCGGCGGCGTCAGATTGACGACGATGCCGACAGAAGGGTCTTCGAGCAGCGCTTCGGCGCTTTCATAGGGCCGGACCCGATAAAAATCGCAGAACTGGGCCAACCGTGCGGCGTCACGGTCGAAAGCGCCGGCAAGTTCGAGGCCGGGATGGTTGGGCAGCGTCGCCATATAATAGTCGGCAACGAAGCCGGTGCCGAGAAACGCGATTTTCATGCCGGCTTTCCAGAAAGACAGGCATCCAGCCTAGCAGGCTCCCGTTACATCGCGGTAAAGGCGCAGGCATAAAGGCGCACGGGCTGGCACTGGCGTCGCAAACGGCCTTGCGTTATACGCTCCCGTTCTCACCCGGTGCCCACCATGACCTTCATTCCCGATATTGCCACGCTGATCCAGTTCGGCATCGCGACCCTTGTCCTCGCCGCTACGCCTGGCCCGGACATGACGCTGTTCGTCAGCCGCACGCTGAGCCAGGGCAGGGCCTCCGGCCTCGCCTCGATGACTGGGGCGCTTTGCGGCACGCTGATCCATACGACGCTGGTCGTCGTCGGCATTTCGGCGCTGATCGTCGCCTCGCCCATGGCCTTCTTCGTGCTGAAGATTTTTGGTGCCGGCTATCTCGTCTTCCTGGCTTGGCAGGCGCTGGCGAAAGGCTCGGCTTTCACGCCCGTGACCAAGAAAGGGCCGCGCATCTCGCTGCCCAGAAGTTTCGCGGCCGGGCTTGGCGTCAACCTGCTCAACCCGAAGATCATTCTGTTTTTCATGACCTTCCTGCCGCAATTCGTGTCCGCCCACGATCCGCATGCGCCGGGAAAACTGTTTTTTCTCGGCGTGATGTTCATCGCGCTGTCGATACCGGTGACGGTGCCGATGGTGCTGGCAGCGGAGAAATTCTCGACGGCGATGAAAGCGAGCCCGAAGGCGACGCGCGTGGTCGACTATCTGCTGGCCGGCGTATTCTCGGCCTTTGCGCTCAAGATCCTGACGGCCCAGGTAAAGTAGCGCGGTTGCGCCAGCTGCCAGCCCAGCGTCCGGCGCTTAGCCAGTAGGCGAGGCCACCGACGATACCCCCGCCGATGAACAGGCCGACGGACAGTGCCGGGTCTGCTGTCATCCGGCCCATCTCGTCCGTCGGCGCTTGCCAGAACAGGCCAGCGACCGCCAGGCCGACGGCGGCACCGGCGAGCGCGTGAAACAGCCAGTTGCTCTGCCCGAGAATTTCACCGAGCAGGATCACGACGAGGGAAGGCAGGAAGGCGAAATAGCCGACGAACAGCGCGGTGAAGGGAATCGAAAACAGCAGCGAGCCGGCGACAATGGTCGAGCTATCTTCAGGCCGGAAGCCCGCGGCTCCAAGGAAAAGCAAATGGAGGAAGGCGCTGGCGGCCAGGGCTGCAACCATGTAGCCGACCACGATGGCGGCGAAGCGGAAGAGATAACGAAGAACGCGGCTCACTCCTCGCCGTGACCCGCGATCATCATTGCTTCCAGCGCCAGCCGGTCGACCTTGCGCATGCGCTCCGATTCGGATTTGAGCTGGCCGCAGGCCGCGAGAATGTCACGGCCGCGCGGGGTGCGGATCGGCGAGGCATAGCCGGCATTGTTGATGTAGTCGGCGAATTTCTCGATCGTCTCCCATTCCGAGCACTGGTAGTTGGTGCCCGGCCACGGGTTGAACGGGATCAGATTGATCTTGGCCGGAATGCCCTTCAGCAGCTTGATCAGCGCCTTGGCGTCGTCGATGGAATCGTTGACCTCGCGCAGCATCACGTATTCGAAAGTGATACGGCGCGCATTGGACACGCCCGGATAGGCGCGGCAGGCGGCGATCAGGTCGGCAAGCGGATATTTCTTGTTGATCGGCACCAGCAGGTCGCGCAGATCGTCATTGGTGGCGTGCAGCGAGATGGCCAGCATGACGCCGATCTCTTCGCCGGTGCGGTAAATTTCGGGCACAACGCCGGACGTGGACAGCGTGATGCGGCGCTTGGACAGGGCCAGCCCGTCGCCATCGGAGGCGATCAGCAATGCCTTCTTCACCGCCTCGAAATTATAGAGCGGCTCGCCCATGCCCATCATGACGATGTTGGATATCTTTCGCCCTTCGGCGGGGACGATAGCGCCGGCCGGCGTGTCGCGGTCGGGAAAATCGCCGAGCTTGTCGCGGGCGGTCAGCAATTGCGCCAGGATTTCCTCGGCCGTCAGATTGCGCACCAGCTTCTGCGTGCCGGTGTGGCAGAAGGTACAGGTCAGCGTGCAGCCGACCTGCGAGGAGATGCACAGCGTGCCGCGTCCCTGTTCGGGGATATAGACCGTCTCGATCTCGACCGGGCGGCCCGCGCCGCGCGGCGGGAAGCGAAACAGCCATTTGCGGGTGCCGTCGGTGGAAATCTGTTCTTCCACGATTTCCGGGCGTGCGACGGTAAAATGCTTGTCCAGTTCCGCGCGCAGTTCCTTGGAGATGTTGAACATATGCGCAAAGTCGGAGACGCCGCGCACATAGAGCCAATGCCACAATTGGCTGGTGCGCATCTTCGCCTGCCGCTCGGAAACGACGCCGGACGCCACCAGCGCCTCGGCCATTTCCGCGCGCGTCAAACCGACCAACGACGGCTTCTCAGCCGTCGAAGCGCGGGGGCGCAACGCATCGCGTGCGGTGTCGGTGGTGAGATCGAGCGAAAGGGTCATTGTGGTTCTTTGGTTCAGTCCGTCCGGACCGGCTACAGATAGGGATTACCGGCCACATATCACAGCTGTGCCGTGCCGTCACGGCCACCTGCCAAGGGCTAACCCAGTTGCGCCAGCAGTTCCGGTAACTCGCCGAGGTTTGAAACCTGCCTGAAGCGCGGTTCATCGACCGGCGTTTCGGCATGTTCGAGTACCCAGTTCAGGTCATGCGGGACATAGACGCCCCAGCCGCCGGCTTGCAGGGCTGGTACGATGTCGGATTTCAACGAGTTGCCGACCATCATGCTTCTTTCAGGCCCGTCGCCGTGGCGGCTGAAGATACGGCTGTAGGTTTCGGGCTGCTTGGCACTGACGATCTCGACGGCGTCGAACAGGCCGCCGAGCCCCGATTGCGCGAGCTTGCGCTCCTGGTCGAACAGATCGCCCTTGGTGATCAGCACCAGCCGAAATTTTCCCGCCAGTTGCTCAAGGGTTTCGCGCGCGTAAGGCAGCGTCTCGACCGGATGGGAAAGCATCTGCCGCCCGGCCTGGACAATATCGGCGATGATTTTTGCGGGAACCTTGCCGCCCGTCACCTCGATCGCCGTTTCGACCATCGACAAGGTGAACCCCTTGATGCCGAAACCATACAGATCGAGATTTCGCCGCTCGGCGTCGAGAAGCCGTTCCTTGACGTCGTTCTGCTCGGCGTGGTCGGCCAGCAGGGACACGAAGCGATCTTCGGTCAGCCGGAAGAACTGCTCGTTCTGCCACAGCGTGTCGTCGGCATCGAAGCCTATGGTCGTAAGTCTGGCGGAATTCATGTCCGTGCGTGCCATGTTTGCAGCTTGTTAGTCTATCTTTGCCAGATTCTCTCGATGATTTCCCCGCCTCAGATCCTGGCCGCCCTGCTTGCGGTCAACGGCGCCGCGTTCCTGGCCTTCTGGTGGGACAAACGCCAGGCGCGAGCGGGCGCGTGGCGGATCCGTGAAAGCACGTTGCTATGGCTCGCGGTTCTTGGCGGCACGGTGGGCGCGGTATCGGCGCAGCACCTCTTCCGGCACAAGACCCGCAAGGAACCATTCCGGACCAGGCTTTACCTCATCGCGTTCCTGCAGGTCGCATGGGTCGCGGCCTTGCTTCTGGTGCCGGATATGGGACCGAGACTTGTCGGCCTGCTGTCGGCCTGAAAAGGCCTGGAGATACCGGCTAGAGCATCGGACCGAAAAGTGGAATCCGGTTTTCGGAAAATCCGATGCTCAAACAAGAGGATAGAGCGGCAGCGCGGGTTTACCCGAGCGTCCGCCGCTCTAGCCGTCATTTGCAGTTGGCGATGGAGCTTAGGGCTGCCGAAATGCCCTTGAGCGAGAAGACATAGCTGGTCGCGTTGCCGCGCCCGGACTTGGCCTGCACCTTCATGTCGCTGCCGGACTTCATGGCCGCGATCAGCACCGGCTCTTCGGCGGCGTTTTCCACCCAGGCCGACTTGCCGCGCGTGAACATGGAAAAGGATTTCTTGTCGATGGTGACGGTGGCCTTCGATCCTGCCTGGAAGTCGTAGCCGGCGATGAATTGCGGCTCGTAGGAAACCTGCTGGCCGGGGCGCTGGCTGACAAAGAAGAACATGTCGCCGTGATCGAGCGTCGGCGGCTGCTTGTCGGTCGGCACCGTCAGCACGTAGCAGACCTTGCCGCCGGAAGCTTGGTAGCTGTAAGTGCCCCAGGCGTTATGCTGGCCGATCTTGGTCGCCTGCTGTGCAAGCGCCGGCGAAGCCGCCACCGCTGCCATGGCAAGGCCCGAAACTAGTGCAATCAATCCGCGCATTGTTTTTCCCGTATTCCAAATTATGCGGAGGCCGGCCGGCTTGGCGTCCTGCCATTCGCTTCATTTTGATTTAATCTGGGTTACCAAAGAATGAAGTTCCGTGAGAAAAGGACCTCCGCCATCCAGAAACCAGCACCGTTTGCACGCCGCCGCCTTCCGGCAGGGCGGCGCAACGTCCCCGTCGCGACTTGGAATACATGAAAGCGGCGAGAGTTTGTCTTTTGGGTAGCCGAGGCGGTGCGCCCGTAGCCGGCACCGAAGCCTGTCAGCTTTCGTCGGCGATCGCTTCGCGCGCGGCCAGCCGGTGCGCCGGCTTGATATGGGCGCGCACGGTGGCGATCGCCGCCGTCAGCACCGCGATGTCGTCGGTGAAGCCGAGGCCGAAGATGAAATCCGGGATGGCGTCGGTTGGCAGCACGAAATACGCCAGCGCGGCCAGCAATATACCCTTGGCGCGCAACGGCGTCTTCCTGTCCAGAGCACAATAGTAAGCGGCGACCACATCCTCCATGAAGGGAATCTGGCGGGCAGCCTTCTTGGCTGTGCGCCAGAATTTTGTACGCACCTCGCTCTCGTCAGCCGGCTTGCTGCCAAAGCCGAAGAAATCGAAGTTCGGTTTTTGCGCCATGGAACTCTCCAGCTGGGTCGACATTTGCGGGTACAAATACCGGTTCCGGGCAAATGTGGTAAAGCCGCCGCCCGACTGCAAGATGCCGTCTTCTATCGCATGATGCCTGTGGCGTCGGCCGCCTCTTCGGAGCGCTGGCGCGTAGCCTGGTGCAGAAGCGGCCATGCCTCCTCGATGACGTAAGGGCCGCCGCCGACCGAATCGCGCGACGACATCAGCACGAAACGCCCGACCCGAAACGGCGCGCTCGAAAAATTGCCGCGCGCCGAAAGATAATGCGCCACTTCGATGGGGCTGGAGTTGCGCAAGCGGGCCAAGGTGACATGCGGCATGAATTTGCGCGGATCGGCGGGAATGCCGAGCCGCTGGCAGATGCGGTCGATCTCGCCATGCAAGGCGCTCAGATCGGGCGAAGCGGTCGCGCCCGCCCAGATGGCATGCGGCTTCTTCTGGCCGAATGCGCCGACGCCGGACAGCGCCATGGTGAAGGAGGGCCGCTGCACCCGATCCAGCGCATCGGCGATCTCGTCGGCGATGTGCCCTTCGACGTCGCCGATGAAGCGCAGCGTGAGATGATAATTCTCGACGTCGATCCAGCGGGCTCCCGGCAGGCCTCCCCTAAGCAGGGAAAGCGATAGTGCGGCATCTCGCGGAATTTCGAGGGCGGTGAAAAGACGCGGCATGAGAGCCTCCCTTCATCGAATCGAAGTCTGTACCCAGCGAATCACCGATAGCCGGATGGAGCAAGCGCTTTGTTGGTCGCAACCGACCATGAAGCCTTCATGACGAAAAGAGCTTTGGGCCATTTTGGTTGCGTTTCATGGCTGGGCCGGCAATGCGGCGAGTGCCTTTTCAACGGTCGGCAGGATCGCATCGACGATCCGCTCGATGCCCTTTGCATTGGGGTGCATGACGTCTTCAAGTTCCAGCGACGCATCGCCCGTGACGCCGTCGAGGAAGAACGGATAAAGCGTCGCACCGTATTTTTCGGCAAGCTTCGGGTAGATCGAACCGAACGCCTCCTGATAATCATGGCCGAGATTGGGGGCGGCGACCATGCCCGCCAGCAGGACGGGGATTTTCCTTTCCGCGAGCCTCGCCATCATGGCGTCGAGGTTTTTCTCGACGATCTCGGGCGCAATGCCGCGCAGCATGTCGTTGCCGCCGAGTTCCAGGATCACCAAATCGGTGCCGTCGGGAACCGACCAGTCGAGCCGCGACAGTCCGCCGCTGGTGGTGTCGCCGGACACGCCGGCATTCGCGACCGTCACGTCATGGCCCGTGGCACGCAGCGCTGCCTGCAGCCTGTCGGTAAATCCTTCGCCCGGCCCGAGACCGTAACCGGCCATCAGGCTGTCGCCGAAGCCGACGATCTTGACCGGATTGGCGAAAGCCGGACAAGTCCATGCACCGAGCGCGACAAAAACTGTAAAAGCGGCGGCGAGGAGATGTTTGAAAGCCATGCAGCAAGTCCCATATGACCAAGGCAATCCTTCGCCTCTTCCTCCCATATAGGACGATTTACCCTTGGCAGAAGCCGTCATCGAGCTGAAAGACGTGTCGCTGACGCTTGGCGACGGCGCGTCGCGCGTGCATGTGCTGAAGGGCGTGAGCCTCGGCGTGGAAAGCGGCGAGGTGATCGGCATCGTCGGTCCGTCCGGCTCCGGCAAGTCGACGCTGCTGATGGTGCTGGCGGGACTGGAGAAGGTCGACGCCGGCACCGTGCGCATCGCAGGTGAAGTGCTGAACGGCAAAAGCGAGGACCGGATCGCGTCGTTTCGGGGCCGAAACATCGGCATCGTGTTCCAGTCGTTCCATCTCATCCCCAACATGACGGCGCTGGAAAACGTCGCCGTCCCGCTGGAACTGGCCGGCCATGCCGATCCGTTCGGCATCGCGGCGCGTGAACTGGCTGCGGTCGGCCTCAGCGACCGCGTCACGCATTATCCGGGCGAATTGTCCGGCGGCGAGCAGCAGCGCGTCGCGATCGCGCGCGCGCTGGCGCCCAGCCCGCGCATCCTGATCGCGGACGAGCCGACCGGCAATCTCGACCAGGCGACGGGCAGGCAGGTCGCCGACCTTTTGTTCGCGAAAGCAGCCGAGCGCGCGATGACGCTGGTGCTGGTCACGCACGACCCCGCCCTTGCCGCCCGCTGCTCGCGACAGGTGGCGATGCGCTCGGGCCGGATCGAGGACGCGCCGGCACTGGTGAGGGCAACGGCTTGATGAGGATGGTTGAAGGAAGCGCTCGACGTTGCTCCTCTCTTCTATGTCGCGCTCCGTCGCGCCCCAAAAGAGAGGCCCGCCGTAGGGCGCGGCCTTTGCCGTTACCGGCGTCACGCGCATGATCCCCCGCACCCTCTCGCTTGCCATCCGCTTCTCCCTGCGCGAAATGCGCGGCGGGCTGTCGGGCTTTCTGATTTTCCTTGCCTGTATCGCGCTTGGGGTCGCGGCCATCGGCGGGGTCAATTCGGTGGCGCTTTCGATTTCGGCGGGCGTGGCCAATCAGGGGCAATCGCTGCTGGGCGGCGACATGCGTTTTCAATTGACCCAGCGCGCGGCAACCGCGCCCGAATATGCCTTCCTCGAAAGCCTCGGCACGGTTTCGCAAACCGCCAACATGCGCTCCATGGCGCGGCTGGAGGACGGTTCCGACCAGGCTTTGGTCGAGGTCAAGGCGGTCGATGCCGCCTATCCGCTCTATGATGGACTGGTGACGGCACCGGCCCTGCCGCATGAAGAATTGTTCGGCGAGCGTGCCGGCCTGTTCGGTGCGGCCGCTCCCGATCTTTTGTTCGAACGCCTCCATTTGAAGCTTGGCGACAGGGTGAAACTCGGCGGCGCCACGTTCGAATTGCGCGCCAAGCTGTTCACCGAACCCGATGCGCTTTCCGACGGTTTCGGGTTTGCGCCCCGGTTGATGATTTCGGCCGAAGGCCTGTCGGCTTCCGGCCTGATCCAGCCGGGCAGCCTGGTCCAGCATATCTACAAGCTGCGACTGCCGTCCGACACCGCCGATGCCCGGATCAAGGAAATCGAGGCTCAGGCCGGCGAAAAATTCCCGCAGGCCGGCTGGTCGGTGCGCACCCGCGCCAATGCAGCGCCCTCGCTGTCGTCCAACATCGAACGCTTTTCGCAATTCCTGACGCTGGTCGGGCTGACCGCGCTGGTAGTGGGTGGCGTCGGCGTCGCCAATGCGGTGCGCGCCTATCTCGACTCCAAGCGCGGGGTCATCGCCACCTTCAAGAGCCTCGGGGCCTCCGGGCGTTTCGTCTTCATCGTCTACCTGGTGCAAATCCTGATCATTGCCGGGCTAGGCATCGCCGCCGGTCTCGTGCTTGCCGCGCTGATGCCGTTTGCGGCAAGTGCCGCCCTTGCCTCGGTCATTCCGGTGCCGGCGGCCGGCGGGTTTTATCCCGGCGCTTTGGCGCTTGCCGCACTGTTTGGCGTGTTGACGACGCTGGCTTTCGCCTTGCTGCCGCTCGGCCGCGCCCGCGATGTTCCGGCGACGGCGCTGTTTCGTGAAATGGCGCTGCAAGGCAAGGGCCTGCCCCGCCCGATCTATGGCTTGGCGGCGCTCGGCATCGCGCTTGTCTTGGCTGCACTGGCGATCTTTTCGGCGACGGACCGCCGCATCGCGGTGATTTTCGTCGGCGCTACCCTGGTTTCATTTCTGGTGCTGCGCGGCGTGGCCGTCCTTGTGCAGTGGCTGGCGAGAAAAAGCCCGCGCGCCCGCTTCGTCGTGCTGCGGCTCGCGGTCGGCAACATCCACAGGCCCGGCGCGCTGACGCCGTCCGTGGTCTTGTCGCTCGGCCTCGGCCTGACGCTTCTGGTGACGCTGGCGCTAATCGACGGCAATCTGCGGCGCCAGATCGGCGGCAATCTGCCCGAACAGGCCCCGAACTTCTTCTTCGTCGACATACAGGCCGGCGAAGTCGACGCGTTTTCATCGCTGATCGCAAAAGAGGCGCCGGGCGGCACACTGGCCAAGGTGCCGATGCTGCGTGGGCGCGTGATGGCGCTGAACGGCGTCGATGTTGCCAAGGTTTCAGTGCCGGCGGAAGGCGGTTGGGTGCTGAAGGGCGATCGTGGCCTGACCTACGACGCCGCGAAACCGGCCAACGCGACACTCACCGAAGGCGCATGGTGGCCGGCCGACTATGCCGGCGAGCCGCTGGTTTCCTTTTCAGCCGAAGAGGCCGCGCAGATGGGCCTGAAGCTTGGCGATACCGTCACCGTCAACGTGCTCGGCCGCAACGTTACGGCGAAAATAGCCAATTTCCGCCAGGTCGAGTGGGAAACCATGGGCATCAATTTCGTCATGGTGTTTTCGCCCAACACCTTTGCCGGCGCGCCGCATGCATGGATCGCGACGCTGGCCGACAAGCAGGCCACGACGGCCGATGACGCGCGCCTGTTGAATGCGGTTACGCGTGCCTTTCCCGCGGTGACGACAGTGCGCGTCAAGGACGCGCTCGACATCATCAACCGACTGGTCGGCGAATTGGGCACGGCGATCCGGGCTGCGGCAAGCGTCGCGCTGATCGCTTCGGTGCTGGTGCTGGCAGGCGCGCTCGCCGCCGGCAACCGGGCACGCATCCACGATGCCGTGGTGCTGAAGACGCTGGGCGCGACAAGGCGAACGCTGATGGCCGCCTACGCGTTGGAATATGCGTTGATCGGCCTGGCAACGGCGCTGTTCGCGCTTGTTGCCGGCGGGTCGGCGGCATGGTTCGTGGTTGCGCGCATCATGAAACTGCCCTCGCATTTTTCGCCGGAAGTGGCGTTGGCCACAATTGTCCTGTCGCTTGGCATGACGGTTGGCCTCGGCCTTCTCGGAACATGGCGGGTGTTGGGACAGAAGGCCGCACCGGTGCTGCGCGACGGGTAATGCAGCGCCTTGCGGCCGGCTGTTTCGGGCTCGTTTTGATTAATTCGCGGTAATGTTTGGCCCTACGACCCAATAAATGCGATTTCCAAGCGTTTCACGAAGCGTTGCAGTCGGTTACGGTCTTGTTCTTGACGAAAAGAATCATCATATTCGGCCACAGGCATGCTGGAGTTCCGCCAGCGGCGCCTGGGCTTGACGAAAGCCTGACACCGGACGGGACAGAAGCAATAGAGGAAACCCATGGCTGATACCCGTAATTATCAGACTCGCGCCGCCCAAGTAGGCACCGGCGCCTATGCTGACATTGATCAAGGCCTTCGCGCCTATATGATCAAGGTCTACAATTTGATGGGGCTTGGCCTTCTCATCACCGGCCTTGCCGCTATCGCCACCGTCATGATGGCGATCACGACCGATCCGTCCGCCGCAGTAGCAACTCTGCCGAGCGGCCAGATGCTGACTTCTTTTGGCTATGCGATCTTTGCCTCGCCGTTGAAATGGGTGGTTATTCTGGCGCCGCTGGCCGCCGTGATGTTCCTGTCGTTTCGCGTCCAGTCGATGAGCGTAGCGGCGGCGCAGACGACGTTCTGGGTCTATGCCGGCCTGGTCGGCCTGTCGCTGTCGTCGATCTTCCTGGTCTACACCTCGGCCAGCATCACGCAGACCTTCTTCGCTACCGCCGCTGCCTTCGGCGCGCTGTCGCTGTACGGCTACACCACCAAGCGCGACATGACCGCGATGGGTTCGTTCCTGATCATGGGCGTGGTCGGCCTCATCATCGCCATGGTCATCAACATCTTCCTGCAGTCCTCGGCGCTGTCCTTCGCCATCTCGGCGATCGGCGTGCTGGTGTTCGCCGGCCTCACCGCCTACGACACGCAGAAGATCAAGGAAATGTATTTCGAGGGCGACGACACGGCCGTTGCCGGCCGCAAGTCGATCATGGGCGCGCTGCGCCTCTATCTCGACTTCATCAACCTGTTCATGTTCATGCTGCAGTTCATGGGCGATCGCCGCTAAAACCGGTTGAGACTGAACTATTCGAAGGGCGGCCCAAGGGGTCGCCCTTTTCTTTTGCGACAATGTTTGCATTAATGAGAGGCACTGGAAATTGGTGCCTAAATTATGAGCAGCATTGCAATGCGACCTGCCACATTGGCGGATATCGGCCGGATCACGGCGATCTATGCCGACGCCGTCATCAACGGCACAGCCAGCTACGAGTTGGAACCGCCTGCGCAAGCTGCGATGCTTGAGCGGTTCGAGGCGTTGGCGCTCTATGGGTATCCCTATCTTGTCGCCGAAGAAGACGGAGCGGTTCTCGGCTATGCCTATGCCAGCGCGTTCCGCGCCCGGCCGGCCTATCGCTTCATCGCCGAGGATTCGATCTATGTCGCACCCGAGGCGAAGGGCCGGGGTGCCGGGCGGCTCCTGCTGGAGGCGCTGATCGAGGCCGTGCGGGCGCTGGGCTTTCGCCAACTGGTCGCGGTGATCGGCGACGGCACGCCAGACAGCGCTTCGGTCAGGCTGCACGAAAAACTGGGGTTCAGCCACAGCGGCAAGCTGCAAGGCTCCGGCTACAAGCACGGGCGCTGGCTGGACACCGTGTTCATGCAGCTGGATATGAATGGCGGCATAGCGACGCCGCCCGATCCGCAATCATTGCCGGAGCGAAAATTCAGGGAGCAGGGTTAGCCTTACGGTTGCGGTTTGAGGCGTGATCGCACAGGTGCGGCGGTCGTCGATGCCTTTTCCGATGGCTGCTCAGGCATAGCTCCCCCGGCGCAGGCCCTCTATCCAGTTCTGGCAAAGCTCTATCCCGTCCTGCGGCCTGAAGGCGGTCGGGTTGAGGCACCATGCCAGCCACAGGCCGTCGAGCAGCGCCGTGAAGGCGACGGCGGCCAGCCTCAGGTCCCGGATCGAAAAACCCTCGGCCGCCGCCAGGTCCGAGAGCAGCCGCTCGACCGTGGAGACATAGGACGAATATTCGCTCTTTTGCGATGCGCTCATGCGCGGCGAATGCAGGATCAGGCCCCAGAACACCACCCACACATGCAGCACGTCGCGGTCGAAGATGATGGGCGAGAACGACGCGTCGATATAGGCGTCGAGGCGCGCCTGCGGGTTGTTCGGGGCGGCGTCGGTGGCGGCGATGATGGCATCGAGGATGCCGTCGGACATCAGGTCGAAGGCATAGGAAACCAGTTCGCTGATTTCGCCGAAATGGTGGGTGATCAGGCCCTGCGTAACGCCGGCTTCCGCCGCGATCTGGCGCGCGGAAACACCGGCAACGCCCTTCTTGGCGATGCAACGCAGCACCGCTTCGCCGAGTTGGCGGCTGCGCTCTTCGGGCGTCGCTCGGTGGAAGTGCGCGCGGGGCTTTTTTGCGGGCGTTGGCTTGGTCAAACCTGGTTCTCTGCGCCGAATGCATGGCGGATCGGACGAGCGTCGCCCGCAGCGTGATGGTCAGCGGCCCCTAGATAACCTTTTCCGAAAAGGCCCGCAATGGCATCGAACAGAGAAACTATATGATCGTATAATTTGCTTGCGTGACGGTGTTTTTTCGATATCGTTGCCGTGCTGGTGCCTGTTGGGCGCGGACGGCGAGGAGAGGCGGATGGCGCGGAATTCCGGTTACGACGTGCTTTTCGAGCCGGTGAGGATCGGCCCGGTGACGGCGCCGAACCGTTTCTACCAGGTGCCGCATGCCAGCGGCATGACCAACGCGCTTCCCCGTGTCCGCGCCGCCTTTCGTGAAACCAAGGCCGAGGGCGGCTGGGGCGTCATCTGCACCGGCGCCTGCTCGATCGACCCGGATTCGGACGACACGCCGCTGCCCTTTGCGACGATGTGGGACGACAACGACATTCGCTCCCACGCCTTGATGACGGACGCCGTGCACCGGCATGGCGCGCTGGCCGGCGTAGAGCTGTTTCATGGCGGGGCCTCGGTGATGAACCGGACCAGCCGCCTGCCGCCGCTCTCGCCCTCGGGCATTCCGTGGATGGCCACCCATCTCGGTTTCATGGGCAATCTGCGCCCGAGGATCATGGATAAGGCCGACATTCGCGCTGTGCTGAAGGCGCAGGCGGAGGCCGCGCGCAAGGCGCGCATCGCCGGCTTCGACATCGTCTATGTCTATGCCGGCATGGGCTATCTCGGCTCGCAGTTCCTGCTGCCGGAATACAATCACCGCACCGACGAATACGGCGGCTCCATCGCCAACCGAGTCCGCTTCGTGCGCGAAATGATCGAGGTGACGAAGGATGCCGTAGGCAAGGATTGCGGCGTTGCCCTGCGCATCAGCCTGGAAGAATTGCGCGGCCGGCCGGGCCGCAACCAACCCTCGGAAGCGCATGAGGCAATCGAGCTGCTTTCCGACGTACCGGACCTGTTCGACGTCAAGATGGATTCGAGCCCGACCGACTGTTCCGCGTCGCGGTTCACCGCTGAGGGCAGCCATGAGCCTGTCATCGATTTCGTGAGAACCCTGACGAAAAAACCCGTCGTCGGCGTCGGCCGCTTCACCTCGCCGGACGCGATGGTCTCGCAGATTCGTCGCGGCATCCTCGACCTGATCGGCGGCGCGCGCCCCTCGATCGCCGATCCGTTCCTGCCGGCCAAGATCAGGGAAGGGCGCATCGACGAAATCCGGGAGTGCATCGGCTGCAACATCTGCATTTCAAGCTGGCATGACGGCGTGCCGGTGCGCTGCACCCAAAACCCGACGGCGGGGGAAGAATGGCGGCGCGGCTGGCACCCGGAGCGGGTCGAGCCGGCGACGACGCCGGAAAAAATCCTCATTGTCGGGGGCGGGCCGGCCGGCCTCGAATGCGCGCTGACGCTTGGCCGTCGCGGCCACGAGGTGACGCTGGCCGACAAGGGCAAGGCGTTTGGCGGCCGGCTGACATTCGAGACGCGGCTGCCCGGCCTTGCCGCCTGGCGGCGCGTCAGCGATTACCGGCTTGGCCGTCTGGCCGAGATGGCCAATGTGTCGATGTTCCTCGAAAGCGATCTCGGCGTCGATGACATAATCGAACTGAAGCCGGACCGCGTCGTGCTGGCGACCGGCGCGCGCTGGACGCGGATGCTCTATTCCTCGAAGGAAATTCCGGTCGGCCAACTCGACGGCCCCGGCGTTTTTACGCCGGACGACATCGCCGCAGGCCGCATGCCCGAGGGGCCGACGCTGCTGTTTGATTTCGACAACTACTATATGGGCGGCGTTCTGGCGGAGCATCTGGCGGCGCAGGGCATTGCGGTTTCCTATGTGACGCCTGCCGGCCAGGCTTCGGCCTGGACCTTCATGACCAACGAACTGCCGCTGGTGCATCAGGCGCTGTCGAGGCACGACATCCCGGTCACTACCTTGACCCGGCTGGTGGCTTTCAATGGAAGCGAAGCCACTCTTGCCCATATGTTCACCGGCGAGGAAACCCGCATCCCCTGCCGTTCCGTGGTGCTCGTCGGCCTGCGCCATCCTCATGACGAGTTGCATGAGGCGCTGAGCGGGCGCTCTGCCGACCTTGCCGCAGCGGGCATAAAAAGCGTCGACCGGATCGGCGATGCGATGGCGCCCGGTGCGATCGTTCACGCTGTCCATAGCGGTCACAAGCTGGCGCGCGAACTGGGCGAGGTGACGTCCGCACTAGCCTATCGCCGCGACATGCCGATCGTGGATGCGGCGGGCGGCTATGACAGCCGAGAGGCAGCGGAATGACGGTTGCCGCCATGCCCTATCCGGTCGACTGTACCGACCCGCTATTCCTCACGCTTGCCGATGGCACGCGCATTGCCGTGACGCTGTGGCGTCCCGTGACGGACACCAAAGTGCCGGTGGTCGTCGAGATGGTGCCCTATCGCCGGCGCGACGGCACGGTAGAGCGCGACATGGAAATCCATCCCTGGCTTGCCGGGCACGGCATCGCCTGCGCCCGTGTCGACATTCGCGGCTCCGGCGATTCCGATGGCGATCTGGCCGACGAATACCTGCCGCTGGAGCAGGAGGACGCCTGCGAGATCATCGCGTTGCTGGCGGCAAAAGACTGGTGCAACGGCAATGTCGGCATGACCGGCATTTCCTGGGGCGGCTTCAACGCGCTGCAGGTCGCGGCCCGCCGGCCGCCGGCGCTGAAGGCTGTCATCGCCAACTGCGCCACCGACGACCGCTATTCCGACGACATCCACTATATGGGCGGCGCGCTGCTGACCGAGCAAGAGATGTGGTCGAACTTCATGCTGGTGAAGAAGGCGATGGCGCCCGACCCGCAGATCGTCGGCGATGCCTGGCGGAAGATGTGGATGAGGCGGCTGGAGACGACCACTTCGCTCTCTGAAATCTGGCTCGACCATCAGCGCCGCGACGACTACTGGCGGCAGGGTTCGATCTGCGAGGATTATACCGCCGTTCAGTGCGCGGTGCTGGCCGTGTGTGGCTGGGAGGACAGCTATACGAATTTCGTGCCGCGCCTGCTCGAGCGCCTGCCGGGGCCGAAACTCGGCATCGTCGGCCCGTGGTCGCACAGCTATCCGTGCCGTGGCTCGCCGGGGCCGTTGATCGGCTATCTTCAGGAGGCCCTGCGTTGGTGGCGGCATTGGCTGTGCGGCGAGGCGACCGGCATCATGGACGAGCCGCTCTACCGGGTGTGGATCACCGAGGAGGAGCGCCCGCGCCCGTTCTATCTGCCCGACCATGCCGGCCGCTGGGCGGCCGAGGACCAATGGCCGTCGCCGCACATCGAGCGCCGCGCGCTGCATCTGAACGAGACGGGGCTCGGCACCGAGGCTGTTGCCGGCAAAAGCCGTTCCGTGTGTTCGCCGGCACATGCGGGGCGCGATTGCGGGCGCTGGGGCGGCTATGGCGGAAGCTGCCCGGATATGCCGATTGACCAGCGCCGCGAGGACGGGTTGGCGCTGTGTTTCGATACCGCGCCGCTGGACGAAGACCTCACACTGCTGGGCGCGCCGGAACTCGACCTTCTGGTGAGCGTCGACCAGCCGCACGTCAATCTGGCGGTCAGGCTGTGCGATGTCTATCCCGACGGTACTTCCGCGCTGATGACCTATGGCGTGCTCAATCTCAGCCATCGCGACAGCCACGAACACCCGACGCCCTGCCCGGTAGGCACGCCGTTCCGGGTCAAGTTGCAACTCAACGATTTCGGCCGGACCGTGTCGAAGGGGCATCGCATCCGCGTGGCCATCGCCAACCAGCACTGGCCGATCCTGTGGCCGCAGCCGAAACTGGCGACGCTTGCCGTCGCCATGGGCGAGAGCACGGTCGTCCTGCCGGTTCGTCCGCCGTCGCCGCGCGACAGCGCCGTGCGCTTTGCCGAGGCCGAAACCGCGCCGCCGGTTGCATCCACCACCTTGCAGGCGGGCTTCGACAGCCGCGTCGTCACCGATGATGTCGGCAGCGGCGTGCAGACGATCGCGCTGGCTTCGGACCATGGCCGCACGCGCTACGACGATCGCGGCATCACGGTTTCGTCCTCCAACAGCGACACGATGCGCATTCGTGGCGACGATCCCCTATCGGCATGTCTCGTCACGGAATACCGTTGGGCCATCCAGAGCGGCGAAGCCGACATCGACAACAGGGCGTGGACGGAATTGACGGCGGACGAGACGCATTTCAACCTGAGTTGGCGGCTGGAGGCCCGAGAACGGGGCACGCTCGTTCATAGCGCCTCTGCAACACGGCGCATCAGGCGCGATTTCGCCTGAGAAAGGGGAGGGGGTCATGCTTGCATACACAGTAAAGCGCATCGGCCTTGGTCTCCTGATCCTCACCTTCGTCATGGTGGCCATGTATGCGGCTGTGTTTCTCGTTCCGGGCGATCCGGCGAGCGTGGCGCTCGGGCCGCGCGCCACGCCGGAACTGAAACGCATGCTGATCGAGCGCATGGGGCTCGACCAGCCCGTCTGGTGGCAGATCGTCGAGTTCTTCCGCAACGCGCTGACCGGAAATCTGGGCTATGACGTCTGGTCGAACCGGCCGGTTTCTACGCTGGTCATGGAGGCGCTGCCCAACACGCTGATCCTCGGCGTGGCAGCACTTAGCGCTGCCCTTCTTGTCGGCGTGCCGCTTGGCTGCCTTTCGGTCATAGGCCGCGGCACGGCCGCCGACGCGGTCATCGGCGTGCTCTCGGTCGGCGTCATCGCGGTGCCGTCCTTCGTCGTCGCCATTTATTCGCTGCTGCTTTTCGCCGTCACCCTGCGCTGGCTACCGGCGATAGGCGCGGGCGAGGCGGGCGATATCGCCAGCCAGGCAAAGGCGCTGATCCTGCCTGCCTTCGCCATAGCGCTCGGCTGGATCGGCTATATCGCGCGCATGGTGCGCGCCTCGATGATGGAGGTGATGGGCGAGCCGCATATCCGCACGGCCCGTTCCTTCGGCCTGCCGGAATGGAAGATCGTCTCCAAATACGCGCTGCGCATCGCCATCATCCCGACGATCTCGCTGGTGGCGGTGGGCTTGGGCAGCATCCTGTCCAGCGCGGTCTTCGTCGAGGCGGTGTTTGCGCGTCCGGGTATCGGCAAACTCATCACCGACGCGGTCAACACCCGCAACTATCCCGTCGTCATGGGCACGGTGCTGATCATGACCGCCATCTATGTTTCCATCACCATCGTCGCCGATCTGTTGATCGCCCGGCTCGACCCGAGGGTTCGCGATGTCTTCCGTAGCTGAAGCATCAGCCCCTTATCCCGACCGACAACGGTTCCCGCTGCTGCGGGCGCTGCTGGCCGATCCGTTTACATGCATCGCCCTCATCCTTGTCGTGAGCTTCCTGATCACCGCTCTTTTCGCGCCCTGGCTTGCCCCTTATTCGCCGACGAAGATCGACGTGCTGCACAAGTTGCAGGCGCCCTCGGCGGCGCATTGGTTCGGCACGGATCATCTCGGCCGCGATCTCTTGTCCCGCATCATCTATGGCGCGCGCACCGCCCTCATGATCGCCATCGTTTCCGTGGCGATAGCGGGTACGATCGGTCTCCTGCTCGGCATCATCGCGGGTTACGGACCGCGCTGGCTCGACGCTGTGCTGGTGCTTGTCTTCGACAGTCTCAATTCCCTGCCGATGATCATGTTCGCGCTCGCCATCATCACCGTCCTGGGTACCGGAACCGGCACGCTGATCATCGTCATCGCGGCAACGTCCTTCCCAAGCTATGCGCGGCTGATACGGGCGCAGACGCTGGCGTTGAAAAACAGCGACTACATTCTCGCCGAACGCCTGCTCGACGCCAGCGCGATGCGCATCATCTTCATCCATCTTTTGCCCAACGTCGTTGGCCCGCTGATCATCCTGCTGTCGATGGATATTCCGGTGGTCATCATGGTCGAGGCCGGTTTGAGCTTCCTCGGCCTTGGTGTGCGCCCGCCGACGCCGTCGTGGGGCTCCATCCTGTACGACGGCTACACCTCGATCCGGGCAGCGCCATTCATGGTCGTTTTCGGCGGCCTGCCGCTGGTGCTGGCGACGCTCGGCTTCACCTTTCTCGGAGAGGGATTGCGGGATTATCTCGATCCGCGCCTGCAAGCGAGGCGACCGTCGTGACCGGCTCGCTTGCAGCGCGTGACCTCAGCGTCCGCTATGTGACGCCGCACGGCAGCGTTCATGCGCTGCGCCATGTCGACATCGAGGCGCATCCCGGCGAGGTGATCGGCATTGTCGGCGAAAGCGGCTGCGGAAAATCGACGCTGGTCACCGCGCTGGCCAATCTTTTGCCGAACAACGCGCGGGTGGAAGGCTCCATCGTCTACAACGGCATCGACCTCACCACGCTCGATGCCCACCGGCAACGGCTTTTGCGCGGCGACGAGATCGCTCTGGTCGGCCAGGACCCGATGACGGCCTTCAATCCGGTGCTGACCATCGGCGACCAGTTGATCGATTTCCAGCATCGCCGCAGGGATCTGGGCCGTGCCGCGAAGAGCGCGCGGATTGCCGCCATGCTGGAGCGCGTCGGCATTTCCGACGCCGAGCGCCGCATGGCGAGCTACCCGCACGAACTGTCGGGCGGCATGCGCCAGCGCGTCGCCATCGCGGCTGCGCTGCTGACCGATCCGGGGCTGTTGATCGCAGACGAGCCGACGACGGCGCTGGACGTGACGATGGAAGCGCAGATCATCCATTTGCTGCGCCAGTTGCGGCGCGACTATAACGGCATCATCGTCGTGGTCTCGCACCACCTCGGCGTCATCGCCGAACTCTGCGACCGGGTCTATGTGATGTATGCCGGCGAGGTCGTGGAATGCGGCGAGGTCGATGCCATCTTCCACCATGTCCGCCACCCTTACACGCAGGCCCTGCTTGCCTGCGATCCGGCGCGCTTTGACAAAAAGCTGGACAGGCTTCCCACCATTCCCGGTTCGCTGCCCAGCTTGACCGACGAAATCGCCGGCTGCGTCTACGCGCCGCGTTGCACGCGCGCCTTTGCGCCATGCCGCACGATTGCCCCGCCGTCGGTGCAGGTTTCGCCCTCCCACGTCGCGCGCTGCCACGCGGTGACGCCATGACGCCGCTGCTCGCCGTCGAAGGCATCTCGGCAAATTTCTCGCGGGGCGGGCTGATCAACCGGCTCGTCAATCCATTTCCGCTGCCTCCCGTCAACATCCTCGACGACGTGACCCTGACCTTGATGCAGGGCGAGACGCTGGGGTTGGTCGGCGAATCGGGGTCCGGCAAGACCACGCTGGCCCGCACCATCCTCGGGCTGATGCCGGCGGCGTCCGGCCGCATCATTTTCGAGGGCAATGAGGTGCGCATGCCGACCGATTTCCGCGCCATGCGCCGTCGCTCGGCGATGATGTTCCAGGACCCGGTCGGCTCGCTCAGCCCGCGCCTGCGCGTCGGTTCGCTGCTGGTCGAACCGCGCATCATCCAGGGCGAGAAGATCACTGATCGCCGCGCTGCCGCCAAGATGCTGTTGGCGCAGGTCGGCCTGCCTGCATCCTTCGTCGACCGTTATCCGCACGAGCTTTCGGGCGGGCAAGCGCGCCGCGTCGGCGTCGCGCGCGCGCTTTCGACCAGGCCCAAGCTGCTTTTGGCGGATGAACCGACCGCCGGCCTCGACGTATCGGTGCAGGGTGACGTGCTCAATCTGATCGGCGACCTGAAGCGCGAACTCGGCTTTGCCGCAATGATCGTGACCCACAATCTGGCGATGATCCGGCATGTCAGCGACCGCCTCGCGATCATGTATCTGGGCCGGCTGGTCGAGACCGGGCCTACGCAGGCGGTGTTTTCAGCGCCGCTTCACCCGTACACCGCGACCTTGATCCAGTCGGAACCGGTGCCGGACCCGCGTCGGCGCAGCTACAGCCTCGCTGTCAGCGGCGAAATTCCAAGCGTGTTTCGGCGGCCCGCCGGCTGCGAATTCCACACACGCTGTCCGATCGTGCGCGATCGCTGCCGCGTGGAGGCACCCGCCTATCGCCAGCTTGGCGAGGGCAGGATGGTGCGCTGTCATTTCCCGCTGATGCCAGGCGGGCAAGAAAGGGAAGCCTTCTCATGCGCTTCCGCAAACCAGCAGGGGAGAACGACATGACGCAATGGAGCACCGACAGACGAACCTTCCTCAAGGCCGCCGGGGCACTGGGGGCCGGCATCGCCCTGAGGCCGGGCTTCGCCTGGGCCGCCGATGGCGACACGCTGCGCATCCGCATGGAAGGCGACCTTCAAAGCCTCGACCCCGCCACCATGAACGGCGGCATCGAGGACGTCATCATGCGCGGCATCTACGTGACGCTGAACCGGCTTGGCGACATCAGGCAGGGCTCGCCATGGGCGTTGTGGGGCGCGGAAAAACTGGAGCAGACCGATCCGACGTCGATTGCCTTCACGCTCATCGACGGGCTGAAATGGTCGAACGGTTTCGGCGCGGTGACCGCCGACGACGTGAAATTCTCGTATGAGCGGATCGCCGACCCAAAGCTCGCCTCGCCCTGGGCCTACCAGTTCGAGCCGCTTGACCGGGTCGAGGTGGTGGACAGCCGCAACGGCATCATCCATCTGAAAAACCCTTATCAGCCGTTGTTCGTGACCTCGTTGCCTTATTATGGCGGGCATATCCTCAGCCGGGCGGCCACCGAAAAGGCCGGCGGCAAGTTCACCACCGAACCGCCGGCTTCCTGCGGCCCCTATATTTTCAGCGACTGGCAGCAGAAGCAGAAAGTGACGCTGACCGCCAATCCCGACTGGCCGGGACCGAAGCCGGATTTCAGCAAGGTCGAGATCTACATCGTCACCGACGATCAGGCGGCGCAACTAGCCTATGAGGCCGACGCCTTCGACTACACCAAGATCGCCATTTCCTCGACCAAGGCAGTGAAGGCAGCCCCGCCGCCCGATACCACCATTATCGAGGCGCAATCGACCCGCTATGTCTGGCTGACCATCAACATGCTCAGCCCGCGCCTCCAGGATTTGAAGGTGCGCCAGGCCGTGCAGTACGGCGTCGACGTCAGTCAAATCCTGACAGGCGTGTATGACGACCTGACCAAGCGTTCCACCGGCGTTGTGCAACCCGGCACCAAGTTTGCCCGGGCCAAGAACCTGATCGAGGCACCGGACTACGAGAAGTCGGCGGCGCTGCTTGCCGAGGCCGGGGTCAGCGATCTGACGCTGACGTTGACCGTGATGAACGATTCCATCCGCAGCGCCACCGCCCAGATCATCCAGGCGAGCCTTGAGCAGGCCGGCATCAAGGTGGAAATCCAGCCCTATGACGAAGCCGCCTATTGGGGCGTCGGCGACAAGACCCAAGGCGATGGCTACAAGAACCTCGACCTGGCGCTGATGGATTTCGCGGGCGGCGTCGATCCGTCGGAAAATCTCGTCTGGTTCCGGTCCGACCAGATCGGCGCTTATAACTGGTCCGGCTTTGACAACGCCGAGTTCGAGGCCAATTACCAGAAGCTGGTCTCTGAGGTGGACGAGGAAAAGCGCATTCAGCTTTCGCAGCGCATGGAGGACTTGATGGAGGAGTCCGGCTGTTTCGTCTTCATCTGCCACCAGCCGCTCGTCGTCATCCACAAGTCGAATTTCGAACCGGTCATCTATCCGGACGGCCACCCGAATCCGGTGCTGTTCAAGAAGGTGTAGCGCGCTCGCGCTTGACGAAAAACGGCGGCAGGAGATTGCCGCCGCTTTTCCGTTCGAATGGGCGAAAAATCAGTTGAGCGGCGAGCCACCCTCGCGCTTGCGCCGTTCCATATAGTCGCGCAAAGCATCGTCGATGCCGGGGTCGATCGGCGGCTGCTCGTAGTCGGCGACCATCCGCTTCCAGATCGTGTTGGCGCGTTCGGGGGCGGTCACCTGGCCGCGCTCGAGCCACTGGTTGTAATTGTCCCAGTTGGAAACCAGCGGCGAATAGAAGGCGTGCTCGTAGCGCTGCATGGTGTGGGCCGCGCCGAAGAAATGCCCGGCCGGCCCGACCTCGCGAACCGCTTCGAGCGCCAGCGTATCGGTGTCGACGACCGGCGGCTCGAAATAGGCCGCCATCATCTGCAGCATCTCGGCGTCGATGACCAGTTTCTCGAAGGAGGCGGTCAGGCCGCCGCCCAGCCAGCCGGCCGCATGCAGCACGAGATTGGCGCCGCCCATCAGGCAGCCCCACAGCGACATGGCGCTTTCATAAGCCGCCTGTGCGTCGACCGCGTTGGCGGCGGTGACGTTGCTGGAACGGAACGGGATACCGATCAGGCGGCAGAGCTGGCCGGTTATCTGTGCGGCCTGCGTGTATTCCGGTGTGCCGAAAGCCGGCGCGCCGCTCTTCATGTCGACGTTGGAGGTAAAGCCGCCATACATGACCGGCACACCGGGGCGCACGATCTGGGTCAGCACGATGCCGGCCAGCGCTTCGGCATGCTGCTGGGAAAGCGCGCCGGCAAGTGTCACCGGCGACATCGCGCCGGCCAGCGTGAACGGTGTAATGACGTTGACCTGACCGTGACTGGCCATCGTGATCAGCCCTTCGGCCATCGGAACGTCGAGTTGCAGCGGCGAATTGGTGTTGATGATCGCGGTGAATACCGGCATTTCGTCGGCCAGTTTTTCGCGCGTGGTGCCGAGCGAGATGGCGACCATTTCAAGCGCGTCCAGCGCCCGGCCTTCGCCCAGCGCCTGCGGCTGCCAATTCTTGTCCAGCAGGGTGATCTCGGCATAGTACAGGTCGAGATGGCGCGTATTCTGATGCAGGTCGAGCGGTTCGAACGGCCCGCCGCCTTCCTGGTGCAGCACGTTGAACGACTGTATCAGCTTCAGGTAGTCGCACATCTCGGCATAGGTGCCGGGCCTGCGGCCGCGGTCGTTGTCCATCACATAGGCAGGGCCGCCGACGGAAGACAGGATGCAGTGCCGGCCGCCGACCTTGACGTTCTTCTGCGGATTTCTGGCGCGCAGTTCGAACGAAGACGGCGCCATGGCAACGTGTTTCATGACCATGGCGCGGTCGAAGCGCACGCGCATCTCGCCTTCGTCGACATCGGCGCCCGCCGCGCGATAAAACTGGCGGGCTTGCGGCTGCAAGACCTTCATGCCGATCTCTTCCAGAATGGTGAGGCCCATTTCGTGGATGGTCGTGACCTGATCGACGGACAGGATTTCGATCGGCGCGTAGGGCCGCGTCAACTGCTTCCAGGGGCGCTGCTGGATGCCGCCGATCTCACGCGGCGGTCGACCCGGCCGGCGACGTATCGAGGTGCGTTCCATGGCTCTTCTCCTCGGTCGGAATATCATGCAGCGGTCACCGCTTGAGGCGGATATGGCAGTTCAAATCAGGTGAATTGGCCTAGGGCGATCTCGAATTGACTGGCGTGGATCATGGGCACATCGCACTTGTTAAACGACCGTACAACAAGGCTAGCCGAAGCGTGCGGGGAAGGCAATATCCGAACCAGGTGTGGCGCGGACGCGGATGCCGGGGGTCGATGACCGGCAACGTTACGGTGCGGTTCGCGATAGTGCCGTCGCCCTTGCTTCGACGAAGCATAATGGATCAAATGACGCTGCTCCCCGCTGGATGAAGTTGCGGGCCGTGTCACGACTTGGATGTCGGCAATGGGAACGATAGGTTGCGCAGGATGAACCAGTTTTCGTTGCCAGATGTGCTTGCCGATAGCGGACGGCCGTTCGTCAAGATGCACGGGCTGCGCAACCATTTCGTGATCTTCGACCGTCGTGTCGATCGGCGCGGCTTCCGGCTGGATGACATCGTGCGTATCTGCGATGCGCATGTCGGGGTCGGCGGTGACCAGTTGTTGACCATCGAGCAACCTTCGGCGGCGGGCATTGCCGTCGGCGCGTATGCGGCCATGCGGATATTCAACATCGACGGGCGCGAGGTTTCGGCTTGCGGCAACGCCACGCGCTGCGTGGCGCATCTTCTGTTCGAGGAAAGCGGCGGGACCGAGCTAGTTCTGGAGACCGGCGGCGGCATGCTGGCGTGCAGCCGTGCCGGTCCGATGCAGATCAGCGTCGGGATGGGGCCGATCAGCCAGGATTGGCGCGCTTTTCCGATGGCGCAGGAGGTCGATACGCTGCATCTGCCGGTTTCAAGCGGGCCGCTGGTCGACGGTCTCGCCATCTGGATCGGTAATCCGCATGTGGTGTTCTTCGTCGACGATCTCGATACGGTGAACCTGGCCGAGTTCGCGCCTGCGATCCAGAACCACAAGCTGTTTCCGGAAGGCGTCAATGTCGGGGCAGCTCAATTGTTGGACAGCGAGACGATCCGGCTGGCGGTGTGGGAGCGGCCGGGGATGTTGACCGAGGCGTGCGGGACAGGGGCCTGCGTCGCGGCATTTGCCGCACGTTTGCGGGGCTTGTCGCACAGCAGCCGTTTTACGGTGCACCTTCCCGCCGGTGCGCTGACGATCGACATTTCCGGCGACAGGGCGGTGATGACCGGACCGGTGGCCTATTGCTGCCGGGGTGTCGTCGAGTGCGAGGCCGATCCGGCGGGGCTGTAGAGCCCGGCTTCATTTATACCCCGATGCGCAAACCGTTCTCATCGAGAAGCACGCATCCCGACGGGTCGAAGCCGACATCCACCATTTCGCCCTCGCGCAACGGCTTGCCATCGATCAGCGTATTGGCGCGCAGGATCGTGTTGTCGCCGATATCGATCTCGTAGACGGCATTGCCGCCAAGATAGGAGGTCGAGACGATCCGCCCCGCGAGCCTGTTGGCGATGGCGGCAGCGCCCACCAGCAATTTCTGCGGCCGGATGACGATGGTGACGCGGCTGCCTTGTGCCAGGAGCGTGGGCGACTGCGCCTTGACCGAGCGGCCGTCAGCCAGCGTGATCGTCGCTGTTTTTGCGTCCGCCGACGTCACCGTGCCTTTCAGCATGTTGGCCTTGCCGAGAAAGTCGGCGACGAAGGCGGTGGCCGGTTCGTCATAGACCTGCTCGGGCGAGCCGATCTGCTCGGCCGTGCCGGCGTTCATGACGACGATCTGGTCGGACATCGACAAGGCTTCTTCCTGGTCGTGCGTCACGAAGATGGCGGTGATGCCGGTCTCCTTCTGGATTTTCTTGATCTCGACGCGCATGTCCTCGCGCATATTGGCGTCGAGCGCCGACAGAGGCTCGTCCATCAGCAGGACTTCCGGTTCGAAGACGATGGCGCGGGCAAGCGCGATGCGCTGCTGCTGACCGCCCGAAAGCTGCGACGGCAATTTTTTCTCGCTGCCCGGAAGCCGTACCATCTCCAGCGCCTTGCCGACCCGGCGGACGATCTCGGGCTTGGGCACATCCCGGTATTTGAGGCCGAAGGCGACATTGTCGAAGACGTTCTTGTGCGGAAAAAGCGCGTAGCTCTGAAACACCAGGCCGATATTGCGCTTGTAGATCGGGATGTCGTCGACCCGCTTTCCGCCGATCGAAATCTGGCCCGAGGCAATATCGACCAGACCCGCGATCGAGCGCAGGATGGTCGTCTTGCCGCAACCGGAAGGCCCTAGCAGGGTGACGAAGCTGCCCTTGCGGATCGCCAGCGAGAAATTGCGCACGGCGGTGAACTTGCCGTAGGCGATGTCGATGTCGCGAAATTCGACTGCGGGTTGTTCCATCGATTGCTTCCCGCTGCGCGTGGATTGGGCTGCCCCGGCCAAATCGGCCGGGGTGATGGTCGGGACGGCTGTCGAAACTGCCGTCATGCGCCTTTCGAGATCCTGTCCCACTGTTTGGTCCAGGCGTCCTCGTTGTCGGCCCAGTAGATCGGGTCGGCGAAGGTGATCGATTCCATCGTACCGGTCGGATCGAAGGCCGGCAGGGCGGCGATCTTGTCGGTCAGCTTGACCTTGGTCGGATCGAGCGAAGGCGGATAGCTCTGGCCTTCGGCGACCGCGATGGAGGTGGCGGGGTCGAGCATGAAATTGATCAGTTCCTCGCACTCGGCCATCGGCGATCCCTTGAGCACCAGCATGTCTTCCATCCAGCCATAGGATTTGGGCGGATCGAGATAGCCGATCGGACGGCCTTCCTGTTGCAGGGCGGCAACGCGGCCCGACCAGGCATCCGTCACCACGATCTCTCCCTTCGACAGAAGGTCCATCAGTTCCGCGCCCGAACTCCAGAACTTCTTGGCAATGTCGCGGGTTTCGCGAACCTTTGCCCAGACGGCGTCCATGTCCTTGATGTCGTTGGGGTCCTGGCCGGTCTGCAGCGCCGCATACCAGACGCGCGTCGTCATGTCGGCGTAGCCGCCGATCTTGCCGGCATATTTCTTGTTGGTGAGCAGGTTTGCGCCCTGTTCCTTCGCCTCTTCGGCCGAGATGGCGTCGGTGTTGTAGGCGATGCCCGTCGTGCCGTAGTCGTAGGGTACGGCCGAGATTTTCGGCGTGATCTTGCGGAACGGCGCGATCATCGCCTCGGCGACATTCTTGATGTTGGGGATGTTGGCTTCGTTGAGTTCCGAGTTGTAGCCGCCATTCACATATTTGATGTAGTAATTGACGCCGGAGGAATGGACGACCTGGAAGTCGCCCTCGCTCGAGGTCTTGATCTTGGTGATGATCTCGTTTTCGTCGCCGAACGTTCCCTGCACGACCTTGATGCCGGTCTTGGCGGTGTAGGGCTGGAAGGCGAATTTGTCGATTGCCTCCTGCACCACGCCGCCCCAGCCGTCGAAACGAACCTCCGTGGCAGCCGCAAGCGCGCGGCTCATCCACGGCATCGAAAGGCCGGTGGAAGCAGCAGCCGCCGCCGCCAGCGTCAGGAAATTGCGTCGGCTGAGATCGCCGTTTCCGTGCCTCTCGCTCAGTCGCTCCAGTCTTTTCGTAGTGGACATCTTCATTGTATCGCTCCCTTTTTTTCCGTCTTCTTTTTAAATCGAGTAACGCTTTGCAATAGGAATCCGCCGAGCAGCGGGATGCCGACCGTCACCAGGATCATGACGGTGCCAAGCGCGTTCACTTCCGGGCTCACCGAGATTTTCAGCATGGCCAGGATCTGCGTCGGCATCGTCTCGACGCCGGCCGGGCGCCAGAACAGGCTGGCCGACGTGTTGTCGAAGGAAATCGTGAAAGCCAGCATCAGGCTGGCCAGCACCGCCGGGATGAGCAGCGGCAGCGTGATCTCGCGAAACGACGACAGGCGCGACGCACCAAGCGACAGCGCCGCTTCCTCATAGGTGCGGCTGATGCCGATCATCCGCGCCTGCACGATCAGCACCACATAGGGCAGTGTAAGGAGAATGTGGCCGAGTAGCAGAAGCAGCAGGCTTCGCGGCTGGCTGATCGCCTTGATCATGACGAGAAGGCCGACGCCGAGGATCGTCTCGGGTACGAGTGCCGGCAGGATGACCAGCGTGTTGATCGCCTGCTTGAAGGGGAAGTGGAACCGGACCAGGGCGTAGGCGGTCATGACGCCGAGCAGCGTGGTGATCGCCGCCGTTGCAAGGGCGATCCACATCGATGTGCGAAAGGCGTCGAGAACCTGCACGTTGGTCAGCAACTTCGCATACCAGTGCAGGCTGAAGCCGGTAAGCGGAAAGCCGCCGAACATCGAGGCGTTGAAGGAAAGTACGACCGTGGCGATGATCGGCGCGAACATGAAGATGTAGACGCAAAGCGTGATCGCGCCGGTCAGCCACCACGCCCATCGGCTTTCGCGGTCGCGCCGCCTTGCGCTCATCCGCCCATCCCCTTCATGATCTGGGACATGCCCATATAGCGGCTATAGGCGGCGGCGGCGCAGCCGAGGATGACGAACAGGACGATGGAAAGCGTCGCGCCCATCGGCCAGTTGAGCTGGCCCATGATCGTGTCGTAAATCAGATTGCCGAACAGCGCGTCGCGGCTGCCGCCGAGCAGTTGCGGCGTCACGTAGCTTCCGGCGGCAAGCACGAAGCAGAGCAGCAGCCCCGCGCCCAGCCCCGGCAGCGACAGCGGCAGCGTCACTTCTCGGAAGGCTTGCGCGTTGGTGCAGCCCATGGAGCGCGCGGCGGAAATCAGCGTGCGGTCGATGCTCTCAAGGCTCACATAGACGTTGAGGATCATGTAGGGCAGCAGGAAATGCAGCAGCCCCATGATGACCGCGCCCTCGGTGTAAAGCATGGGCAGCGGCTCGGAAATCACGCCGAACTTGAGCAGCACGACGTTGATCAAACCCTGTTCGCCAAGAATGTGAATCCAGGAGAAGGTGCGGATCGTGAAGCTGATCCAGAACGGTACGATGAGCAGCAGCAGCAGCAGCCATTTGTGCCGGAACTTCGTGGCCCAGATGAAATAGGCCGGAAAATAGCCGACCACCGCGCAGATCGCGGCGGTGAGGGCGCCCACGCGCATCGTTTTCCAGAGAAAGCCGTGGTAATAGGTATCGAAGAGAAATTCTTTCCAATTGTCCAGCGTCAGAACGGCTGATTCAACACCTGCGGTAACGAAGGTGAAGAACGTGTAGGCCGTCATCATAACGATCGGTAATATCAGCAGCAGCAGGACAAGAAAAAGTGCGGGCGCTACAAGCACCCACGCCAATCTTGGATCGTACAGCGTCCAACCTTTTGTCACGATCCCCCGATCGAATTGATGGCAGTCAATTGGCGTTCAGTCCGCTCTGGGTGCAAGACTGGACGATTGGCGGCCCGGTGTCCACCGCGAAGGTCCGAAAAGTTTGAGCTGCTAACGTCCCGCACCCGCGAAGCCGGTGAGGAAGGCCGTCAGATTGTCGCCCAGCGCATCGCAGAGATAGCCGCCCTCCTGCACGATCGTCGTCGGCAGGCCAAGCTTGGCGATTGCCTCTGCGATGCGCGAGAATCCGGGTGTAGTCACCGACAGGCCGCCGAACGGATCGCCTTCGAAAGCATCGAGCCCCAGCGCCACGACCAGTGCGTCCGGCGCAAAGGCGCGGATGCGCCGGAACGCGATCTCAAGCGTATCGAGGAAGATGGTGTCGCCGGATTTGCGCGGCAGCGGCAGGTTGAGATTATAGCCGAGGCCGGGGCCTTCGCCACGCTCGTCGGCATGGCCCCAGAAGAACGGATAGAAGCGCACCGGATCGGCGTGCAGCGAGACGGTCAGCACGTCCGGGCGGGCGTAGAAAATGCCCTGCGTACCGTTGCCATGGTGCAAATCGACATCGAGGATGACTACGCGCGCGGCGGATTTTCGCAGCACTTGCGCGGCCACCGCCGAATTGTTGACGAAGCAGAAACCGCCGGCGACATCGGCAAAGGCGTGGTGGCCGGGCGGGCGGCACAGCGCGTAGGCGGCGGGCTCGCCGGCAAGCACTGCTTCAGCCGCCTCGACCGCACTCCACGCGCTCCACAGCGCGCTGTCGAACGTATCGGCCGAGATCGGGCAGGCGGTGTCGGCCATGTGGTAACCGGCTTGGCCGACGGCGGATGCCGGGTAGGAGCCGCCGCGCGCGATCGGGTGGATGTTGGGGATCACTTCCTCGGAAGCCCCCTCGATGCGTTGCCAGCGGACAAAAATATGTTCGAGGAAATCGAGATATTCCGGCGTATGCACCGCCGCCACCGGCCCAACCCCATGCCTGTTCGGCCGCGCGACGGTGCAGCCGGCGGCTTTTGCGCCGGCAAGCAGCCGCTCGACGCGTTCCGGCTGTTCCGGATTAGGCTTTGGCGCACCGCTGGAAAGGAACGCTTTCGGGTCGTGGCGCTTCTGCTCTTCGGCGAAAAAGGCTTTCATGTCGGCTCCGCTCCATCGTTTTCGCGGGCTGCTCCATAGCTGCCCGCCAAGGCGAAGAAGGCTTCGCCGTCGATCCTGTGCACCTGTTCCCCATGGGAGTGCTCGATGCCAAGACGCTCGTAGAATGCCTGCGCGGCGTGGTTGTCGGTATCGACGGACAGCCGGAGATAGACGCCGCCCTCAGCTTTTGAAAGCGCCGCGACCCGTCGCAACAGGCGCTCGCCGATCCTCAAACCGCGAAAGCGCTCCTCGACGAAAAGGTCCTGAACGTAGACGCCGGGCCATCCCATCCAGCTCGAAAAGATCGGGAAATACAGGCACATGCCGGCGAATTCCTGCTCCGTCTCCGCGATCAGCGTCGAAAATGCCGGGTTTTCGCCGAAGCCGAAGCGGCGCAGATCATCCAGCGTGCTGGTCATCTTATGCGCTTCGCCCACCGCCTCGGCGATGCCGGCAAGGCCCGCGTGGATGTTGGCGATGTCGCCTTGCGTAGCGGGGCGGATCACAAGTTCCGGCGGCGCTGCCTTCATCCTAGAACGCCACCTTGTCGCCGCCCTTCAACGCCAGCATTTCGCGCGCCTCGTCGGGCGTGGCGATTTCCAGCGACAGCGCTTCGAGAATGGTGCGGATGCGGCGAACCTGATCGGTGTTGGATTTTGCCAGTTTATGCCCGTCATAGAGCGAATCCTCCAGCCCGACGCGGACATTGCCGCCCATGGCGGCGGCGATGGAAATCAGCTTCATCTGGGCGCGTCCGGCGGCCAACACCGAGAACTGGTAGCTGTCGCCGAACAGTTTGTCGGCAATCCGCTTCATGTGCACCAGATTGTCCGGGTCGGCGCCGATGCCTCCCAAAATGCCGAGCACGAACTGGATGAAGATCGGCCCCGACACCAGCCCCCGGTCGCGGAAATGCGCCAGCGAATAAAGGTGGCCGACATCGTAGCATTCGAATTCGAAGCGCGTACCGCAGCCTTGCCCCAGCCTTTCGAGCACCGCTTCCATGTCGGCAAACGTGTTCTTGAAAATGGTGTCGCGGGTCGCCTCCAGCAGTTTCGGCTCCCATTCGTGAAGCCATTCGCGTGGCCGGTCGAGCATCGGAAACAGGGCGAAATTCATCGAGCCCATGTTGAGCGAGCACATTTCCGGCTCTGCCCGAAGCGGGGCGGCAAGCCGCTGGTCGAGCGTCATCAGCGAGGAGCCGCCGGTGGTGATGTTGATGACGGCATCGGTCGCCTGCTTGATACGCGGCAGGAACTGCATGAATATTTCGGGGTCGGCGGTCGGGCGGCCGTCGCTTGGATCGCGGGCGTGCAGATGCAGGATCGAGGCACCGGCCTCCGCTGCCGCAACCGCTTCCGCCGCGATCTGGTCCGGCGTCACCGGCAGATGCGGGCTCATGCTGGGCGTATGCACCGAGCCGGTGACGGCGCAGGTGATGATGACTTTCCTTGCCGCCATTTTTCTCCCCCCTGAATGTTTCCCGCTCTAGCCGTTCACGGGCAGGTCGAGTTCGGCGGCCAGCGCCGCCAGCGCATCGCCGAAGATCGCAACCATCTCGCCGACCTGCTCGCGCGTGATGATGAGCGGCGGGGCCAGGATGAAATTGTCGAGTTCCATGCCGTCGCCGCGAATGCGCCGCGAATAGACGATCAGCCCGCGTGCATAGGCGAGGTCGAGCAGGCGCTGGTTGGCGTTCTTCGCCTTGGGCAGCGGCGCGAAGGTGAGGGGATCGGCCACCATGTCGGCGCCAATCAGCAGGCCTTTTCCGCGCACGCCGGCAACGAAGGGAAAGCGCTTGGCCAGTCCTTCGACTTCCGATTTCAGCAACTCGCCCATGGCGGCGGCGTTTTCCTCGCAACCAAGCCGCTCCATCTCGCCCAGCACCGCCAGCCCGGCGGCACAGGCCAGCGGATTGCCGGCATAGGTGTAGCCGTGCTGGAAGCCGCCCATGTCGAGCACCGGCTCGACCAGTTTTCGCGAGGCGATCATCGCGCCCAGCGGCGCATAGCCGGAGCCGATGCCTTTCGACATGGTGACGATGTCCGGCCGGCAGTTCCAATGGTCGCCGCCGAGATATTTGCCGGTGCGCGCCGCCCCCGACATCACCTCGTCGTGGATCAGCAGGATGCCGTAGGCGTCGCAAATCTCGCGGATGCGGGCAAAATAGCTGTCGGGCGGCACGAGCGCTGCGGTCGCCGCCCCGCCGATCGGCTCCATGATGAAGGCGGCGACGCTTTCCGGTCCTTCCGCCAGGATTTTTTCCTCGAGCATGTCGGCGTAGCGGATGCCGCGCTGTTCCATGGAAAGGTTGTCGCGGTCGCGATAGGCGGTCGGCGCGGGCACGGCGGGCATCGGCTGGATTTGCGGCGCAAACGTCTCGGTCAGCGCTAGGTCGCCGGTTACGCCCAGCGCGCCGATGGTGCCGCCATGATAGGACGGCATGCGGCAGATCACTTTCCAGCGCTTCGGCTGGCCGATGGCGACGGCCCATTGCCGCGCCAGCTTGATCGCCGATTCCACCGCCTCCGACCCGCCGGAGACGAAGAAGATGCGGTCGAGGTCGCCCGGCATCTTTGCGGCCAGGCGGCGTGCCAGTTCCTCGGTCGCCTCGTTTTCGAAATGCAGCCGGTAGGCGAAGCTGACGCGCTCCATCTGCCGCTTCATCGCCTCGATCACGACCCGGTTGCCATGGCCGATATTGGTGACCATCGGCCCGCTCGACCCGTCGATGAAGCGGCGGCCGTCCGTGGTCCACAGATAGATGCCCTCCGCCCTATCGACCAGCGGCCGGCGCTGGCGCGATCCGTAGAAGAGATGCGACGGCGGCCGGACTTCTTCGATATCCATGGAAGCGGTGGCGGCGTGCGACATGGAACCCCCTGTTTCTGGAGCATCGGACCGAAAAGTGGAACCCGGTCTTCGGATTATTCCGGTGCTCGGTCCGATGCGCAATCCAAAGTGGCAGAGCGTCCTTTGTGCGTCAAACCTTCACGAATGGGAAACCACCCATCGTTCAATTGGCTCTTGGGGAAAATACCAGGCGAAGCAATGCTCGCCGGAACAAAAGACGCCATCCATGCCGGGCAAAGCGATCAAGGGGGACGATCAAACGGGAGCGGACGCGCCAGGCAGAAAGCCCGCGCCCGCAGTTTCATCCCGCTTCTATCTCACAAGCGCGGCGTGATCGCGCGCTTGGGCCAGCTGGCTTCGTCAGACGACGGAAATCCGGGACCGTGACCGCGTTTCTTCTTCTTCGAAGAGGATGGCGTAGATGACGGGTTCGTAGAATTTCAGGAGCGTTTTCACGAACATCTTTTCGTCCACGCCGAGCGAGCGTGCCCAATCGCGGTAGCGATTTGGTGGAATTCGCCCGCGCCCGTTCTCCACTTGCGAGATGAACGTGTAATATTCCAGGCCTAGCATCCGCGCCATCACACGCTGTGAAAGCCCGGCCGTCTCGCGCATTTCCTTCAGCCACACACCTGCTTCGATGCGCAGTTCCTGCGTGGCGCTCAAGCTGCCTTGTTCCTGCAACGCGGTCATTTCTGTAACCTTCCGTTCACATGGCACTTCGAAAAGGCCCGATATCGACCCGCCTCTTGCATAAATATAATGCCTCCCGCTTGAATGCCAAATGCCGGGGGTTGCGTCAATCCTATACCGGTATAAATTTTACTGCATTTTTCGCTTGCGGCTTTGCGAATCTTTGGCTAGAGCTTTCAGGCCGGGGAATGGATATTCCTTAGATGCGGCAGGCCTGCTGGCGATGCACTTGCTTTTGTTCACAAGAGCGGGCAATTTGTATTGTAGGCTTAGACTATCCGACGCCGGGCGACGGCTCGGCGTGAACGTAAAATAACCATTGGAAAAAAGGATCCTCCACAATGGCGTCCACGCGCGCCCAACGCGAGAAAGACAGCGCAATCAACGCGATCAGGCCCAGTCCAAGGTAGTTGTAGCCTTCATATTGGCCCCCGTGGCATCCACGAAGAAGGGCATCGAAATCAGGTTGCCTTGCGCAATGGGGCCCGCAGGTTCATGGAATAGTAGCCGAAACCGGTGTCGGGCACGGCCTTGCCGAAGGCGGCACCAAGCATGGGCAAAATGGTGGCGGCGATCGTGATGACGGGCACGGCGATGACCGCCAGGTCTCTCCGGTTGGCTGTCTTGCGGTAGAGATCGATCTGGCATGCGCCGAACACGACCAGCGCCATCGCGGTCAGGTAGAAATTGATGTAAAACGCCGCGACGAGAAGCAGTGTCCACCAACCGATGACGCTTCGTTGCAGCCGATGGGTACGGATATACAGGCCGAGCGAAAACAGCAGGATGAAATGCGCCTGCAGGCTGAGATGACCCATACGCGCCGTCAGCGTCGGCATCAGCACGCACAGAAATACGATAAGCCCCAGCGCCACCAATCGTCGTCGCGCAACTGCGATGCCGCAAACCAGGCTGCGGCGCCTTGCAAGGCAAAGCACAACAGCACCCATATGCCGAACGGATTCTCCGGCAGGTGGACCATCAGCGAAAGGAGTTTCAGCGACAGAGAATATAATGGAATCGCGTCCACAAACGTGACGACGGTTCCCGCCGGCCAGTTCAAGGAAGGGATGGCCAGCAGCGGTAGCGACCAGGGCGCGTTTAGATAAGCCAGATAGCCCGAGAGATACTGCGCGATATCTTCGACCTGGGTGTGCCAGTAGCTGGACGTCCCTGCGATAAAGCCCTTTGGCGTCACCACCAATGCGAAAAGCGCGCCGAAAAGATCGAAAGGATAAGGCCGACCGGGCCTGAGGATTTGAGTCCGAGGCCCCGAAGAGTCACCGTGGACGGCATTCCCACTCCTGATGAAGCTTTTGCCAACGATGCGGCGCTATCAAGCCAGCACGAGGTCGGCGAAATCCTACGCGTGGCCAATGGTGGAGACGATCGTGTGATCGTCCGTTATCCAGCTCACGGTATAAGCTTGATCGTTGGGATCGCCTGTCAGCGTCGTGTCGAAAAAGACGACAAAATTGCCGGACTGGATCATCTCGATCGTGTGCGAATTAAGGAGGAACTGATAGACAAAGCTCTTGGCGGCATCGTCATAGGGAAGATACTGCGCGATCAAATCCATATGCGGACCGTTGTCGGGTAGCTGGGCGTCGGCGTTATTAAGCGGCGTTTCGGTGCTGTCCGGGCCGCCCGTCAGATCCGCCAAGACGTACGGCGCGACCTGCTTGCTAAGGGTAGATACATCGAAGGTCGCATCCACACTGAGACCGACGATGTTGTAGGTGGAGAGCTGACCGAGATGTTCCGTGGCAAGCGTGATCAACGCTTGCAGATCCTTCGCGTCGACCGAGGATGCCGTCTCGGCAAGATCGGAAGTCTGTGAGGAAAAAGTATGCGTAAACGACGTCACCACGGCCTTGTCGACCGCCAGCGGCCAGGAAGCTTTTTCGGCGGCTGATTGCGCCACCTTGTCGACTGCTATTTCGGTATCGATTTGCATTGCGACTTCTCGCATATGCTCGCTGGTATTTAGCGTAAGCCCGGTCGGGTTCGTCGCAGTCGCCACCGATTCCGCCGGGGTCTCTTCCTTGATTTCCGACAAGGACTTCTCGATCGGCGTGAAGCTCAACGGGAGCGAGGTCACATGGACGAGGTCTGACGTGCTCTGCAGCCCCTTCGCTCATCTCCATCTTGGCGGCGTTTTGGGTGGCCTCGAGATCCCGGTCAAAGAGCCCGAAAGAGATCGCAATCGTCGTCAGGCCGATGGCGATCCCGGCAGCGGCGTTCGCCACATTGCAGGAAAACCCGTCGGAGGCTGCCAAGACGCGGAAATGGTCAGTTTGGCTGGCCACGGGCGCATGGTTATCCACGGCCGCAAGTTTGCGGTCGGATTCGAGCCGGGTCTGCGCCTTGTCGGCATTTGCGTCCCCGTCCACGTCCAGTCCTGGGATAGGTGTCAGGTGTCCGCCATCCGTGGCAGGCTGTGCGTTGCCAACCATGTTGTCGCAGGCAAGATAGAGGGACCACACCAAAGCTGCCAGCATCGCCGCAGGATGGATGCGCACGACCGAATTTCTCGAGAATGGGCGAAGCTGTACGATATTACCCGTCGGCGCACACAGCACGACCGCATTGGAGAAGCGATCGATAAGGGCCGCAAAACTGGGGCCGGTAAGCACGATATCGAGCTTTGGACTGTCCAGTATATACATGTCGTCGATGCGCGCGAGATGCACGAACACCTCGCCGTCAGCCCGGCAGAAAACAAACCAGGGATCGCCCTCGTCGCTGGTTCCCCGTGTGGTTTCGATGCGGACGTTGGCTTGTGCCAGCAGCGCCTCGACCCGGTAAAGGTCGGCAAGCTCCTGGTTGGTCCAGTCACACGCGGCTTGCGAAACGGCAAGATGAGCCTCAAGGCCGTTCGGCGTATGCCCCGGGGTTGTATCCCGCGGTTCGGCCGCATACTGCAAATTCTCTGAGTTGTCCGCCGCGGCAACGCGTTTTCTGAAGCCGTAAAACGTTAAGATATCGGCCATCGCAAGGTCCGGGCTTAGGAGGCATTGGCCTGATCGACGAAGAGAATCTCGTGTGAAAACGGAACATAGAGCATCAAGAGCCCTTTGGCGAACAGTTTCTTGTCTGCGATCGGCGCTCTCGCCCAGACGAAGCAGACAGGAATACGGCCGCGCTTACTTCTTGCTGCGCGATAAATGTGCATCCGTAAGATTTGCGGGCCGGGAATGCCCTGAATGGGCGAATGCACGTCAAGGTAGCGCGCGCTACCCCTGGATGAGCCGGCTTAATTCATCTACTTTCTCTTCCAGAAGACGTCGGTCGCCACGCGCCTCGACATTCAGGCGAAGCAGCGGCTCTGTATTGGATGCGCGCAAATTGAAGCGCCAGTCGCTGAATTCCATGCCGATTCCGTCCAGAGTTTCGATGGTCGGGTTAGCCGGCATATAGTGCCGGGCGATGCGGTCCTGGGTTTGCCTTACGTCGGCGACGGTGAAATTGATTTCGCCCGAGCATGGAAAGGCCCGGATGCGTTCGGCCACAACCTCCTGGAGCGAAAGCCCGCGCTCGCACAGCTCAGTCACGACTTGCAGCCAGGTGAGCATCCCGGAATCGCAGAAGCTGAAATCCCGGAAATAGTGATGCGCGCTCATTTCGCCGCCATAAAGGGCGTTCTCGCGGCGCATCTTGTCCTTGAAAAAGGCATGGCCGGTGGGACAAATCCTGGCCGTGCCGCCCGCTGCCTCGACCAGGTCGATCGTGTTCCAGGTCAGCCTTGGATCATAGAGGATCGTTTCTCCCGGATGATCGCGCAGCAGGCTTTGGGCGATCATACCGACGAGATAATAGCCTTCCACGAACGCGCCGGTGTGATCGTAGAAGAAGCAGCGATCGAAATCACCGTCCCACGCTATGCCGAGATCGGCTCCGTGTTCCACGACTGCCCGGCTCGCCCGCACGCGTTTTTCCGGCAGGAGAGGGTTTGGAATGCCGTTCGGCAGAAACGGATCGGGCTCGTGATCGACCTTGATGAACTCGAACGGCAGATGCGGTTCCAGAAGATCGATGATCGGCCCGGCACAGCCGTTTCCGGCGTGACAGACGATCTTCATCGGCTTCAGCCTGCGCGTGGAAACCTGGTTGAGAAGACGCTCGATATAGGGAGCGCGCGACACGGGCCGGGCGAGCCTGCCGCGCGCGCTATAATCGCTGACACGTTCGATCGGCGAATCCGAAAGCACCAGCGCCTCGATCGCATCCAGCGCATTGTCGCGGGTGGCCGCGGCTGCCCCCGCGAGTACCATCTTGATGCCGTTGTAATCCTCGGGATTGTGACTTGCCGTCACCATCAGTCCGGCATCGGCGCCAAGTGCACCGGTGTGAAAATAGACCTCTTCGGTCCCGCATTGCCCGAGCGGCAGAACGCTGGCGCCGGTGTCAAGCAAGCCCTGGGCCATGGCATCGGCAAGTGCGGGGCTGTCCTGGCGCATGTCGTGCCCGACCACGACGGTCGCCGGGCCGCGCAGATGGGCGACCGCTTGACCGAAACGATAGGCGAACGGTACGTTTATCTCGCCTGGAATCTTTCCCCGGACATCATAGGCTTTAAAAGGCGACGACATTTCACTTTCCGCGTATCGGACAACCGGGTCCGAGGCCAACGTTAGAGTTGCGCCCAGTTATTCGGGAGCGCAAGCAAAAGCAATCGGCAAAAGCGCGGCGTTGTCGTGGCGACCGGATTATTCCGATGCTACATCAAAGTGTTAGAGCGTTCCTGGCGCGTCCGATTGGACGCACGGCGTTCTGGTGGCGGCATTCGACTTGGGCCGAAACCGCTCGCTTCCGCCCCATGTACCGTTAAAGTGGCGGCGTCCGAGCGGCCACGAATGCGCCGCATAAAGCTTCTAACTCCGTGTAGCGTTCTGCCGAGCTTCTAGGTATGAACGCCCAACGAAAAGCAGGGGAAGAAAGACATATGTTTGTCCCGGTTGTGATGGCTGGCGGTTCCGGTACCCGGCTGTGGCCGCTTTCGCGGCAACTTTTCCCAAAGCAGTTCCATGCCTTCAGCGGCGAGCATACGCTTCTGCAAGAAACGCTGAAACGTCTCGATGGGCTGACGCCGGAAGCTCCGCTGGTGATTTGCAACGAGGAGCAGCGCTTCCTGGCCGCCGAACAGTTGCGCCTTATCGGTATCGAGGACGCCAAGATCATTCTGGAGCCGGTGGGCAGAAATACGGCGCCCGCCATCGCGTTGGCCGCGAACATAGCCGTTTCTTCGGGCCACGATCCGATCCTTCTCGTGCTTGCCGCAGACCATAGCATTCAGGATGTCGATCGCTTCCAGGCGGCTGTAAAAGCGGCCGTTCCGCTCGCCGAACAGGGCAAGCTCGTGACCTTCGGCATCGTGCCCGACCGGCCGGAAACCGGATACGGATACATAAAGCGCGGCCGTGAGATCGGGGCAGGTTACGCAGTGGACCGCTTTGAAGAGAAGCCGGATCTGGCGACTGCCGATGCCTATGTGGCTTCGGGTGAATATCTCTGGAACAGCGGCATGTTCATGTTTCGGGCCAGCCGTTACCTCGCCGAACTGAAATCCCAAAATCCGGTGGTTGCTGAGACTTGCGCAGCGGCAACCGCGACGGTTTCACCCGATATGCAATTTATCCGGATTGACGCGGCGACGTTCAGCAAATGCCCTGATATTTCAGTGGACTATGCGGTCATGGAGAAAACGGCTGATGCTGTTGTCGTGCCGCTCGACGCGCGCTGGAGCGATGTCGGGTCCTGGGCAGCACTTTGGATGACGCAGCCGCACGACGAGGCGGGCAACGCGTTTCGTGGCGATGTCATTGCCATATCGAGCAAGAACAGCTTCGCTCGTTCGGACTCAAGACTGGTGGCTTTGGTCGGTGTCGAGGACCTTGTCGTGGTCGAAACCAAGGACGCGGTTTTGGTCGCACACAAGGACCGGGTTCAGGACGTCAAGCAGATCGTCGATCAGATCAAGCGGTCAGGCCGCACCGAGTATCTCTCTCACCGCGAAGTGCATCGGCCCTGGGGACATTACGATTCCATCGACGTCGGCGAGCGCGACCAGGTCAAGCGGATCACCGTGAAACCCGGCGCCAAACTATCGGTGCAGATGCACCACCACCGCGCCGAGCATTGGGTCGTGGTGAAAGGTACCGCAAAGGTTCAAAAAGGCAACGACACGATCATTCTCACGGAAAACCAGTCGACCTATATTCCGCTCGGCGAAATTCACGCCCTGGAGAACCCCGGCAGGATACCGCTGGAGTTGATAGAAGTGCAAACCGGCTCCTATCTGGGCGAAGACGACATCGTGCGTTTTGAGGATCTGTACGGCCGTAACTGATGAGATGCCGCTCGTTGGCCGGCCAACTGAAGGATGATTGGGAAGCGGGCTTCGGCCCCGATCCCTACCGCTTTGCGACACGGCATGGCCGGTCATATGACGGGCGTGCGAGCGTCCTTACTGGCACGTAGAATCAAAGACTCGACCAACTCCATGCCCATGCCGCGCCTCTCTGGCTCGGCCTGAAAGTCGGGTTTCTCCTAACAAAAGCTTAAAGTCCGGGCAAAAATGTGTTCTTTGTGCAACAGCGGGGGCTGATAGCAACCCGTCGGCGCTTTCGGCGGCGCGATCATGGTTGAACGCTGCTAACCGATGGGTAATGTCGGGAAAGAGGAAGCGGCGCGGTGCGCATCTTTTTCGGTAGTGGGGATGGGGCAGGGAACGCTGTCCTTCAGCAAAAAATACCCAGACTCGTTTTTTAACTTTTGACTGGAGGTCAGAAAATGAACATTAAGAGCCTTCTTTTCGGCTCCGCTGCGGCTCTCGTCGCAGTATCCGGTGCGCGCGCCGCCGACGCTGTCGTCGTCGCCGAGCCGGAACCCGCTGAATACGTCCGCATCTGCGACGTTTACGGCGCTGGCTACTTCTACATTCCCGGCACCGAGACCTGCCTGCGCGTCGGCGGTTACGTCCGCGTCGACATCTCCGGCGGCGATGCCGGCTCGTTCGACGGCCGTGCTACGACCGACGTGATGGACGGCGATGCTCGCCGCTCCTACCATGTTCAGAGCCGCTTCGCGCTCCGCACCTGGACCGGCCAGGAAACCGAACTCGGCACCTTGAAGACCTACACCGAGACGCGTTTCAACTACGCCAATGGCGGCAGCTCGACCTCGTTGAACTTCGCCTGGATCCAGCTTGGCGGCCTGCGCATCGGCGCTGACGAGTCGGTCTTCGACACGTTCCAGGGTTATGCCGGTAACGTCATCCAGGATACGCTGGTTCCTTACGGCGGCTTCGAAACCAACCTGATCAGCTACACGTTCGACGGCGGCAACGGCTTCTCGGCGATCGTCTCGGTCGAGCAGGGCAACAACGCCGATGGTAACGGCTTCGACGTCATCGACAGCTACGTCCCGCACGTGGTTGGCGGCGTCAAGTACACCGCTGGCTGGGGTGGCATCTCCGGTGTCGCAGCCTACAACAGCAACTGGGAAGAATGGTCCGGCAAGGTCCGTTTGGACGTGAACGCCACCGAGCAGCTGTCGCTGTTCATCATCGGCGGTTACGGTTCGGACGACAATGTCGCCCGCAACTTCTACAAGCCTTGGGGCGGCAACTGGGCCATTTTCGGCGGCGGTTCCTACAAGCTCAACGAGAAGACTTCTTTGAACGCACAGGTTTCGTATGACGAAGACGAGACCCTCGCCGTTGCAGCGAACGTCTCCTACGACATCGTTCCGGGCTTCAATGTCACGGCCGAAGTCGACTACGTCAACGAAGGCGACAATGTCGCTGGTGCCGGCAGCTGGACTGGCGCAACCGACGATTCGATCGGTGGCATCATCCGCTTCCAGCGCTCGTTCTAAGACAGCGCTTTCTGTCTAAAGAAAAACCCGGCGGGCAACCGCCGGGTTTTTCGTTTGAATCTGATGGTGCGCTGCCTGGACGCAGGCTTGCGCCCGAGTGGACGCAAAAGACGCTTTATTCGGTCCACAAGATCATAGGACAAGTATCTTGTTGAGGGTTCGGCCCTCCGCTACAGCGCGTCGCACCTGAATGGATTCATGCGGGTGCGCTTCAAGCCCTTGTTTTGATGCATGTCGGTGCCCCGAAACCGGTTCCCACTTTCGGGCGACATGCATTAGGCTGCCGATCGCCGCCGCTGCTTCAGTTTTGCGATGGACCGAGCGGCCTCAGGCGATGAGCCAAATTCCGTCATGAATATCGGGCTCGACGCGCGCGACATTTTCGTCACTCTCCGAGAAGAAGGCCAGGAGGTCCCCTCGGTTGGTGGCGTTATGGTCGAGCAACCGCCGATGGCGCAGATGCTGGCTCGCATGGAGCGGGATGGCTTGATCGAGCGGACACGCGACCCGGCGGACGGCCGCAGCAGCCGCATCGTGCTGACGAGGGCCGCGCAGGAGCGCATGCCCGAGGCGATAACGACCTTGTTTCAGGAGAACCGCGAGGCGATGGCCGGATTCACGCCTGCGGAAGCGGCACTGCTTGTTGCTCTGCTTAAACGGCTGATCGGCAATCTCGATCAAATCGCCAGCGCCGAAAATCCTTCGCGCGGTTCATGATTTTTGCGAACTGGCCCCGTAGCGCAGCCCGTGGAGCAGCAGCATGACCATGCGCTTGGTGTGTGCGGCCCCGTCGTCTCCGGAAACCACGGACAGATTGCCGATCGCGCGCAGCAGATCATAGAGCCACGTCGTTGCGGATTTCGCCAGCACCGGGTGCGGCAGTGCTCGCGGTGAGCGCTGACGCTTCAGCATCCGGCGCGCTCAATTCAGCCCGATAGCACTGTCCCAGTAGGGCGGTGTGCCGAAGGTCTTGCGTAAATGGGCGACGAACAGCCTGACCTTTGCGGCATGGGACCAACCTGGCATGCGAATGGCGTGAATCGATGTCGACCGCGCCGATGGCTGCCTTGTATCGGGGAGCACTTCCACCAGGCTGCCGGCCACGATCAAGTCGCTGACCAGCCAGCTTGCCAGGTGCACGATCCCGACGCCTGCCAGTGCCGCGTGGATGAGCGCTCCGGTATCGTCCGAACGCATATTGCCGTGAACCGGCAGTGCCTGGTCGCGGTTGACCCCGGCGAAGGTCCACCAACCGGATGGGGTGCGGCTGGACGCCACCGTCAGGCAGTTGTGCTCCAAGAGGTCCATCGGAACCTTTGGCGTGCCGGCCTTCTTCAGATAGTCCGGGCTGGCGCAGACCAGTCGGCGCACCGGGGCGAGGTGGGTCGCGACAAGGTCGCTATCGGGCAACAATCCCATTCTGATGGCCACGTCGACGCGGCGCTCCGACAGGTCGACGACCGCGTCGTCTGAATGCAGCTCTATTTCCAGATGCGGATAGTCGGCCAGGAAACTCACGACCGCCGGTGCCACGTGCTGACGCCCGAACATCGTCGGGGCGGTGATGGTGAGCAAGCCGCGCGGCGCGGCGTCAAGGGCCGACAGGCCGTCGCGTGCTTCGGCCAGTTCGGCGAGAAGGTTGCGGGCGCGCGGCAGAAAATTCTGCCCCGCATCGGTCAGCGTCAGCCTGCGAGAACTGCGGATGAACAGTCTGGCCTGCAGGTCGGCCTCCAGAAGCTCCACCCGCCGCGTGATCGAGGACACCGCGACGCCTTGCGCTTTGGCCACACTGGAAAAGCTGCCGGCAGTTGCCACCGCCACAAAGGTGGAAACGGTTTCAAGCATCTCGGTTCCTTGTTTGCGTATTATGCAAAATGTAGTTGCAACTTAGCTGATTGTTCAAATCCCCGCAAACGTCGATATGGGCTCGTACAAACCGCGATCCGGCGGTTGAAGGAGATACAGATGAACAGCACATCCACGAGACTAACCCTGTCGGCGCTGGTGATGGCCAGCTTCGGCCTGGCCGCCATGGCGACGACCGCCGCCCATGCGGCAGCCCCGATGCAGAAGGCTTCGGCGCCGGGCTATTACCGCACAATGGTCGGCGCTTTCGAAGTCACGGCGATTTCCGATGGGACGGTCGATCTGCCAGTCGACCAACTGCTGACCAATACGACGCCGCAAGCGGTCGATGCCGAACTGGCGGCCGACTTCGAGGCCTCGCCGTTAGAGACGTCCGACAACGCCTATCTGATCAACACCGGCAACAAGCTCGTGCTGGTGGACGCCGGTGCTGGAACGCTATTCGGCCCGACCCTGGGCAAGCTGCTCAGCAATATCGAGGCATCCGGCTACCGGCCCGATCAGGTCGATGAAATCCTCGTCACCCATATGCACCCCGATCATGTCGGCGGCCTGGCGGCAGGCGGCAAGGCTGTGTTTCCCAACGCGGTTGTCCATGCGGCCAAGGCCGACGCCGATTACTGGCTGAGCCAGGCGAACCTCGACGCGGCACCAGAGGCCGCGAAAGGGTTTTTCCAGGGCGCCATCGCTTCGTTTCAACCCTATGTCGAGACCAAGCGCCTTGAAACCTTCGACGGCCCGACCGAATTCCTGCCCGGCCTGCGTTCCATTGCACTGCCCGGTCACACGGGGGGACACACCGGCTATCTGGTGGAAAGCGAGGGCCAGAGCCTGCTGATCTGGGGTGATGTGGTGCATGTGGCCGCGATACAATTCGCCCACCCGCAGGTCACCATCCAGTTCGATAGCGATAGCGGCGAAGCTGCGGGCGAACGCGCCAAGCTATTCGCCGACGCCGCCGACCGTAAATATCTCGTCGCCGGCGCGCATCTGCCGTTTCCGGGCCTCGGCCACGTTCGCAAGCAAGGCGACGCCTATGGCTGGGTGCCGGTGAATTATTCGACCTCGCACTGACGCCAGGTGCGCGGCACTTGCCCCGGTCGGATGACGGCCGGGGCATCGCAGCTCCTAGCGCCGTGTCAGCGCGAGCAAATTGTCGACGAGCGCGTCTGCGTATTCGTGCGTCAACGGGTGCACTTTCGTGATCCTGTGAAAGTAGATGCTGCCGAAGACGGCATCAACCACGATTTCGGGGTCAATCTCCGGCGGAAATGTTCCTTCGCCCTGCGCGCGGCGGATGTCCGCTACGGTGCCGGCGCGGCGGGGCAGGATGTATTCCTCGTTCAGCTTTTGCAGCAATTCCGGATCGTGCTGGCCCTCGGCGATCAGCCCGGCGATCACCGCCCCGAAGAAGCCGTTGAACGCATCGACCAGCCTTCGCGCCTTGATCCGGATCGACTCCGCCAGCGGCAGCCCTTCGGGCGGGTCAAGCGCCGGGACAACGCGCTCCTGCAACATGCACAGCACGATGTCGGCCTTGGACGGCCACCATTTGTAGAGTGTCGGCTTGCCGACGCCGGCCTGTTTGGCGATGCGCTCGATCGTAAGATCCCGCACCGACATCGTCTGCAGGAGAGCATGGACGGCGGACAGGATGTCGTCATGGGCGGTCGCGGCCTTGCTGGGGGGCCGCCCGACGGGGCGCGATTTGCTGTTCATGAGATGACAATAGCGAAACGATACGTAATGGCAATTGACAGTCGACCAATATTAATTTACGAAACGATCCGTAATATAAAAGGGAAAGCCATTCATGTTGTCCACATCACCCGTTGCCATCGTGACCGGAGCCTCGCGCGGTATCGGCGGCGCCATTGCCAGGAGGCTTGCCGGTGACGGTTTTGCCGTGACCGTGAACTATGCGGCAAAGGCCAAAGCGGCCGAAGAAGTCGTTTCACAAATAGCATCCGCCGGAGGCAGGGCGGTCGCCATCAAGGCCGACGTCTCGAAGCCGGAAGAGGTTGCCGCCCTGTTCGACGAAACCGAAGCGCGGCTCGGCAAGGTTACCTTGCTGGTCAACAATGCCGGGATCATGAACCTCGCGCCGATTGCCGAGATGGACGATGCGAGCTTCGACGCGATGGTGGCGATCAACCTCAAGGGCACCTTCAACACGCTGCGGGAAGCCGCGCGGCGCCTGGAAAAAGGCGCGAAGATCATCAACACCTCGACCAGCGTGACCCGGCTCGCCTTGCCAGCCTACGGGGCCTATGCCGCCACCAAGGCAGCCGTCGAGATGCTGACCCTGATCCTCGCCAAGGAGCTTCGCGGGCGCGGCATCACCGTCAACGCAATTGCCCCGGGACCTACGGCCACCGAACTGTTCCTCGGCGGCAAATCGCCGGAATTGATCCAGACCATTGCCAAACTCTCTCCACTGGAGCGGCTGGGCGAGCCGGAAGACATCGCCAACGTCGTCTCGATGCTCGCAAGCAGCAATGGCGGCTGGATCAACGGCCAGACGGTCTTCGTCAACGGAGGCGCAGCCTGAGCGCATCCTGAAGAGCGTGCTGACGGCAGAGTCCAAGCCCGATTATGCACTTATGGCCGCACGAAAAAGCAGCCGGACTGTGCTCTCCTAGCCCGACTAGCGCGTTTCCTGGCCTGATGGATTGATCCCGTAGCGCTTCGGATGGAAGTCTGCGTGTTCAGGGCGGACAAAAACGCTCATGGTTAAAGCAGCCTTAACCTTCAAGCCGATAGTCTGACCCTTGAACTTGCCGGGCGCGTCGCGTCCCGAGCAGGCTATGACAGACGGGGAAGGCCGCATGCGCTCAGGGGCTTCAGCACAGCTCGTGCTCACCGATACGATCGGACACGGCATCCACGCGTTCGCGCGGCGTCAGGTCGGGCGTCTTGCCGGCGCAGCGCTGTTTGGCGTCGTGATCTTCGGCGTCGCCAGCCTTGCCACATGGAATGTCGCCGATCCGAGTTTTTCGCATGCGACCGACAATAGCGTCACCAATGCGATGGGCTATCCGGGCGCAGTCTTTTCCGATCTGGCCATGCAGTTCTTCGGCCTGTCGGCGGTGGCGGCGCTGGTGCCGGCGGTGGTGTGGGGCTTCCTTTTGTTTTCCGCGCGCGGCGTCGACAGACTGCCGAAGCGGGGCCTGGCATGGCTCGGCTTTGCCCTTTTGGCGGCGGCGATCGCTGGCTGCGTGGTGCCGCCAAAAACCTGGCCGCTGCCGACCGGCCTTGGCGGCGTGTTCGGCGACATGGTGCTGAAAATTCCAGGCATCTTCGTCGGCGGCTACCCGACGGGCATGATCGCCAGTGTGCTTGCCGTGCTGTTCGTCGCGCCGGCGCTGTGGCTTTTTGCATACGGGTCGGCCTTGATTGCCCGCAAGAACGGCTTTGCCGTCAAGGAGCCGGTCGTGCCCGAGCAGGTCGACGCCGAACAGGCGATGTTCGAGAACGAAGAGGACGACGGCGGCGAGGGGATGCTGGCGCTGGGCGCGATCACCCATTGGTGGCTGTCGGCGCGTGCCTATTTCCGCCGCCGCGCGGCCCGCAAGCGCGAGCACGACGATCTCGGCTTCGACGATGCCCCGCGCGAAAGCGCATGGCGGCGTGCCGCCGAACGGGTCGAGGTGGCGGAGATCGCGGAAGCGAGGATGAGTTCGCGTGGCAGAGCGCGCGTCGAGCCGGAGTTTTTCGCCGCCATGGTCAGCGAGCGCGGAGCGTCGGTCCACCCCGACGACGCCGACATTTTCGACGAGGACCATTTTTCGCATGGCGACGCCATGGACTTTGCGCCGGAGCCGCCTGCCCGGAGCCGCGCTGCCTCCGGTGCCCCTAATGCCCCCGGTGCTCCTAACGCCAATGTACAGGCCTTCCGCTCGCCTGCCGGTGCGAAGATCGATGCGCCGGTGGCGCGGCCCGTCGAGGGAAGCCGCGCCCAGCGCGAGGCCCAGACCTCGTTGATCGGCGCCGATCATTTCGAGATGCCGTCTCTGCATTTCCTGCTGCAGCCGCCGAGCGTGGTGCGCGATGCCAGCCTGTCGACTGAAGCGCTGGAACAGAACGCCCGCCTGCTCGAAGGCGTGCTGGAGGATTTCGGCGTCAAGGGCGAGATCATCCATGTCCGTCCCGGCCCGGTGGTCACGATGTACGAGCTGGAGCCGGCTCCGGGCATAAAATCGTCGCGCGTCATCGGCCTGTCCGACGATATCGCCCGCTCGATGAGCGCCATTGCCTGCCGCGTCGCGGTCGTGCCCGGCCGCAACGCCATCGGCATCGAACTGCCCAACGCCAAGCGCGAGACGGTCTACCTGCGCGAGATCATGGCCAGCCGCGACTTCGAGCAGACCAAGGCCAAGCTCGCTCTGGCGCTGGGCAAGACCATCAATGGTGAGGCGGTCATCGTCGATATCGCCAAGATGCCGCACGTTCTGGTCGCTGGCACCACCGGTTCAGGCAAGTCGGTGGCCATCAATACGATGATCCTGTCGCTGCTCTACAAGATGACGCCGCAGCAGTGCCGCCTCATCATGATCGACCCGAAGATGCTCGAGCTTTCCGTCTATGACGGCATCCCGCATCTTCTGACCCCTGTCGTGACCGATCCGAAGAAGGCCGTCGTCGCGCTCAAATGGACCGTGCGCGAGATGGAAGACCGTTATCGCAAGATGTCCAAGGTCGGCGTGCGCAACATCGACGGCTTCAACGCGCGTGTCGCCCAGGCCGACAAGAAGGGCGAAAAGATCACGCGCACCGTGCAGACCGGCTTCGACCGGCAGACCGGCGAAGCGATCTATGAGACGGAAGCGCTCGATCTCGAACCGATCCCCTATATCGTCGTCATCATCGACGAGATGGCCGACCTGATGATGGTCGCGGGCAAGGACATCGAAGGCGCGGTGCAGCGCCTGGCGCAGATGGCGCGCGCGGCCGGCATCCATGTCATCATGGCGACGCAGCGGCCGTCGGTCGACGTCATCACCGGCACGATCAAGGCGAACTTCCCGACCCGCATCTCCTTCCAGGTAACGTCGAAGATCGACAGCCGCACCATTCTGGGCGAGCAGGGCGCCGAACAACTGCTCGGCATGGGCGACATGCTCTACATGGCCGGCGGCGGGCGCATCCAGCGCGTGCACGGGCCTTTCGTTTCCGACGACGAGGTGGAAAAGATCGTGGCGCACCTGAAATTGCAGGGCGTGCCGGAATATCTCGACGCCATCACCGAGAGCGACGAGGACGACGAAGAGGAGTCCTCCGGCAAGGGCGGCTCAAGCGGCGGCAACAGCAATTTCGAGGATTCCGACGATCCTTACGACCAGGCGGTCTCCGTGGTGCTGCGCGACGGCAAGGCGTCTACCAGCTACATCCAGCGCCGGCTGGGCATCGGCTATAACCGCGCCGCCTCGATCATCGAGAAAATGGAGCAGGAAGGCATTGTTGGCCCCGCCAACCATGCCGGCAAGCGCGAAATCCTGGTGCCGACGGAAGACGACAAGTTCTGACGGACGGAACCTTGCCGGAACGGCGGGGTTTAGGCAGGTCCGGCAATTTTGCCAAACTAAAGCCCAACTGGGGGGCCACACCCGCGCCTTGAGTGGAAATCAGACGAAAGCGACAGGCATGAACGACTTTCCCTTTGTCCCGACGCGCCGCCAGTTCGTTGGCTTTGGCCTTGCCCTCGCAGGTGCCGCCGCCATGAACGCGGTGCCCGGCTTTCGTCTTCTCGCACAGGCGCAGGCGGCGGTTCCCGTCGCCGCGCAGAAGGTGGCCGATCACTTTTCTTCGGTGAAGACGATGACCGGCGAATTCGTCCAGTTCGGACCGAAGGGCGAGCAGACCGGCGGCAAGTTCTATCTGGAAAGGCCGGGCCGGATCCGTTTCAACTATGACGGTTCGTCGAAATTCCAGGTCATATCGGACGGTCAGTCCGTCGTCATTCTCAACAAGAAGATGAAGACGTCCGATCTCTATCCGCTGTCGAAGACCCCGCTCAAGCTGCTGCTCGACGACAAGATCGACCTCTCCGGCGACAAGGTGACCAGCGTCAAGGAAGAAGACGATCTCACAACGATCCAGCTTTCCGACAAATCCGTGTTCGGCAATTCGAAGATCACCATGATGTTCGACCCGAAATCCTACGAACTGCGCCAGTGGACCATTACCGACGCGCAGGGCAAGGACACGACCGTGATGATCTTCAACACCAAGCAAGGGGTCAGCTTCGCCCCCGATACGTTCAAGATCGACTACACGGCGAATCGCGAACTCAACACCAAGTCGAAGTCGCCGCGCTGATTTCCTCCGAAGGCGGCGGATAGAGCCGTCAATCCAGGCTTGAACTGCGGTAGTTGTGGAAAGCCGGCCACACCGCGCCGCGCAGCTACACCCCGCTTGCCTTTGACGAGCCACGCTGGCAGGTTCCGGGCGATTTTCCCGCCGGACCTGCAGCATGTCTTTTTCGATCGCCACCTGGAACATCAATTCCGTTCGCCTGCGCATGCCGCTGGTCGAGCGCCTGCTTATGGAGCATGCGCCGGACGTCTTGTGCCTTCAGGAAACCAAGTGCCAGGACGATCTTTTTCCGGCTGCCGCCTTTCGCAAGCTCGGCTACGAGCACATCGCCATCCATGGCCAGAAGGGCTATCACGGCGTGGCGACGGTGGCGCGGCGACCGATCGAGATCGTCGAGAAGCGCCGGTTTTGCGGCATCGAGGACAGCCGGCATATTTCGGTCCGGGTCGCGGCCGGCGGCAAGGCGCTTACCGTGCACAATTTCTATGTGCCGGCCGGCGGTGACGAACCGGACCCCGAGATCAACCGAAAATTCCGGCACAAGCTTGATTTCGTCGCCGAAATGAACGCCATTCGCGCCGACCACGACGCTGCGTCTGGCTCGATCCTCGTCGGCGACCTCAACATCGCGCCGCTGGAGCATGATGTCTGGTCGCACAAGCAGCTTCTCAAGGTGGTCAGCCATACGCCGATCGAAACGACGAATTTCCAGGCCATGCGTGAAAGCGGCGGCTGGGTCGACCTGATGCGGCACAACATCCCGCTCGAGCAGAAGCTCTACACTTGGTGGAGTTACCGGGCGCAGGATTGGGAGACGTCCAATCGAGGCCGTCGCCTCGACCATGTCTGGTCGTCGCCCAACCTGACCCCGCTGTTCCATGGCTACGAGATATTAAGTGCTGCGCGCGGCTGGGAACGCCCTTCCGATCATGTGCCGGTGATCGCCCGTTTCGACCTGGAATGAACCGCGCAAGTGCGCGGACTGCTCCTCACCCCGCGAAGCGTGGCGCCAGGTTTTCGATCTTCTGCAGGAACGCCTGCAATTCGGCGGTTATCCGGTGGTGAAGCTGCACCGCAACCTCCGGGTATTCTTCGAGGATGCGCCGGAACATACTGCGGTTGAGGCGCAGCACCTCCGAATCGATTTCCGCCGAGGCGCTGGTCAGCCGCCTGGTATCGGCGATCAGGGCCAGTTCTCCCAAAATCGAGCCCGGCCCGACATGGCCGAGCACAAGCCGCTCGCGGTCGCCGCCCTCGCGATAGAGGACGATGCGACCGCTGACCATGACATAGGCCGAATCGGCAACGTCGTCCTCGCGGTAAAGCTTCTTGTCGGCGCCGAGATGCGTGGTTTCGGCCCCGAAGGCGAGCAGGCGCAGTTGCTCCTGCGTGAAGCCCTCGAAAAGCCCCACGGCGGAGAGGATGCGGATGTCGTCATCCAGCGCCATTATGTCCCCGAACCGTCAGGCCGTTCCCCTTTCCGTGCCATGGTCCCGAAGCCGGATCATGCTCGTTTTCCGTGCGGCCCCGCCCCGAACCGCAAATCGGACGAATTATGAATCAATGATGGTTACATACGGGTTATCCGCTTAGGGAACCAGCTTGTAGCCGCCGCTTTCCGTGACAAGAATCTCGGCATTGGAAGGATCACGCTCGATCTTTTGCCGCAGCCGATAGACATGGGTTTCCAGCGTGTGCGTGGTGACGCCCGAATTATAGCCCCACACCTCCTCCAGAAGCACGTCGCGCGTTACCACCTTCTGTTCCGCGCGATAGAGGTATTTGATGATGGAGGCTTCTTTTTCGGTCAGCCGCACCTTGGCGCCGCGCTGGTCGATCAGGAGTTTCTGGCTGGGCTTGAACGTGTATGGCCCGACCGCGAAGGTGGCGTCCTCACTCTGTTCATGCTGGCGCAGTTGCGCGCGGATGCGGGCCAGAAGCACGGCGAAGCGGAACGGCTTGGTCACGTAATCGTTGGCGCCCGCCTCCAGCCCGAGGATGGTGTCGGAATCGGTGTCGTGGCCGGTCAGCATGATGATGGGCGCCTTGTAGCCGCCCTTGCGCAGGATCTTCACCGCTTCGCGACCGTCCATGTCGGGCAGGCCGACATCCATGATGAGCAGGTCGATCAGCCCGGCGCGTGCGGCGGCAACGCCCTTGGCGGCGGTCGCTTCCTGCAGCACGCTGAATTCCTCGTAGAGCGATAATTGCTCGACAAGCGTGGCGCGCAGGTCTTCATCGTCGTCAACGATCAGGATGGTGCGTGATGTCATGAATCAATCCGTTGTTTTGCAATGAATTTCAATTGACCGCTGCCCGTTTATGCGGAACTTGATGAACAAAACAGCCCATCACAGTGATTTGTTCCGTGGCACGATCATACCTGAAAAAACGCATAAACAATGCTGCCGGCGCAATTTTGCCGGCGGGCCTACGCGTCATCACCGTTCGCGCCCGGCCCGGCCATCCCAGCCAGGGGTTTTTGCAGGCCGGCAGGCTGGTATTTCCCTGCGCCCTGGGCCGCGGCGGCATCTGCGCCAACAAGCGCGAGGGAGACGGGGCGACGCCGCTGGCGTCCATGCGGATTCTGCATGGCTATTTTCGCAACGATCAGTTTGCCGGCGGGCGGCGGACCCGGCTGGCCATGACGGCGATAGACGCCGATCTCGGCTGGTGCGAAGTACCGGAAGACCGCAACTACAATCGTCCGGTAAAAATCCCCTACGGCGCCAGCCATGAGCGCATGAAGCGCGACGACCGCCTCTACGATGCCTGCCTGGTGCTGGACTGGAACATTTCGCCCCGCCGGCGCGGACGCGGTAGCGCCATCTTCTTTCACTTGGCGCGGGCCGGCTTTACGCCGACGCAGGGCTGTGTGGCGGTGACGGCGCAGGTTATGGCGCGGCTGCTGCCGTTTTTGTCGGACCGGACGGTGGTGCGGGTGGTTCGTTAGGAAAAGCGCCAGACCGTGGTGCGCTTGACGTCGGAATCTTCCAGCGCGCGGGTCACCGGCACTTCATAGATCGCCAGATTTTCCAGCTCTGTCTTCGGCAGATAGGCCCGGCCCGGGTCACCGACGAGAATTTCCGCGCCGCGCGCCGACAGGTTTTTGAACCAGGGCAGCAGCAGCCCGGCAAAGGCGGCGTCGTAAAAAACGTCGCCGGCCAGCACCACGTCCCAGCCTTCATCCATCCCGATCAGGTCCCTGTCCGTGAATTCGACCGCCATGCCGTTGGCTTCGGCGTTCAGCCGAATCGCGGTTGCGCAAAACGGATCGATGTCGGCGGCAATCACGCTTGTTGCGCCTGCCCTTGCCGCCGCTATCGCGACAAGGCCGGAGCCCGAAGCGAAGTCGAGAATTTTTCGGTCCCGAATCGCTTCCGGGTGGTCGAGGATGTAACGCGCAAGCCCTTGCCCGCCTGCCCAGGCGAAAGCCCAGAAAGGCGGCGGCAGGCCGATCTCGGCCAGTTCATCCTCCGTGCGCTGCCATAGATCATGCGCTTCGTCGGCTAGATACAGGCGGATTTCCGGCACATGCGGCGGCGACGCAAGCGTGGTGTTGTCCAGAATGAAACGTTCGGCGTCCAGTGGCGAGATTCGCGTCAAGGCATCAAGGTTGCTGGATCGAGGCCGGCCATGCGGCAGACTTCCTGCCATTCGCCCAGTAGCACCGGCTGCACGGAAAGCCGCATCGACGTGACCAGCGCCATCTTCTCCAGCTTCGGGTTGGCCTTGACCTCGGCCAGCTTCACCGGCCGGGGAACGTCGCGCACGGCGCGGATATCGACGCACTCCCAGCGCGGGTCTTCGGTCGTCGTGTCGTGATGGGCGAGTGCGCAAACCTCGGCGATGCCGACCACCTCAAGCCCCTCGTTGGAATGGTAGAAGAAACCAAGATCGCCGATCTGCATGGCGCGCATGTTGTTGCGCGCCAGATAATTGCGCACGCCGTCCCACTGCGTGCCGGTCTTGCCGGTCGCCTTCAGTGCGTCGAAGGAAAAGGTGGATGGCTCGGATTTGAACAGCCAGTAATTCATTTTATTGTCCCCGCCTTCCGTCTCAGCCGTTCGCCGGGTTGTTGACGCCCCAGTTCCACTGGCGGATTTCGACGCTCGCGAACAAATCGGCCTTGGCGTAGGGATCGGCGGCGGCAAGCGCGCGGGCCGCTTCCATGTCGGGTGCTTCGAGCACGACCATGCTGCCATTCGCCTTGCCGTCGGCATCGAGGAACGGGCCGGCGAAGGCCAGCTTTTTCTCATCGTTCAACCCTTGCAGGAAAGCCAGGTGATCGGGCCGCGTATCCGCGCGCACCTGCAATTTTCCGGGCTTGTCGGTGCAGATCAGGGCAAACAGCATGTGGTATCCTTTCGTTTAAGCGTCGGCTTCTGTCTTCAGCGGTCGCGTCATCAACGCGGATACTGCTTCGCCGATGGTAATCGTTCCGTCCAATATCGCGGCCACCGCTGCGATGATCGGCGCGTCGATGCCGCGCTCGTCGGCAATGCGCACGGCGATTGCGGCGGTCGGCACGCCTTCGGCCAGCGGCCGGCCGGCCAGTTGTTCGCCGCGCCCCAGCGCCAGCCCATAGGCGAAATTGCGCGATTGCACCGAGGCGCAACTGAGCAGGAGGTCACCCAGCCCCGACAGGCCCATCAGCGTTTCAGGCTTCGCGCCGAAGGCGGCGCCGATGCGGCGTAACTCGACGAAACCGCGCGTCACCATGGCGGCCTGCGCGCTGGCGCCGAGGCCCGCACCCGTCACCGCGCCGGCGGCGATGGCGAAGACGTTCTTTAGCGCGCCGCCGATCTCGACGCCAACAAGGTCGTCGCTGGAATAGCAGCGAAGGTTTCGTGCCGAAAAGCGCGCGGCAAGGTCGCCGGCCAGCGCGTCGTCGCGCGCCGCGACCACCACCGCCGTGGGCAGGCCTTTGGCCACGTCCGCCGCAAAGCTCGGGCCGGAAAGGGCCGCGATCGGGTTTTTAGGCAGGAACTCGCCGACGATCGCCGACAGCAGCGCGCCGGTGTCGCGCTCGATGCCCTTGGCGCAGAGCACCAGCGGAATGTTTTTCGGCATGAAACCTTGCGCTGTAGCCAATACGCCGCGCAACGACTGCGCCGGGGTAACGGCCAGCACGCAATCGGCACCGGCCAGTGCTGTCGCCATGTCGGTGGTGGCCTCGATACCCGGATCGAGCGCGATGCCGGGCAGATAGCGGGTGTTCTCGCAGCGATTGATGGCGGCAACGCTGTCTTCGTCGCGCGCCCACAGCCGCACGGAATGGCCGGCGCGCAGCATCGCCAGCGCCAGCGCGGTACCCCATGCGCCGCCGCCAAGCACGCAGACGCGCCAGTTGCCGCCGCCCGTCATGCTTTCGCCCCGCGCCGGCCCGATCCGATTATCGGCTCCGAGACACTGTCCAGCGGCCAGCGTGAACGCGGCACGAAATCGAAAGCATCGGCGTCCACCTTGCCGGCGCGCAGCCTTTCGATGCCGGCCCAGGCGATCATTGCAGCATTGTCGGAGCACAATTTCAGCGGAGGGGCAACGAAAACAAAGCCGCGATCCGCACACAGGGCTTCCAGTGCCGATTTGATCGTGCCGTTGGCGGCAACCCCGCCGGCCACGACCAGTGTGGGGGTCTTTTCGTCGGGAAACGTCTCGCGAAACCGGTTCAGGGCGCGGATGACGCGATCACTGAGCGCATCGGCAGCCGCCGCCTGGAACGAGGCGCAGACGTCGGCGACGTCCTGCTCGCTGAGCGGCGCGATGGCGCTTGCAGCTTGCCGCACGGCGGTTTTCAGGCCGGAAAAGGAAAAATCGGGCTGTGCGGAGCCTTTCATCGGCCGCGGAAAGGCGAAACGGCCGGCATCGCCCTGCCTTGCCGCCTTTTCCACATTGGGACCGCCCGGATAGGGCAGGCCGAGCATCTTGGCCGTCTTGTCGAAGGCTTCGCCCAGCGCGTCGTCGATGGTGGTGGCCCAGCGCTGGTAGTCTGCGACCCCGCGCACCGCGACGATCTGCGTATGGCCGCCGGAAACCAGCAGCAAAAGATAGGGAAAGGCGACGCCGTCGGTCAGGCGGGCGGTCAGCGCATGGCCCTCCAGATGGTTGATGGCGATCAGTTTTTTCCCCGCCGCCGCCGCAATCGCCTTTGCCGTCATCAGCCCGACGATCAGCCCGCCGACGAGGCCGGGACCGGCGGTCGCGGCGATGGCGTCGATTTCGGCAAGCGCCGTATCCGACTCGGCAAGGGCTGCCTCAATGATGCCGTCCAGCGCCTCGACATGAGCGCGCGCGGCAATCTCGGGAACCACGCCGCCAAAGGCCGCATGTTCCTCGATCTGGCTGAACACGACGTTAGACAAAATCCGGGGCTCGGAATCATCAGACAGGGCGACAACGCTGGCCGCCGTCTCGTCGCAACTCGTCTCTATGCCCAGAACGCGGATCAATTGGTCGCTGCCCTCGAAGATTGTGCATGCGCGCGATCCCCGCTAGGAGTGCGCAAGCCCCGCCTGCCGGGGGTTATCACGGACGGCGCGTCATGCAAACACCATTACGGATCGGAACGAGGGGCAGCCTGCTGGCGCTGGCGCAGGCCCAGGAAACGCAGGCGCGGCTGATGGCGGCGCACCAGCTGCCGGAATCGGCGTTCGAAATCGTGCCGATCTCGACCAGCGGCGACCGCATCCAGAACCGGGCGCTGTCGGAGGCCGGCGGCAAGGGGCTTTTCACCAAGGAACTGGAAGAGGCGCTGTTCGACCGCCGCATCGATATTGCCGTGCATTCTTCCAAGGACATGCCGACGCAATTGCCGGCCGGGCTGGAGCTTTCGGCCTTCCTGCCGCGCGAAGATGCCCGCGACGCCTTTATCGGCAAGGCTGCGAAATCGATCGCGGAATTGCCGCGCGGCGTCAAGGTCGGCTCGTCTTCGCTGCGCCGGCAGGCCCTGATCCGCCGCATGCGACCCGACCTCGACGTGGTGCTGTTTCGCGGCAACGTCCAGACGCGGTTACGCAAACTCGACGAAGGCGTGGCCGAAGGCACCATCCTGGCATTGGCCGGGCTGAAGCGGCTGGAGCTGGAGCATCTCGTCACCGACTTGATGCCGCTGGCCGATTTTCCGCCGGCGCCAGGGCAGGGCGCCATCGGCATCGAAACCCGGATCGGCGACGACGCGGTGGGCGAGATGCTGGCAGCGATCCACCATGTCCCGACCGGCCAGGCGCTGGCTTGTGAGCGCGCCTTTCTCGGCACGCTCGACGGCTCCTGCCGCACGCCGATTGCCGGCTATGCGGTGATCGAGGGAGACAGGCTGTCGTTCAGCGGGCTGATCATTTCGCCCGACGGTACGCAGTCGCACACCATCGAGGCCGAGGGACTGGCGCGGGAAGCCGCGCTGATCGGCGCGCAGGCCGGTGTGGCCGTGCGGGCGAAAGCCGGCGAAGAGTTTTTTGACGGATGGTATTGAATGCGCCGCCGCGTTCTGGTGACAAGGCCGGAACCGGGTGCCGCGCGCACCGCAACCAGGCTTGCGGCGCTGGGCTTTGAGCCGGTCCTGCTGCCGCTGACCCGGACGCATCCGCTTCCTGTCACGATTGACGGTCTGCCGGAAGACGCGGTAGCCATTGCGGCAACCAGCGCCAACGCCTTGCGCCATGCGCCTGCGGAATTGATTGCGGCGCTGGCGCATTTGCCATGCCATGCCGTCGGCAAACGCACCGCGGAAGCGGCGCGCGCGGCAGGTTTTCTGTCGGTGCATGAAGGGCCGGGCGACGCGGAGGCGCTGGCCGCCCATATGGCGGCTTCGCTGTCCGGCATGGCCGTCGTCTATCTGTGCGGCAGGGTGAGGCTTTCCACCTTCGAACAAAGGCTGGGTGCGGCATCCGTTCGCGTCCATCCGGTCGAGACCTACGATACGGTGGCGATCGGTTACGACAGTGCGGAAATCGCAGCGTCCCTTGATGGCCACCCCGTCGACACGGTGCTGCTCTATTCGGTCAAGGCAGCGCAGGCCATCCGTGCGATCGCCCGGACGCCAGAACTTGCCCCACTGTTCGATGACGCTAGTTTCCTGTGCTTGTCGAGGCGCGTTGCAGCGGCTCTCGATCCGCTGGGGAGAGAAAGAATTCATGTGAGCCGGGAGCCGAACGAAGAGGCGCTGTTCGACCTGTTGCGGGGCTGATGCGTCCTCCCGCGTCATCACGCTGCCCTTTTCACACGGTTGAGGTGTGGTAGACCTTTCCTGAAGCCGGTGCCGGTCAAGACGAAGCGAAATAGCGGAGCCAAGCATGGTCAAGACGCCGAAGACGCGACATTCCAAAACCCACCGCGAGCCGGTGACCATCGAGCTTCAGCCGGGCGACGTCTCTGGGATCGGAGAAGAGCAGGCTGCAGCGCCTGAGGCAACGGAGAACGAGGCGTCGGGCCAGGAGGGAATGCGGGCGCAAGCCGCCGATTTCGAGCCGTGGGAAAAGGATGAGGCGGCACGCATCGCCGCCGCAGAACAGGCGGACCGGGCGAGCGCCAGCGCCGATTACGGTTTCGACGATACGCCCGCGCAGGCCAAGCTGGCGGCCGACACCGATACCGCTGCGAAGGCCGATTTCGTGGCGGGCGAGCCGGTCCAGCCCAGGCGGGGCAGCATGAGCGCCATCGTTGCCGGCGTCGTCGGCGGGATCATCGCGCTCGTCGGTGCCGGCGGTTTGCAATATGCCGGCCTTCTCGGCGCGCCGGGCGCCGGCGCTTCCCTGGAAGGCGTCAACAGCGACATCGCCGCGCTGAAAACCCAGATCGCGGCCATATCGAACTCGGAGAATGGCGGCGACGCCATGGCGCGGGTCAAGGGACTTTCCGATGCGCTGGATCAGGTCAAGACGGATGTCGCGGCGCTGAAGGCTTCCGCCGGATCGCAAACCGGCGATACGGCAGGCGTCACCGAATTGCGCGACAAGATTGCCGCCCTGGAAACGACGGTTGCCGCACTCGGCCAGGCCGGAACCATGGCGTCGTCCGACCTCAAGCCGCTCAGTGACAAAATCACGGAACTGGATGCGCTGGTCAAATCGGCGGGCAATGCTGCTTCCGAACAGCAGGGTAGAATCGGCGCGCTCGAGCAATCGGTCACGCAACTGTCGGCCAAGGTCGAGGCGCAGGCCTCGCAGCCGAAGATCGCGCTGGCGATTGCGGCTTCGGCACTGAAGGCGGCGCTGGATCGCGGTGCGCCTTTTGCTGCCGAACTGGAGACCTTCGCGGCCATCGCGCCGGATGCGCCGCAGCTTGCCGCGCTGCGCGCTTATGCCGAAAAGGGGGTCGCGACCCGCGCCGAAATCGCTGCCGGCGTCGATGCGGCTGCGACCACGATGGTTTCGGCTGCCACCCCGCCCGACCCGAATGGCGGCTTTTTCCAAAGCCTGATGTCCAGCGCGGAATCGCTGGTCAAGGTGCGTCCGATCGGTGCGGTAGCGGGTGCCGGGGTGCCCGAAACGGTCGCCCGGATGGAGGCGGCGGTCAACCAGGGGGACTACGCCAAGGCGCTTGCCGAATATGATCCGCTGCCCGATGCGGTGAAGGCTGCCGGCGCGGATTTTGCCGCGAAGATCAAGGCGCGGCTTGATGTCGAAGCGCAGATCGACGCGCTGATCGCCAATGCCATGAAGGCGTGAGGACCCAGATGATCCGCATTCTCGTTTTCCTCGCCATCGTCTTCGCGCTGGGCCTCGGCTTTGCCTGGCTGGCGGACCGGCCGGGCGACATGGTCGTCACCTTCAACGGCTACCAGTATCAGGTCAGCCTGATGGTGGCGGCGGTGGCCGTGGTGGCTGTCGTTGCAGTGGTGATGATCCTCTGGTGGCTGCTCAAGTCGATCTGGAACAGCCCCTACACTATCGCGCGGCATTTTCGCGTGCGTCGCCGCGACCGGGGCTATCAGGCGCTGTCGACGGGCATGATCGCTGCCGGTGCGGGCGACGCAGCGCTGGCGCGCAAGAAAGCGAAGGAGGCGGCCAAGCTGATCCGCTCCGACCAGGAGCCGCTGATCCATCTTCTGGATGCGCAGGCTTCGCTGCTTGAAGGCGACCACGAGACGGCGCGCGGGAAATTCGAGGCCATGCTCGACGATCCGGAAATGCGCCTGCTTGGCCTGCGGGGACTTTATCTCGAGGCCGAAAGGCTGGGCGACCGCAATGCCGCCCGCCACTATGCCGGGCGCGCGGCGCAAGTGGCGCCGCAACTGGCCTGGGCGGCTGAATCGACGCTGGAAGAACTGACCCAGCGCGCCGATTGGGACGGCGCGCTCAAACTGGTCAACGCGCAGAAATCGACACGGCAGATCGAGCCGGAATCGGCCAACAACCGCCGTTCCGTGCTGCTTACCGCCAAGGCGCAGGCCTTGTTCGACAGCGACCCCGATGCGGCGAGGACGGCGGCGCTCGAAGCCAACCGCCTGCGCCCCGGCTTCGCACCGGCCGCTGTCGCTGCCGCCCGCGCGCTGTTTCGGCACAACGATGTGCGCAAAGGCGCAAAAATCCTCGAGGCGGCATGGAAGGCCGAGCCGCATCCCGAGATCGCTGAACTCTATACGCATGCCCGGCCCGGCGATGCGGTTCTCGACCGCTTGAACCGGGCGCGCAAACTGCAGGAACTGAAGCGGAACAATGCCGAATCCTCGATGGCGGTAGCGCGCGCTGCGCTCGACGCGCAGGACTTTGCGACAGCGCGCCGCGAGGCCGAGACGGCGATCCGCATCGACCCTCGCGAGGGGGCTTACCTGTTGTTGGCCGACATCGAGGAGGCCGATACGGGCGACCAGGGTAAGGTCAGGCAACTTCTGTCCAAGGCGGTGCGGGCGCCGCGCGATCCGGAATGGGTTGCCGACGGCGTCGCTTCCGAGTGCTGGGCACCGGTATCGCCGGTCACGGGCAGGCTCGACGCGTTCGAATGGCGCGCGCCGATGGAACGGCTTGGCCAACTGATCGAAAGCGACGAAGACCGGCCGGAGATCGATGCTCCCGTGCTTGCCGCGCCGACAGCGTCGCCGGTTGTGGTTGAGGCCGATCGCCCGGTACTCCTGCCGAAGGCTGCTCCGGTGGAGAAGGAACCGGCAACTGCAGGCGATTCCATCGCACCGGTTACGGCTGCCGAACTGGCCGCCGTGCCGATCGATGAAGAGGCGATTGAGCCGGCCGAACCGATGCGCCTTCCCGACGACCCAGGCATCGAGCCGGAGGACGAGGAGCCGGATGCGAAATCGTCCGGTCGCTTTCGTTTGTTTTGATCGTGATCCGCTTCCGCGCTAAGTCAGTGTGTGGTGAATCGGAGGAGTTTGATGTTCGAGCGCGTACTGTCCTTTCTCAAGGAATTACCGGGCGGCGCCGGCCGGGGCGCCGCGCAGGCGGACGATCCGCGTGTCGCGGCTTCGGCCCTGCTTTATCATGTCATGGACGCCGATGGCGCCCGACAGGACGTCGAGTGGGCCAAATTCAAGGCGGTGCTGTCGCAAAGCTACGGCGTGACAGGCGCGGAACTCGACGCACTGGCCAAGGCCGGTGAAAAGGCGGACGGCGAGGCGGTCGATCTCTATGCCTTCACCAGCGTGCTGAAGCGCCATCTCGACGCCGACGGCCGCAAGGCTTTTGTCGGGTTGATGTGGAGTATCGTCTATGCGGACGGCGAACTGCACGAACTGGAAGACGATGTCGTGTGGCGGGTTGCCGAATTGCTGGGCGTGGAGCGGCAGGACCGCATCGCCGCCCGGCAAAAGGCAGCCGCGGAATGGCCCCAGGCCGGCGGCGTCTCCAGCGACGATTAAAGCATGTCTCCCGAGAGTGGGCACCGGTTTCGGGAGACATGCGAGAAAACAAGACCTAAAGCTCGGCAAGCGAATCTGAAAGATCGCGACGTGCTTTAGGCGGTGTGGACAGTCAGGATTTTCCAGGAATGCCATCACAGCCATGCCGGCCAAAAATCCTCATCGTTCTGCATCAGGAAAACTCCAGTCCGGGCCGCGTCGGCCACATGCTTCTGGAAGCGGGCTTCGATCTCGATATTCGGCGTCCGCCGCTGGGCGACGCCCTGCCTGAAACACTGGACGATCATGCCGGAACGGTCATGTTCGGCGGCCCGATGAGCGCCAATGACAGCGACGAATTCGTCCGCCGCGAAACCGATTGGCTCGCCGTCCCGCTGAAGGAGAACCGCCCCTTTCTCGGCATTTGCCTGGGCGCGCAGATGCTGGTCAACCATCTCGGCGGCAAGGTCGAAAGCCATGGCGACGGGCTGGTCGAGATCGGCTGGTATCCGCTCAAGGCAACCGAGGAGGGCGAAAGGCTGATGCGGTGGCCGAGCCAAGTCTATCAGTTCCACCGCGAGGGCTTTTCGCTGCCGCGCGGCGCGACCCTTCTGGCCACCTGCGGAACCTATCCCAACCAGGCTTTCCGCTATGGCGAAAATGCCTGGGGCGTCCAGTTCCACGCCGAACTGACCCGAATGATGATGCACCGCTGGGTGGTGCACGGTGCGCACCGCTTCGAGCTTCCGGGCGCGCAACCCGGCCGCGACCATCTTGGCGGCCGGCTGATCTGGGACATGCATCTCAGGCGCTGGCTCGGCGAGTTCCTGCAGACGGTGTTCGGAACGCTGGAACCGCGCTAGGCGTCGACCAGCTTCAAAGTCCGATCGAACACGCCAAGCACCCGGGTCAATTCGTGGCCGCGCTTGAGGATGCGCCCGCCGGCGGCGACAACACTGAAAGCGCCCTGCTTTCGCGCCAGCCGGGGGTCTTTCACGATCTGGAAAAGCGGCACCTCGCTGGTGCGGCGAAACACGGAGAATATGGCGCGGTCGCTCAGATGGTCGATGGCATAGTCGCGCCACTCATTGGCGGCAACCATGCGGCCGTACAGCCTCAATATCTGTTCCAGTTCCCGCCGTTCGAACGCGACCGGAAGATCGAGCCGTTGGCGGCGGGCCTCATGAAGCGGTATCAATATTCCCGATGCGTCCCCATCCTCCGAGCCACCATCGGTCATGCCAACCCTTTCACGGCTAAACGGCCCCAGCCTTGCATATCTGTTGTCTAGCCTAAGGTTGCGCTTTCGCCCGCCAATTGCAAGCCCGCGCCAAACCGGGGGACGACAGGTACTGCGCCGTAGTCCAGTCACGTTTGACGAACGCCCTGTCGGAATTGGTGATTTCCCGCCTTTTTTTAGCCATTTTTTACCCGCCCTGCCGCCCCATTGTCCGTCAATCTTGGCTGCGTTGCCTGAGACGGTTCGGTCCGGCACTTGCTCGTAAACCCCAAGCCCCCCGCCCACGGGCCTGAGTCGGATCGAACCAACCTCAGCCTTTGTTAAAAAGGCGAGGTGCGACGATTCCAGAATACAGGCCGGTGTCAGCAGCAAGCTGGCGTCGGCCTTTTCATATTCGGGACCCGCGTTACCGTCAGCGCCTCGCCTTTGCCGTGTTTGCTGCTATTCTAGAGCTTGTCTCCCGAAAGTGGGAACCGGTTTCGGGTAATGACATGCGAGAAAACAAAGACCTAAAGCTCGGCAAGCGAATCTGAAAGATTGCGACGTGCTTTAGAGCTTGTGAGGCTGAGCTGTTCGGGCCGGCCGCAAATAAAGCGACAAGGGGCCGATGACGGACCGACCCGCCACTGAAAGCAGAGGTCTTTCGGCCAGATTGGCCGTTAGCAGGCTGGCTACGCGATGCTCGATGGTTTTCGAGCGCGGCTGGCCGTTGCTGTTGCCGCTTCTCGTGGTCATGGCCTTGTTCCTCAGCACCGCCTGGTTCGGGCTTTTCGCGCGGATGCCGGACATTTTGCGGTTCGGCGTTCTTGCCGTGTTCTGCATCACCGCTCTTGCCGCGCTCTACCCGCTCCGCTTTTTCCGGCTGCCGAAGGCCGATGAGATCGACCGGCGCATCGAGGCCGCCAACGCCCTGCTGCACAGCCCGCTTCAGGCGCAGGCCGACAGGCCGAGCGGCCCGGAAAGGGGCTTTGCGCAAGCCTTGTGGCGCGAGCACCAGAAGCGCATGGCCGCGACGCTGGAGCGCGTTACCGCCGATGCTCCGCGACCGCAGGTTCCCGATCGCGACCCCTGGGGTCTGCGTGCAATTGCGGTGTTGGCCGTGGTCGTCGCCTTCGCATTTTCCTTCGGCCCGCTTGGCGGCCGGGCCGCAGACGCGTTTCGCGCAGGCGCAGTGCACGATGCGATCCCGCCTCGCGTCGACGCCTGGGTCACCCCACCGGCCTATACCGGCAAGCCGCCGATCTTCCTTACCGCGGTCGCAGGGCAGGATGGCGCCGCCGTCACCGTACCGGCGGGCAGCGAGGTTGCGCTGCGCGTTACCGGCGGGTCCGGCGAAGAAACGCTTGCCTTCGTCGATGCCAGCGGCAACAGCCGCGCCATCGAACCGACCGCCGCGCCGGCACCTGCCGCACAAATGGCGGCCGGGGGCGCGGCTCCAGCCAAGGCCAGGCAGTTCGCCGGCAAGCTCACTGTCGACGGCAGGCTGGCGCTGAAGGCGGCCGAGGATGAACTCGCGCATTGGACGTTTTCGGTCACGCCCGATGCGCGACCGGCAATCCGCTTCGTTGGCGAACCCAGGCACGCCGCCAATGGCACGACCGAATTGGCCTACCAGATCGACGACGATTATGGCGCGGCTTCGGCCAAGGCCGTCTTCGCGCTCGCTGACGCGCCTGCGCCCAACGCCCGGCCGCTTTACGGCCCGCCTGAAATGCCGTTGGCGCTGCCGCGCCGCGGCGGCAACGCGAACGCCGCCAAAACCATCAAGGATCTGACGGAGCATGTCTGGGCCGGCGCGCCGGTCACGTTGAAGCTTGTCGCGACCGACGATGCCGGGCAGACGGCAATGAGCGAAAGCAAGACGCTCGTCATGCCGGCCAGGCCGTTCACCAACCCGCTGGCGCTGGCGGTGATCGAGCAGCGCCGCCTGCTGGCTCTCGACGCCAACGCCAAGCAGCGCGTGCTCGACCTGATGGACGCGATCACGCTCAGGCCGGAAGACACGTTCGACAACATGACGCATTATTTGGCGATCATCAGCGCCAGAACGCGCCTGAAGCTGGCCGTCAGCGACGATCAGCTGCGCGACGAGGTCGGCTATCTGTGGCAGATCGCGCTCGGCATCGAGGAAGGCGATTTGTCGGCGGCGGAAAAGCGGCTTCGGCAGGCACAGCAGGCCTTGCAGGACGCGCTGAAGAACGGAGCCAGCGACGAAGAGATCGACAAGGCGATGAAGGAACTGCGCGAGGCGATGAACGATTTCCTCAAGGAATTCGCGCAGCGCCAGCAGAACCAGAAATCGGCCCAGACGCAGCAGGGGGCCAAGGAGCTTCGCCAGAGCGATCTGCAAAAGATGATGGACCAGATCGAAAACCTGGCGAAGTCCGGCAATCGCGACAAGGCGCAGGAATTGCTGTCGCAGCTCGAAAACATGATGAACAATCTGCAGGCCGGGCGTCAGCAGCAGCCGGGCCAGCAGGACAGCGAGATGCGCCGGCAGATGGACAAGCTCGGCGAGATCATGCGCCGCCAGCAGGAGATGATGAACGAGACGTTCCGCATGGATCAGGCGCAGCGCGGCCAGCAGCAGCGCGAACAGGGCGAACAAAATCCGTTCGGCGAACTGGACGATCAGGGCCAGCCCGGCGCACAGGGTAAACCGCAGGATGGCAAGCCCCAAGAAGGCAAGTCCATGACGCCGGAAGAGTTCGCCGAGGCCCTGAAGCAGTTGCAGGAGGGCCAGGGCAAACTGGAAGGCGACCTCGAAAAACTCAAGAAGGGCCTCGAGGGCATGGGGCTCGAGCCGAATGAAGGGTTCGGCCAGGCCGGCAAGTCGATGGACAGCGCCGAACAGGCGCTTGGGGAGGGCGAGGGCGACAATGCGGTTGGCCATCAGGGCAAGGCGCTGGAAGCCTTGCGCGACGGCGCCAGGAGCATGATGAAGCAGATGCAGGCCATGCAGGGCGACAAGGGCAACAGCCAGGGCGGCGCCCAGCGTGATGGCGCCCGCGATCCGCTTGGCCGGCCGCGCGCCACGCAGGGGCCGGACTTCGGCGATTCGGTCAAGGTGCCGGACGAGATAGACGTGCAGCGCGCCCGCCGGATTCTGGATGCCATCCGCAAGCGGCTGGGCAATGCGCTGTCGCCTGATATCGAGCGCAGCTATCTCGAACGCCTGCTCGAACTCAAATAGGGTATCGGGCCGCTAAGGCGGCTTGGGCCGCCTTCAGTTCATTGACAAAAGCATCTCTTTACCTGCCTTGGCGGCTTGGGCCGCCTTGCTTCGGCCTCCCTACAAATCCTTCACCAGCCGCAGCGCGTCATAGATCGACGCATGCGTATTGCGCGAGGCGACCGCATCGCCGATCCGGAACAGCTGGAACGCGCCTTGCCGGTTGCCGGCACTGGCCTGTGGCTTGCCTTCGATGAAATCGCCGTGGTCCAGCACGCCAAGATTGCTCGATTGCGGCTTCAGCTCGAAATAGAGCTCGTCCAGCGGGATGGTGCCGTGGTTGATGACGACCTGGTCGACATGCCGCTCCCTGGCAACGCCGCCATAATCGCTGCCGACGATGGCGACGAGGCCGTTGCCTTGCCGCTTCACGGCTTCCAGCCGGTAGGTCACGGTGAAGGTGGTGTCGAGCTTCTGCAACGAACGCATGTAGGGGACGAGGTTCATCGCCATGACTTCCGGCGCGAAGGAGCGGTCGGGTGTCATCACTTCGACCTTGCCGCCGCTCGCCGCAATGACCTCGGCCGCTTGCAGGCCGCTATGGTCGCCGGCGTCGTCGAACACCAGCACGTTGCTGCCCGGCTTGACGTCGCCGGAAATGATGTCCCAGGACGACACCACCAGATCGTTGCCGGCGCTCAATATTTCCGTATGCGGCACGCCGCCGGTGGCAATGATGACGACATCGGGTTTTTCGCCGAGCACCGCATCGGCGTCGGCCCATGTGCTGTAGTGGATGGTGACGCCTTTGGCCGTGCATTGCGCCACACGCCAATCGACGATGCCGATCATTTCGCGCCGGCGCTTGCTTTGCGCGGTCAGCCGGACCTGGCCGCCGGCATGGCTCGCGGCCTCGAACACCACCACCTCATGGCCGCGCTCGGCGGCAACGCGTGCGGCCTCCAGACCGGCCGGCCCGGCCCCGACGATGACGAATTTGCGCTTCTTCGCTGCCTTGGGGATGTCGTGCGGAATTTCCGTCTCGCGGCCCGTCGCCGGGTTGTGGATGCAATAGGCGGCTCCGCCCTGATAGATGCGGTCGAGGCAATAGGTTGCGCCGACGCAGGGACGGATATCGTGCTCGCGCCCCTCGACGATCTTGCGCACGATATGCGGGTCGGTCATGTGGGCGCGCGTCATGCCGACCATGTCGAGCTTGCCCGAGGCGATGGCATGGCGCGCGGTCGCCACATCCTGGATCTTGGCGGCGTGAAAGGTCGGGAAGTTCGTCGCGGCGCGGATCTCGCCGGCGAAATCCAGATGCGGCGAACTCGCCATGCCCTGCACCGGAATGACGTCGGTGAGGCCGGGGTCGGTATCGATATGGCCGCGGATGACGTTGAGGAAGTCGACCATGCCGCATTCCTTGAGCTTTTTTGAAATCTCAAACCCGTCCTTGCGGGTGACGCCGCCCTCCAGCACCTCGTCGGCGGTGTAGCGGATGCCGACGATGTAGTCCGGCCCGACCCGCTTGCGGATGGCGCGCAGCACGTCGAAGGTGAAGCGCAGGCGGTTGTCGAGCGAACCGCCATAAGGCTCGTCGAGATCGTTGGTCAGCGGCGACCAGAACTGATCCATCAGATGGCCGTAGGCCTGAAGCTCGATGCCGTCGAGGCCGGCGGCCTTCATGCGTTCGGCAGCGTCCGCATAGTCGGTGATGATGCGCTCGATGTCCCAGTCCTCGAGCTTCTTCGGGAAGGCGCGGTGGGCCGCTTCCCTTTCGTGCGAGGACGAGACGACCGGCAGCCAATAACCCTTGTCCCAGCGGGTGCGCCGACCGAGATGGGTAAGCTGGATCATCACTGCGGCGCCATGGTCGTGGCATTCGTCGGTCAGCGCCTTCAGCCACGGCACCACCTCGTCCTTGTAGACGAGAACATTGTTGAATACCGGCGGGCTGTCGCGCGACACCGCAGCAGAACCCGCCGTCATGGTCAGTGCGACGCCGCCCTTGGCCCGTTCCACATGATAGGCGCGGTAACGCTCCTTGGGCATGCCGTCTTCCGGATAGGCGGGTTCGTGCGAGGTCAGCATGAGCCGGTTGCGCAGCGTCAGGTGCTTCAACTGGTAGGGTTGCAGAAGGGGATCGTTCAACATGGATGGCTCCTGATCGACGCGGCGAAGTGAAATGTACAACGGTGTATATTATACGCACTTAAGTGTACGTTGAATAGACCACGCTGTACATTTTCATTGCGACTGCACGGCGTGCCTGCTAGACATTGCCCGATGGATCAGCGAGCGACCGATACGGGCTGGAGAGGCTCCGCAGAGACCTGGCTGGAAACGGCCTATGACGCGCTGATCGATGCAGGCGTCGACGCGGTGCGCATCCTTCCGCTTGCGCAGAAACTCAAGCTTTCGCGCACCAGCTTCTACTGGTTCTTCAAGGACAGGGATGCGCTGCTGGCGGCGCTGGTCGAACGCTGGCGCACCACGAATACGGGCGGCATCGTGCGGCAATCGCAGGCCTATGCCGAGAGCATTGCCGAAGCCATGCTCAACGTCTTCGATTGCTGGCTCGACGGCTCTCTTTTCGATTCACAGTTCGAGTTCGCCATCCGCAGTTGGGCGTTGCAGTCCGCCGAGGTCGCGGCGCACGTCGCCGAGGCGGATACGGCGCGGATCGCGACGCTGACGGCAATGTTCGTGCGCTTCGGCTGCGACGCCGCGCAGGCGGACGTGCGGGCACGCACCATCTATCTCGTCCAGATCGGCTACATCTCGATGAAGGCCGACGAAGATATGGCGACGCGCATGCAGCGCATCCCCGAATATGTCGAAATCTTCACCGGGCAGGCGCCGAAACCGCGCGAGATCGAGCGTTTTCACGCGCGATACGGTTTTTCAGCTACTTCGCTTCCGCTTCCTGCCGCAGGGTCGCGATAAAGCGCTTGGTGCGCTCACGTTGCGGATTGCCGAACAACTCGGCCGACGGCCCGGTTTCGACGACGACACCGGCGTCGAGGAAAACCACTTCGCGCGCGATTTTCGAGGCGAGGCGAAGATCGTGCGTCGCCATCACCATCGTCGTGCCTTCGTTGGCCAATGTACCCAGCACATCGACAACTTCCTGCGCCAGTTCGGGATCGAGCGCCGAGGTCGGCTCGTCGCACAAAAGCACTTTTGGGGAAGGTGCCAGCGCCCGCGCAATCGCCACGCGCTGCTGCTGGCCGCCTGACAGGGTCGCCGGCCATGCATCGGCCTTGTGCGCCATGCCGACTTTTTCGAGCAGCTCCATTGCCCGTTCCCGCGCTCGGGCGGTTGGCCATCTCAGCACGGTCGTCAGGCCTTCCATGACGTTCTCGATCGCGGTGCGATGCGGGAACAGCTGGAAATTCTGGAACACCATGCCGGTCTGGCGGCGAAGCCGCTGGATGTCCTTCGTGGCAAGCCGTTCTCCCGGCTTGAACACCAGCGTGTCGTCGCCGATGCGAACGCTGCCGGAGGTCGGGATCTCCAGCAGGTTGATGCAGCGCAGGAGCGTGCTCTTGCCGCCGCCCGAGGGACCGACAAGGGCCGTGACGCTGCCCTCCGTGATGGTGACGCTGACGCCCTTCAGCACATGGTTTTCGCCAAAATGCTTTTCGATGTCGGTAAGGCCGATCATGCCCGTGCCTCCAGGAAGCCGCCATAGCGGTTGAGGCGCACCTCGAGCCGCGTCTGCAGGGCCGACAGCACCGAACTCATGGCCAGATAGAGGATCGCCGCCTCGACATAGAGGATCAGCGGCTCGTAGGTGGTTGCGACGATGCGCTGGGCTGCCTGGAACATCTCGGGCACCGTGATGGCTGCGGCAAGCGACGTGTCCTTGACCAGTGAAATGAAGGTGTTGGAGAGCGGCGGCACCGCCACGCGCATCGCTTGCGGCAGAATGGTGCGGCGCATCGCCTGGCTCCAGCTCATGCCGATCGAATAGGCCGCCTCCCATTGGCCTTTCGCCACGGAACCGATGGCGGCGCGGATGATCTCGGATGTGTAGGCGCCGACATTGAGGGTGAAGCCGATCAGCGCGGCCGTAAAGTTGTCGAGCAGGATGCCGACCGAAGGCAGACCGTAGAAGATCAGGAACAGTTGCACCAGAAGCGGCGTGCCGCGAAAGATCCAGACATAGAAACGAACCAGGGCGACCAGCGGCTTCGGCCCGAACAGCCGGATCAGCGCCACCACCAGCCCGACAGTCAGCCCGAAGGCGAAGGACAGCAGCGTAAGCGGCGCGGTGAAGACGGCTGCGGCCCATAACAGGGGCCCGAGCGAATCCAGCATCAATTGCAGCCAATGGGGCACGGGAAACATCTCCTTGCGGGGTCACGGCTAGGGGCGGATACCGCCACTGGCACAGCCCAGTGCTTCATATCGTACGAAAAGCGGCGAGCCGTCAAAGACAACTCGCCGCATAAAAACCGGATTGGGAGCCGTCCGGTTCTTACTTCGAAACGTCCTGGCCGAAATATTTGTCGGCGATTTTCTGGTAGGTACCGTCGGCCTTGATGTCGGCCAGCGCCTTGTTGATCGCCTCGACCAGTTCCGGATCGCCCTTGCGCACGATGACGCCGGAATGGTCGGCGTTTTCTTCCTGCGCGGCGATCTTCACATTGGCGTCCGGCTTGTGCTTCTTGAAGTCGAGGAAGGACAGGCTGTCGTTGATGGTGGCGTCGGCGCGGCCGGTCAGAAGGAGCTGGATCGACTGATCGAAGCCTTCCGTGCCGACCAGTTCCGCGCCGTTCTCCTGCGCCAGCTTGCCGAAGTTCGAGGTCAGCGACTGCGCCGACTTCTTGCCCTTGAGATCGGCGAAGGACTTGATGTCGGTGTTGTCGCCCTTGACGATCAGCACCGCCTTGGAGGCGATATAGGGGTCGGAGAACGCATATTTCGCCTGGCGTTCCGGCGTAATGCCGACCTGGTTGATGACCGCGTCATAGCGCTTGCCGTCGAGGCCGGCGATCAGGCCGTCCCACTTGCCTTCGAGGAATTCGAGCTTGACGCCCAGCTTGGCGGCGATCGCCTCGCCGATCTCGACGTCGAAGCCGACCAGCTTGTTGTCGGTGTCATGGTAGGTGAAAGGCGCGTAGGTGCCTTCCGTGCCGATCTTGATGACGCCGTCGGCCTTGATCTGGTCGAGGTTGGCGCCGGCAAAGGAGGCGGTCAGCGCCAGCGCCTGCACGGCGCCGGCGATGATGAGTGAATTGAGCCATTTCATGGTGGGGTACCCTGCTTTCCGGCCGTTTCGCCGATGTTTGCCGACCGTTCGCCGGTGTTTGAATGAGGCGCAATCTGACAGAGTGGTCTTGGCAAAATAAGGAATGATTTTCTAATGATGGACCATATGGGGTATTTCATACCGAGTATCCCGGAAAGACGATGGTGTGCTCCCAGCGGTGGAAGCGCGATCGCTATTGCCGCCTGACCGACGGAACCATTTTCCGGCCCGGCACGTTATTTTCAGCCTAGGGCGATGCACGAACATTTCAAGCATTTACCCCGTCCGAGCGCCGGCATTTGAGTGCAGCCGGGTCTGATATGGGAGCGCGCAATTATGGAAGATACTGCCGGTCGTACCTTCATTCGCAGGGCCATGAAAGCTCCCTATCTCGAGCGCGAGGAGGAACATCTGCTGGCGCTGCGCTGGAAGCAGGACAACGATCAGAATGCGCTGCATTGCATGACGGTGGCCCATATGCGCCTCGTCATTTCGATGGCGTCTAAATTCCGGCATTTCGGCCTGCCTGCCGGCGACCTGATCCAGGAGGGCCATGTCGGCCTACTGGAAGCCGCCGCCCGTTTCGACCCGGATCGGGAGGTCCGCTTTTCCACCTATGCGACGTGGTGGATACGGGCTTCGATGCAGGACTACATATTGCGCAACTGGTCCATCGTTCGCGGCGGCACCAGTTCGGCGCAAAAAGCGTTGTTCTTCAACCTTCGACGCTTGCGCGCCCGTCTCGCCACTGGCGACGGCCCGCTGACGAACGATGCGCTCTACCGGCAGGTGTCCGACGCGCTCGGCGTTTCCGAAGCGGATGTGGCGATGATGGATTCCCGGCTTTCGGCGCCGGACAGTTCGCTTAACGCGCCGCTTGCCGATGAGACGGGTGCTGCGGAACGGATGGATTTCCTGGTTTCCGACACTCCGCTGCCCGATGAGATCGCAGGCGATGCGATCGATATCGAGCGGCGCGCGCTGTGGCTGCGGGAGGCGCTTCAGGGCCTTAACGGGCGTGAACTTCGGATCATCGAGGAGCGCCGGCTAAGCGATGAGGGGGCGACGCTAGAGGCGCTGGGCGCGCAACTGGGCATCTCCAAGGAACGCGTGCGCCAGATCGAGGTGCGCGCGATGGAGAAGCTTAAAACCGCGCTGGTAAAGCAGAACCCCGAATTCCTGGCCGCCTGAACGGCATCCGGCCCCTATCTATCGGTAACGATTTTCACCTTGTCGCCGGCCGAGACGCTGGCGCCGGGAGACATGGCGTTCAGCACCAGGAACAGGTCCAGCTTGCGGTCGACACCGACCATCATGGCCGACAGCGTACCGATCGTCTGGCCCGGCTTTACGGTGACGACACGGATGTGCAGCGGCTTCAGCGCGGCCTTTTCGGCGGCGCTCAGGACGCGGAAACTGCCGCTGACCGTACGCGCCACGGCATCGAGCGAGGTGCTGGCCTTGGGTGCGGCGGTCAGCAACCGATAGACCTGCCCGTTGGCGCGGATGACGGCGATATCGAACTGCCAGCCATCGGCGCTGGCCTTGGCGACTGCCGCCTCGTTGCCGTCGATGGTTTCCTCGCGAACGCTGGCATTGTCGAGGCCGGCAACCCAGCCGCTGCGGACGTAATCGAGCAGAGAGCGGCTCTTGTCGATGGCTACGCCGTCGAAGCGCACCGCCATGTCGCCCGGTCCGGTGGCCGTCACCGCCGCTGCCGAATTGTCGATGGAAAAGCCGTCCGGCACCGAGAACGAAACGCCGAGGCGCGGATGCATGAAGGTGTTGCCGCGCACATAGCCTTCCTCGGGCGTATCGCCGTAGAGCAGGCCGTCTATGCCGGCCAGAAAGGAATTCCGGTCCACGGTGCCGACGCCGGGCGGGCCGAATTCGCGCGCGTGGCGCTGCGCCAATTCGATGCGCTGCGGCGTATTGGGGTGGGTCGCCAGGAAATCGAGGCTGGCATCGGTCGCGCCGCTGATCGAGCGGAAATCGGTATAGGCCGACATCGATTGCAGGAAGCGGCCGGCGGCATAGGGGTCGTAGCCGGCTTCGCCCACCGACTTGATGCCGATGGCGTCCGCCTCCAACTCCTGGTTGCGCGAAAACTGTGCCATCCGCAGCTTGCCGCGGATCAGCGCCGCCTTGGCGGTCGGGCTGTCGCCGAGCACGTCGGACACGACCTTGGTCGCCAGCACTTCCTCGGCTTCCTTTTGCTGGCGCTGCAGGCCATGGTTGGCGGTGACGTGCCCCATTTCATGCGCGATCACGGCGGCGAGTTCCGCCGAATCATTGGCCAATGCCAGAAGCCCGCGCGTGATGTAGAGATAGCCGCCCGGCAGCGCGAAGGCGTTGACGTTGGGCGAGTTCAGGATGGTGATGCGGTAGGTCTGGGTCGGGTTGGCCGACACCGTGGTGAGGCTGCCGACGACCTTGGCCACCATCCGCTCCAGCTTCGGGTCGGAATATTCACCGCCATAGGTTGCAAGAATGCGCGGGTGTTGCGCCTTGGCGAGTGCCGCGAGCTTGTTGTTGGCGGTGACGTTGTCGACCGTGACCGGCTTGTTTGATGGCTGGAATCCCGATTCCTGGATATCCGGCGTGACCATCTGGCACGCTGCGAGCGCAATAGCGAGGCCGCCCAGCGCGACGTATCGCGTCAGGGAACGCAGGCAAGTGCGGTGAACGCCGACAGGCAGGGTGGCTTCCTTTCGGGTTCCAGGGAACGGTTCGAGCATAACAATCTTCCGAAACCGGTCCTTCGCATCCCGGAATACGAACGGCCAAGCCACAAAAATCCGGCACCAAAAGAATCGGCCGAGCAGCCGGACCTAGCCATACTCAACCCTGCATGGCAAGGATTCCCCGTCGCCCATGCAGCGGTCTTGGCCGTAAATTATGTCTGCTTTCGGGCAACATCGCGTGATACGCCGTCACCGGTTTCCGTTCCGATATAGCGCCTGAACGCTTCAGGTCCAGCGCCGTCGAAAAAATCGGCCACCGACCCGGTCGCGGCAACCTTGCCATCCTCCACGAATACGATGGCCTTGGCCATGCGCCGTGCATCCTGCGGCTGGTGCGTGACGAACAGTACCGTCATGGCGCGCGCCTCCTGCAGGCCGGAAACTAGATCGAGCATGTCTTCGCGGAGCGCCGGCCCAAGCGAGGCGAAGGGCTCGTCGAGCAGCAGCGCCGGCCGTTCGCGCACCAGCACGCGGGCAAGCGCCGCCCGTTGGCGCTCGCCGCCGGACAATTCATGCGGCAGGCGCTTTTCCTTGCCGGCAAGTCCGGTTTGCGCAAGCGCATCAGTAACAGCCGCGCGGTCGGCATCGCCCAACCTCAAGGCCGGCGAACGGCCCAGCCCGACATTCTGCTCGACGCTCAGATGCGCAAAAAGGTTGTTCTCCTGAAACACCATCGAAACGGGTCGCGCCGCCGGCGGGTCTGCGGTGACATCCCTGTGGGCGATCAGCACGCGGCCGCACTGCGGCGTCTCGAAGCCAGCAACCAGATTGAGCAGCGTCGATTTTCCCGAACCGCTCGGCCCCATGATGGCGGTGACGGTTGCCGGCGCGAACGCGACATCGAAGAAAAGCGGGGCCTCGCCATAGCTGAAAGAAGCTTGGTCGAGGCGTACGGCAGCCGCCATTTTTTCCGCACCGGCGTTCATGACGGCTTTTCCTTTCCCATGCGGGTGGCGGCAAACATCAGCGCAAGGCAGACAAGCCCCAGCAACAGCGCCAGTCCGGCGGCATCCTGCGTGCGGTAGCTGCCCATGCGGCCCAGCAGAAGATAGGGCAGCGTCTGCACGGCGTCGCTGCCGAACAGGGCGATGACGCCAAGATCGCCGAGCGACAGCGCCATGGCGAAGGCGAAGGCCGTGGCAAACGGGCGGCGAAGCGAAGGCCAGTCGATCAGCCTCAGCCGGTTCCAGCCCGAAATGCCGAGCAGCGCGCACAGTTTCTCGTGGCGCTCGCTGGCCGCATCATAGGCCGGGCGCACGGCGCGAACGGCGAAGGGCATCGCCATCACCGCATTGACGGTCACGACCATGATGGGCGCGATGGCGAAGACATCGGCGAAATGGCGAAGCAGCAGGAACCAGCCCGCGCCGATGACGATGGGCGGCACCACCAGCACGAAGCTTGCGCCTGTGTCGGTCAAATGTTCCAGCAGCGATTTCTTCGCGCCGCCCTTGCGGCGTAGCGCCAGCGCCCGGCGCGCCGTCACCAGCGAGAGCGAAAGCAGCACGCAAAGCAGCGCCGACAAGACGGCCAGGACGATGCTGGTCAGCGTCGCCTGCCGCACAGCGTCTTCGCCGGCGAGCCGGCCAAGGTCGGCCTGAAGGCCGGCTACAACCGTTGCAAGCATCGGCCCGGCGACGAACAGCAGCGCCACAAGAATGAGTGTGGAATTGAGCGCCGTCTCGGTCCTGCCCGGCGTTGAGAACCGGCGCGGCGCGACCGGCAGATTGGCGTCGCCGGTGGTGTTGGCGCCAAGGCGCGCCAGCGCCAGCACCACGGCAAAGGTAAGCGCAACCTGCAAGGCGGTCAGCGCCACGGCGCGGGCGGGGTCGAAATCGAAGCGCAGCGCCTGGTAGATGGCGACTTCCAGCGTGGTCGCGCGAGGCCCGCCGCCCATCATCAAAACGATGGTGAAGGAGGTGACGCACAGCATGAAGACGAGACCGGCAACCCCCGGCACGGCCTGCCGTAGTGCCGGCCATTCGATCAGCCGGAAGGCGGAACGCGGCCCCATGCCAAGTTGGCTGGCCAGCCGCCACTGGTCGGCCGGCACGGTCTGCAACACTTCCAGGAACAGCCGCACGCAAAGCGGCAGGTTGAAGAAGACATGGGCGACGAGAATGCCGGAAATGCCGTAGATGCCGGGCCAGCTTTCACCGCCGATGGTGGAGAAAATGCCGGCGAGATAACCGGCGCGGCCATAGAGCGCCAGAACGCCCAGCGCGACGACGATGGAGGGCAGCGCCAGCGGCACGGCGAATAATTGCAGGATGACGCTGCGGCCGAAAAAGCGCGGATGCCGCGACAAGGCGCGCGCCACGAACAGCGCCGGCAGCACCGACAAAAGCGTCGATAGCGTAGCCTGCCAAAGCGTGAAGCGAACGACGCGGAAGAGATAGGAATCGAAGGCGGCGACCGCGCCAGAAGTGTTCTGCACACCCTCGACGGCGAGGCCCGCGAAGGCGCCGCCGATCAGGATGGTGACGAAGCCAAGTGCGGCAAGGCCGGTGGCGATGCGAGGATCGGCGGGATGGCCAACGCGCATGGCCTAGCAATCCCTCTGATCAGACAGCGTCGTCAATTTTACTTACTCATCACATCAAGCCACTCGCTCACCCATGCCTTGCGATTAGCGGCAACTTCCTCCGGCGAAAACAGCAGCGTCTTGGCCGGCTTCACCAACTTGTCGAAAGCTGGATCGAGCGGCTTGTCCATCTTGCCGGCCGGGAACATCCAGTTGGTTTCGGGGATGGCGTCCTGGAATTTCGGGCCGGTCATGAACGCCATGAACTTCTGCGACAGCGGATTTTTCGCGCCGGTGGTGGTGACGCCCGCGACCTCGATCTGGAGATAGTGGCCTTCGGCAAAGGATGCCGCCTGGTAGCGGTCGGTCTTCTCCGCGATCATGTGATAGGCAGGCGAGGTCGTGTAGGACAGCACCATCGGCGCTTCGCCCTTGGTGAACAGGCCGTAGGCCTCGCTCCAACCCGGCGTCACCGTCAGCACGCGATCCTTGAGCTTGGCCCAGGCTTCCGGAGCCTTGTCGCCATAGACCGAGCGCACCCACAAAAGCAGGCCGAGGCCCGGGGTCGAGGTGCGCGGATCCTGAATGGCGATTTTCTGGGCCGGATCGCCCTCGACCAGTTCCTTCATGCTTGTCGGCGGGTTCTTCAGCTTTTCGGTATCGTAGACGACGGCGAAATAACCGTAGTCATAGGGCACGAAAATAGCGTCGCTCCAGCCGCCCGGAACGGTCACGTCGGATACCGCGCCATGCGGCACGAACAGCCCTGTCGCCTTGGCTTCCTCGGTCAAATTGGTGTCGAGGCCCAGCACCACATCGGCCTTGGTCGAAGCGCCTTCCAGCTTGACGCGGTTGAGCAGCGCCACGCCGTCGGCGACCGAAACGAAGTCGACCTCGCAGCCGCATTCCGCCTCGAACGCCTTCTTCACCTGCGGGCCGGGGCCCCATTCGGCGGTAAAACTTTCATAGGTATAAACGGTGAGTTTTTCCGCCGCCGAAGCGGGAGAAACGAGCAGCGCAAGGGCTGGAATGATGAGTAGGGACAAAATGCGCATCGGCGCCTCCTTCGCAAAGTGTTGAAAGGAATTGAGGCGTCGGGCTACCGAAGCATCTAATCCCTCCGCCGGTACAAACCGGATCAGGTTCAGCGGGTTGGCAGGATTGCCTCTCAGCCGGTCCACGAAAAACGCGTCCGGCACCCCGTTAGAGCACCCTGAGACATAGGGTGGGATCGGGTGGGAGGCAAGCGAAGTTTGTCGCGGTGATGCAAGCGCGGCTTCCGTTTCCGATGCCGGGCTGATAGAGGCGTCGGCCATGAGCCAATTCACCATCCTGCTTGGCGGCGATCTCGTGCGCACGCCTTTGCTTGAACGGCAGATCGCGGGCACCCGCATCATCGCCGCCGATGCCGGCATCGGCCACGCGGCCATGCTGGGATTGGTGCCGGAATTGTGGGTCGGCGATTTCGATTCCGTGCCGCCCAATTTGCCAGATCATCTCGCCTCGACGCTGCGGCAGACCTTTCCGCCGGAAAAAGACAAGACCGATGGCGAACTGGCGATCGCGGCAGCCCTTGAACGCGGCGCAACCTCGCTGGTCCTTGCCGGGGCTTTCGGCGGCGCGCGCGCCGATCACGCCTTCCTGCATCTGGCGCTGGCGGTGCAACTTGCCGAAAGCGGAACCGGGATCCTGCTGACCAGCGGCGCGCAGGAAGGCATTCCACTGCTCGCCGGCACGCACGAATTCGACTACGCCACCGGCACGCTGTTTTCCGTCCTCGGATTTTCCGATCTTTCCGGCCTGACCGTCGAGGGCGCGAAATGGCCGCTGAACAATGTCGAGGTCGCCTTCGGTTCGTCGCTGACGATTTCCAACGAAGTCAGGGGCCGGCTGCGCGTCACGCTTGGCAGCGGCCGCGCCATGCTGCTGGCTCATCCCTATCCGCTGGCAGGAAGCTGAAAAATGGCCCCTCCGCTGCTTAATCTCGACGGGATAAAACTGACTTTCGGCGGTACACCGCTGCTCGACGGCACGGAACTGATGGCGTCCGCCGGCGACAAGATCGCGCTGGTCGGCCGCAACGGCTCCGGCAAATCGACGCTGCTGAAAATCGCGGCAGGGCTGATCGAGCCGCAGGACGGCGAGGTCTTCCGCCAGCCTTCGGCGACCATCCGCTATCTGTCGCAAGTACCGGACATGGATGGGTTCGACAGCGTGCGCGCCTATGTCGAGGCGGGTCTCGGGCCGGCCGACGATCCGCATCGCGCCACCTACCTGATGGAGCATCTGGGGCTTACGGGTGAAGAACGCCCGGCCGAACTTTCAGGCGGCGAGGCACGGCGCGCCGCCCTTGCTCGCGTCATGGCGCCAGAGCCGGATATCATGCTGCTCGACGAGCCGACCAACCATCTCGACCTTCAGGTCATCGAGTGGCTGGAAGAGGAACTGGTGCGCACGTCGTCGGCGCTGATCGTCATTTCGCATGACCGCCGTTTTCTGGAACGCGTGTCGCGGGCAACGGTTTGGCTCGATCGCGGCCAGACGCGGCGGCTGGACAAGGGTTTTGGCCATTTCGAGGCATGGCGCGACCAGGTGCTGGAAGAGGAAGAACGCGACCAGCACAAGCTTGGCCGCCAGATCGTGCGCGAGGAACACTGGCTGCGCTATGGCGTGACCGCGCGGCGCAAGCGCAACATGCGGCGTCTGGGCGAATTGCAGACCATGCGCCAGCAGTTTCGCAGTCATCGTGGGGCCGAGGGTTCTGCCACCATGACGGCCAGCGACGCGGCCGAATCCGGCAAGTTGGTGATCGAAGCCAGGAATATCGGCAAGAGCTTTGGCGATCTCACCGTGGTCGACGGCTTTTCGACGCGCATCCAGCGCGGCGACCGCATCGGCCTGGTCGGGCCGAACGGGGCCGGCAAGACGACGTTGCTGAAGATGCTGACCGGTGAACTGCAACCGGACACGGGGTCGGTGCGGCTCGGCACCAATCTGGAGATCGCCACGCTCGACCAGAAGCGCGAGGCGGTCGATCCGGCCGAGACGCTGGCGCAGTACCTCACCGACGGGCGCGGCGAAAATCTCGTCATCAATGGCGAGCAGCGCCACGTCGTTTCCTACATGAAGGATTTTCTGTTCAAGGCCGAGCAGGCGCGCACGCCAGTCCGAGAACTGTCTGGCGGCGAGCGGGCGCGGCTCATCCTGGCGCGGGTGCTGGCACGGCCGGCAAACCTTCTGGTGCTGGACGAGCCGACCAACGATCTCGACATGGAAACGCTGGAACTGTTGCAGGAATTGGTCGCGGGCTTTGCTGGCACGGTCATCCTGGTCAGCCACGACCGCGATTTTCTCGACCGCACCGTCACCAGCATCATCGCGCCGGACGGCAATGGAAGCTGGATCGAATATGCCGGCGGCTATTCCGACATGCTGGCGCAGCGCGGCGGCACAAGGCTGGACGACCGCAAGGCGCGCGCGAAGCTGCAAGCGGGCGCATTGACGGAGAAGCCCGAACCCGCCGCGCCAAAAGGGCCCGCGAAAAAACTGTCGTTCAAGCAGAAATTTGCATTGGATACACTGCCGAAGAAGATCGAGGCGGTGACGCAATCCATCGCACGGCTGGAAAACAACATCGCCGATCCGGCCTATTACGAACGCGACCCTTCATCGTTCCAGCAGACCATCGCCGCGCTCGACAAGGAACGCGTCACGCTGGCCGCGCTGGAAGAAGAATGGCTGGAACTGGAAATGCTGCGCGAGGAACTGGAGGGGTAGCGCCTATTTGCGGTGGTTCCCGGCAAAAGCCGCCGTCAGGCCGAGCCCTATAAACAAAGTACCGGTGACATACCGTTCGAAGCGCAGATAGCTCCCGCTTTGCCGCAGGCGGTCGCCGAGCGCCCCGGCAGCTATTGCATAGCAGCCGTCGCTGATGAAGCCGAGCAGGGTGAACAGTAGCCCGAGAAAGGCGATCTGCATGGCGATATGCCCACGCCCGACTTCCACGAACTGCGGCAGGAATGCAAGGAAGAACAACGCCGTCTTCGGGTTGAGCAAATTGACGATGAAGCCGTCACGAAAGAGCCGCGCATAGCTGCGGCTTTTGCCTTCGATCTCGATGGCGGGGTCTTCCGAGCCACCGAATATCTTCTTGAGTCCCAACCAGATCAGATAGGCCGCGCCGACATATTTGACGATCGCGAAAGCAATCGCCGAGGAGGCCAGCACCGCCGAGAGGCCGAGCGCGGCGGCCGCTACATGGACGAGTGTCGCAGAATGGATGCCGACATCGGAAACGAAGCCTGCAGCCCGTCCCTGCGCGACGGACCGCGCCACGATGTAGAGCACGGCCGGTCCTGGAACGACCAGCAGCACCAAGGCGGCGACGGTGAACAGACCTATATTTGCGGTGCCAGGAATGACGATTTCCATGGAATTCTCTTTTCTCAGTCCACCGTAACAACGTACGAGTTCGGTGGAAAGAGGCCAGCCTCACCCCGCCGTCTTGGCAGCCCAGGCTTTCAGGGCTTCGTCGAAGACCTTGTCGCCCGGTATGCCTTTTTCCATGGTCAGCAGCGCGCGGCGGCCGGATTTATAGATGACCGGCACGTCGATCCAGTCCTGGTTTCGCAGCAGGGCCAGGTTGGTGGCCTCGTCCGCCTTGGTGTCGTTGAGCGCGACAAGGAAGAACCCGTCGGCGATCTTGGCGGGAATGCCGATCAGCGGGCTGCCGGCGTCCTGCTCGGAGGTTTTCATCGCCACGCGCAGGATGTTATCGATGCCGCCGCCCTCGAAGCTGTCCGGGGTAAGGAAGATCAGCTCGATGATATGGCTGGCCGGCAGCGACGCGTCGGTGTTACGGCGGATGGTCATGCGCAACTGGACGTCCTTGCCGGGGATGGTCGCTTCGGCGCGGATCGCGGGCTCCGGCGGGGCGTCGCCGCCGGGCGATTCCTGCACCAGAGACCAGACTATGCTGCCGGGCTCGGCCGAGCCCTGCGCGACATTGGTGCGCTCTTCATAGAAGATCGCTTTTTGCCCGACCGCCAGCGGGGCCTCTATCGCGGGCGGGGCGGGGTTGCTTGCCGGTGCGGCCGCGGGCGTTCCGGCCGATCCGGCTGGTGCCGTTGGTGTATTTGGCGCGACCTCCGGGGGCGGCGTTGTCAGTGCCACCACGGAGGTGCCTTCGCCGATGCTGCTTTCGCCGCCGGCCGGGCCTGGATCGGTTTCCTTTCCGTCGGCGTTCAGCCGCTGGGTGAATTTCGGCGGCTCGCTGGTTTCGGCGGGTGCGGGAGTGGGAGCGGGCGTATTGGATGCCGGCGCGGCCGGCGCTAGCGGTTCCAGCTTCACGGTTTCCGTCTTGCCGGCGCCAAACATGCCCTTGAAGGCATCGGCATTCAACCAGATGCCATAGCCGCCGGCCGCGATAACCAGCAGCGCCACGCCTGCGGCGATCAGGCCGCTGCGGCCGCGCTTGGGCCCGAACGACCGCGAATCCTCGGGAATGTCGGTTTCGGGTTCTGCGCTTGAATAAGAAGGGAGATTGTCGGCGGCAACGGGAGCGTCCGGCCCCGAGCGTCGGTCCGCGCTGCCGCGCGCGGTCTCGGCAGCGGGCGCATCCTTGCGGACCGCCTGGCCATACTGCGCGCCGCCGACGGGCGCGGCCTGCACCTGCGGGGCCGGCGCAGGCTCGGTCCTGGCTGTCGGGCTGGAGTGGCTTGGCTGGTTCCTGTTGCGGTCGATGGAGGAAAAGATGTTTTCCAGTTCGGCCAGCGGATCCGATGCCGGGGCTGGCGCAGGTACAGCGTAAGTCTGCTCGACGGTTGCGATGGCATCTTCCAGCGCGCGCTTCTGACGCTCGGCAACACTGGCGGCCGGCGGCGGGTCGATGGCTGCAAGCTTGGCCGCGATGGTCGACCTTGCCTTGTCATAGACCCGCGAACGCGTTGCCGGCGTCGTTGCGCCCATGCCGTCGATTGTTTTTCTCAAAACAGCAACGAAATCTGCCATGCTTCAGTCGACCTGTCTTCATTTCCCGCGAGCGCCTAAATCATGGCAATGCCGGAAAGACCTCAATTAATCCTGAAAGGGATCGGTCACGAGAATCGTGTCATCCCGTTCCGGGCTGGTGGAGAGCAGCGCAACCGGCGCGCCGATCAGTTCCTCGATATGGCGGACATATTTGACGGCCTGCGCGGGAAGATCGTTCCAGCTTCTGGCGCCGGCGGTCGTGCCTGTCCACCCTTCCAGCGTCTCATAGACCGGTTCGACGCGCGCCTGCGCTCCCTGGCTTGCCGGCAGATAGTCTATCAGTTCGCCGTCGAGACGATAAGCGGTGCAGACCTTGATCTCGTCCAGCCCGTCGAGCACGTCGAGCTTGGTCAGCGCAATGCCCTTGATGCCGTTGACCGCGACGGCCTGGCGCACCAGAACGGCGTCGAACCAGCCGCAGCGGCGCTTACGGCCGGTAACGACGCCGAATTCATGGCCCTTGGTGCCGAGGAATTCGCCGATCTCGTTCTGCTGCTCGGTCGGGAACGGTCCCTCGCCGACCCGCGTCGTATAGGCCTTGGTGATGCCCAGCACGTAGCCGATGGCGTTCGGGCCGACGCCCGAACCGGCCGCGGCCTGGCCGGCGACGGTGTTCGAGGAGGTGACGAACGGATAGGTGCCATGGTCGATGTCGAGCAGGGTTCCCTGCGCGCCTTCAAACAGGATTCGCTGGCCTGCGCGGCGGCGGTCGTCCAGGACTTTCCAGACACGATCGACATAGGGGAGGATCCGGTCGGCAACCGAGGTGAGTTCTTGCATGAGCGTCTCATGCGCAACCTCTGACTGGCCAAGACCGCGCCGCAAGGCGTTATGGTGCGTGAGCAGCCTGTCGATCTTCAAGGGAAGTGTTTCCAAATTCGCCAAATCCATCACCCGGATCGCGCGGCGGCCCACCTTGTCCTCATAGGCGGGGCCGATGCCACGGCGGGTCGTGCCGATCTTCGTGCCGGAATCGGAAGCGGCGTCCTCGCGAAAGCCGTCCAGTTCCCGGTGCACGGAAAGGATGAGCGCCGTGTTTTCGGCTATTTTCAGGCAATCGGGCGTTATATCGACGCCCTGCGCCTTCAGTTTCGCCATTTCGGCTACGAAAGCGTGCGGGTCGAAGACGACACCGTTGCCGATGATCGACAGCTTGCCCTTGCGCACCACGCCCGACGGCAGCAGCGACAATTTATATACCGTGCCGTCCACGACCAGCGTATGGCCGGCATTGTGGCCGCCCTGAAACCGCACGACGACATCGGCGCGCTCCGACAGCCAATCGACTATCTTGCCCTTGCCTTCGTCGCCCCACTGCGAACCGACGACCACCACATTGGCCATAGTGTCTTCCCTTCAATCCGTGCAAAGAAGCCGCAGCGACTGCTGCCAAACGACAGGCCTCTATAGCGTCAAGACATGGCGAGCGCGACCATTCTTTGCCGGGCGAATCGCGCCGAGGCACAACAATTTTCGCTTTTCGCATCCTTTACTTGCGTAAATCCACGCCATAAGCCGACTGACGCCCGAGCATACGGATTTCTGCCATGCATAAAAAAGCCTATCTGCTGCTTCTGGCGACCACGCTGTTCTGGGCCGGCAATGCCGTAGCCGGCAAACTGGCGGTCGGGCATGTGTCGCCGATGCTGTTGAACGCCGCCCGCTGGTGTTTCATGCTCGCCCTGCTGCTGGCGGTCGGCCAACGGCATCTGGCCGCGGACCGGGCGGCCATCCGGGGCCATTGGCGGTTCCTGCTTTTTATGGGCGCGCTCGGCTTCACTGGCTTCAGCGTGGCCATGTACAGCGCGCTGGTCTACACGTCCGCCACCAATGTCAGCATCGAGCAGGGTGGCATGCCGCTGTTCGTCTTCCTGGCGTCGTTCCTGTTGTTTGGGACGCGGACCACGTCGGGGCAGGCGGCCGGCTTCGTGCTTTCCTTTATCGGCGTCGTGGTCACGGCGATCCACGGTAATGTCTACAACCTGCTTCATCTCGACATGAATTTCGGCGATGCGCTGATGCTTCTGGCGATCATCGCCTTCGGCTTCTATACGGCGGCGGTGCGGCGAATGCCCGATATTCACTGGATAAGCCTGATGACGGCCCTGTGCATCGGCGCGGTCATCGGCGCCGTTCCCTTCGTTGTCGCGGAAGCCGTTTCCGGCTCCCTGCTGCTGCCCGACATGCAGGGCTGGATGGTCATCGCCTATGCGATCGTGTTCCCCTCGCTGATGGCGCAGGCCTTCTACGTGCGGGCGGTGGAGGAGATCGGCCCCAACAGGGCCGGCGTTTTCATCAACCTCCTGCCCTTGTGGGGTGTCCTGCTTTCCGGCGTCATTCTCGGTGAAACCTTCCAAGCCTATCACGCGGTTGCGCTGGCGCTGGTGGTGCTGGGCGTGCTGATTGCGGAATATAGCGGCCTCAGGCTACAGAACGCGCCGAGGTGAGGCGCCAAAAACAAAGCCCGGCGCGAGGCCGGGCTTTGTTCGGATTGGGGTGGTGCAGGACTCAGGCGGCTTCTTCCTGCTCGGCTTCCTCGTTGTCGGCCTTGGCGCCGCGCTTGGGGCCCTTGTTGAGGTTCACCTCGATGAGACGAACGGCCTCGGTTTCCGACATATGGTTGACGGCCGCGATCTCGCGGGCCATCCGGTCCAAGGCCGCCTCATAGAGCTGCCGCTCGGAATAGGACTGCTCGGGCTGGTTGTCGGCGCGGTAGAGGTCGCGAACCACTTCCGCGATCGAGATAAGATCGCCCGAATTGATCTTGGCGTCGTATTCCTGCGCGCGGCGCGACCACATGGTGCGCTTGACGCGGGCACGGCCCTGCACGACCTTGAGCGCGCGCTCGACATAGTCTTCTTCCGACAGCTTGCGCATGCCGATGGAGGTCGCCTTGGCGACCGGCACCTTCAGCCGCATCTTGTCCTTCTGGAAATCGATGACGAAAAGCTCGAGCTTGTGTCCCGCAACTTCCTGTTCGTCGATCGAGACGATCTGGCCGACGCCATGGGCCGGATAGACAATGAACTCGCCTGTCTTGAAACCGTGGCGCGCCGGTGTTGCGGCCTTCTTCTGCGGGGTCGTCGTTGCCATTACGCATGAACTCCTTCGTTGTGGTGCCGGCAGTTGCCAGCCGAGCCCGAATGGCCGGAAACTTCCGGCTTGGTCGCCAGCCACAGATGAACCACCCGAAAACAGACCCCAGAGCCAGCGACCCGCATAAGCGGTCGCCTGGCCCAGATTGCTCTGGTCCGGATTAAGGAAGTTCACCCTTCAGTGATTTAGGCGTCTATCGCCATAGATCGACATTGTGTCTGGCATGTTGGGGGCTTGATAACACAAAAAGTCGGAAGAATCAAGAATTTGCTGCATGCGCGAAGGCGCAGTGCAAGTGTCAACCGGCTAAATAGCCGGCCGCACCCGGCAATCGGCTGAACTCAGTCGCCCTGGCCCGGCTCGGCAGAGAAATACTTCTCGAACTTGTCGGTTTCGCCGTCAAAGGCCTTGGCATCCGCCGGCGGGTCGCGCTTGACGGCGATATTGGGCCATTTATCCGCATATTCGGCGTTGACCTGCAGCCACTTGTCCAGGCCGGAGTCGGTGTCGGCCTTGATCGCATCGGCGGGGCATTCGGGCTCGCACACGCCGCAGTCGATGCACTCGTCGGGGTGGATGACGAGCATGTTCTCGCCTTCGTAGAAACAGTCGACCGGACAGACCTCGACGCAATCCATGTATTTGCATTTGATGCAATTATCAGTAACGACATAGGTCATCGGTCGGCTCCGGGAAGTCCCGTACGTGTCATTCTATGCCGGGGAGGTAACGCCTTTGCCAGTCCCTTGCAAGGGACAGACGCCCATGCAAATCGGCGCAGGCGGAACGAATTTCCAATCGGCCGCATAGGAGCGAACAGGGCCGCCTCACTCATGGCCGAAGAACCGGTCCGTCTGGCGACGTTCCTTTTTAGTCGGCCGGCCGCTGCCGGGATCCCGCTGCGGAGCAGTGACGGCTTCCTTGTTCGAAACGGGCGCAGGCGTCATATCCAGGTAGAGCGTACGGGCCTCTTCCGCCGGGCCGCGTCTTGCGCCCGCCGCAACCACCTTCCAGATGCGGACGGTGCGCTCGAGCGTGAGGGTCAAAACATCCCCCGGCTTGACCAGATCGGATGCCTGCGCTGCTTTGTCGCTGTTGATGCGAACGCGCCCGCCGACCACCAGCTTTGCCGCCAGCGAGCGGGATTTGACCGCCCGCGAAAAGAACAGCCATTTGTCGATGCGCTGGCGACCGTCTGCGGCCATCGGCTTCAGCCGGCGGAAGCGAAGGCCGGTTGCAAGGCCAGCGCCGGCATCATTTCTTCAACTGGTCGCGAAGTGCCGCGAGCTTGGCGAAGGGCGAATCCGGGTCGAAGCGCACGGGGCGTTCCTCGCGCGGCTGGAACGCAGGTTTGCCCGGCGCACCAGCAGAACCGTCCGGCCTGCCCTGCCTATTCGGCCGGTGTCGATCCTGACGCTCACCCTGCGGCTTGCCACGGCCTTCGGTCGGCTGGCCCTCGACAGGCTTGCCCTTGTAGCGGCTGCGGTCGAAGCGCGGGCGGCCTTTGCCCTTGTCGGCTTCGCCGGCCGGTTCGCCAGGTGCCCGTTCTCCAGCGGCCACGGCCGGGGCGTTGCGTGCCTGCCCGCCGCGCGGACGGTTGTCGTTACGATGATTGCCGCGAGGCCGCTCAAAGCGGGCCTGCCGCCACAACAGAATGGGCTTGGGCTGTTCTTCGGGAGCGGGTTCTTCGGCCTTAACGTCCGGTGTGGGAATGTCGGCCGCGATTTCCGGCGCGGCGGCTTCTTCAACGGCTTCTTGGACGGTTTCCGGCGTGGGAGTTTCCGCTGCCGTCTCGACGCTCTCAACCGGAGTTTCGACGGAGGCCGTCGCCTCCACGGGAGCCGCTTCAGCTTCCTCTGCGGGCACAGCCTCGGCTGGCGTCTCCGCAACGGGTTCAGCAACCGGCTGCTCTTCTTCCGCAACGTCAGCGGGCGTGTCCGCCTGCTCTTCCACAGCCTGCGCCGTTTCCGAAGCAGCTTGCGCCGCCGGCTCTGCTAAAGGCATTTCCTCCGCTGCAGGTTCCGCTGCCTCGGCCGAAACTTCGCCAGCGGCATCGGCAGCCGCTGTCTCAGCTGTCTCGGCCTGCTCCGCGCGCGCTGCTTCTTCCGCCGCCTGCTTCGCCTCTTCGGCCTCGCGGGCGGCGGTGTCCTGCGCCTCCAGCCTGGCCTTTACTTCCACCGCCGGCTTCGGATCGGCGCGATAGCCGAGACCCTTGAGGATTTCTTCCATGTCGTCGGCGTTGGCGCCGAGAATCGACATCATCGGTGGCGTCACCATGAAGGCCTGGCCGTCATAGGCGCCTTCCGGTCGCGCGCCGAGGCCCGGCTTCCAGTTGGTCGCCGGGCGGATGAGATCGGCCAGCCGCTCCAGAATGTCGATACGTACGGCTCTGCGGCCGAGATTGCGATAGCCGGCAAGCTTGTAGAAAGCAGGGTCGAAGGCAGGGTCGATGACGACCGAGGTGCGGCCCGAAGCCAGCGCGTGGACCACGTCGCCGAAGCCGGGCTTGTCCTTGCCGTCGTTCTTCAGCGCCCACAAAAGCGTTATCAGCCCCGCCGGCGCCGGCTTGACCAGCGCGGGCACGAACACATGGTAGGCGCCGAAGCGCACGCCGAGGCGGCGCAGGGCCGCGCGGCCTTCCTGTTCCAGCGTCTTCATTTCGCCCGCAATGTCGCGGCGGTTGATGAGGCCGAAATTCTCGACCAACTGGAAGGCGATGCCGCGCGCGATGCCGGAAACCTGCTCGGCGTTCTTCAGATCGACCAGCGGCTTCAAAAGAAGCTCGATCTGGAAATTGACGAAACGTTCCGCCCTGGCCGCGACCTTGTCGCGCGCGGGGCCGGTCAGTTGTTCGTCGGCCAAAAGGACAAGGCGCGGCTTGAGCGCGTCCTCGCCGGCCACAAGCGTGCCGATCGGCGCGCCGATCCAGCGCAGCGTGCCGTCCGAACCCAGTGCGATATCGCCATTGGCGCAAGCCGCAAACCGCTCGGCGCGGGCGTCGAACTCGGTGCCGAGCGCTTTTTGCGCGGCGGCCTTGACCGCCTTGGCGTCTTCGCCGCCAGCGCTCTGGTCGGCGGTAAATCGGAACCCTTGCAACTCGCCAACATGGTGGCCTTCGACAAGAACGGTTCCGGCAGGACTAATTTCAGCTTCAGGCATCGTGTTTTCTCTAAGGCGGCGCATGAGGACGGAAGTCCTGCGGTCTACAAAACGTTTCGTCAACCGCTCATGCAGCGCATCCGACAATCTGTCTTCGATTTCTCGCGTCTTTTGCTGCCAGTGTGCCTGATCGGCAAGCCATCCGGGGCGGTTGGACACGAAAGTCCAGGTTCGGATCTGCGCGATGCGGTGCGACAGCGTGTCGATATCGCCTTCGGTTGTGTCGGCGCGGCGTACCTGTTCGGCCATGTAATTTCCATCGACATGGCCGTGCCGGGCAAGGTCCATGTAGATGGAGGCGATCAGATCGGCATGCTGGGCCGGCGCGATCCGTCGATAGTCGGGCAGGGCGCAGGCTTCCCACAACAGCGCCACGCGTTCGCGCCCCGTTGCCAGCGCGCGGATTTCGGCGTCGCGCGAAAGCTGTTCCAGCGCCTGCGCGTCGACGGCCGGCAAGGCGCGGGTCAGTCCCTCGACCGGCGCATTGGTCTCGATCGAGCGCTTCAGCGCATCGAGGCTGGCAAAGTCGAAAGCGGGGGTGCGCCATTGCAGCACTTTCACCGGCTCGAAATCGTGGCCTTCGATCTTCTGGATCAGATCGTCGTCGAACGGATCGACCCGACCGGTGACGCCAAAGGTGCCGTCGCGCAGATGCCGCCCGGCGCGGCCGGCGATCTGGCCAAGCTCGGCGGCGGTGAGTTGGCGATACTGGAAGCCGTCGAACTTGCGGTTCTGGGCGAAGGCGACATGATCGACGTCGAGATTGAGCCCCATGCCGATGGCATCGGTGGCGATCAGGTAATCGACGTCGCCGGACTGGTAGAGCGCCACCTGCGCATTGCGGGTGCGGGGGCTGAGTGCGCCGAGCACGACGGCGGCACCCCCTTGCTGGCGGCGGATCAGTTCGGCGATGGCGTAGACCTCGTCCGCCGAAAAGGCGACGATGGCCGTGCGGCGCGGCAGCCGCGTCAGCTTTTTCGAGCCGGCATAGGCAAGGTGCGAAAGGCGCGGCCGCGTCACCACGGAAACGCCGCGCAACAGCTTTTGCAGGATGCCGTGCATGGTGGCCGCGCCCAGAAGCAGCGTTTCCTGACGGCCGCGCAGATGCAGGATGCGGTCGGTAAAGATATGGCCGCGCTCCAGGTCGCCGGCAAGCTGCACTTCATCCAGCGCAACGAATGCCACATCGGTTTCGCGCGGCGTCGCTTCCACGGTGCAGACCGAATATTTCGCACCCTTGGGCTGGATTTTTTCCTCGCCGGTTATCAGCGCCACCTTGTGGGCGCCGACCTTCTCGCAAACGCGGGCATAGACTTCGCGTGCAAGCAGCCGCAGCGGCAGGCCGATGATGCCGCTTTCATGCGCCACCATCCGTTCGATGGCCAGATGCGTCTTGCCGGTATTGGTCGGCCCCAGAACGGCGGTCACGTCACGGCCGGACAGGATCAGCGGGTCGGTCTGTTTGGGCTGGATGTTCATCGACGCGGAAGAAAAACCTTATAGGCCGTAGGGACGAACGACACATAGGCATTTGACAGCCCAAGCGAAAGCCGAATGTTCCTGCTCCGTGTCGTGCCTCTCTCTCGAGAGCGGGTCTGCGGCGCGGAATTAACAAGTGGAACGGGACTGGAACGAATCGGCGACGAATCGCTGACTCGGCCTGATTCAGGGTTTGTTCACGGCTACATGTAGTTCTTTCTCGCGGAGATTTACCACATGCTGAATCACGGAGGCTCGCCGTGATGCCAGTGGAGCCGCCGCCGTTAACTTCTGCCGGCGGGTGGCCGTCGAGTCAGGGTTTCGCTCCTGCAAAGCCTTGAAATCTTTTATCTTTTGCTAACGGACGTTAACCCTTTTCTGCCGCTTCGCGCGCTCTCCATTAACCTATCGGCCAAAACCGGAACGAAACGGCGACGAATCAGCGATGGGCAAATTTTCCCGTTTTGTTCACGGCAACATCTTGTGTTGTGTACAGCTTGTCCACCGACAATCCACAGGCCGGACGCAGGGGCGGACCGACAAGGGCGGCCGCCGTTAAGGCTTGCGTGCCGGATCGGGACAGGTGGCCAGAAAAAAGGCGGCCCGCAAGCGGCCCGCCTTAACCATGTGATGCTCGTGCGTTCAGGTGAAATACTGTCCGCCATTGGCCGTGATGGTCGAGCCTGTGATGAAGCTGGCATCGTCGGAGGCCAGGAAAACCACGCAGCGCGCGATTTCTTCCGGCTCGCCGAGCCGCCCGACCGGGATCTGGGCGATGATGGATTCGCGTACCTTTTCGGGAACCGCCATGACCATGTCGGTGGCGATGTAGCCGGGACAGATTGCATTGACCGTGATGCCCGCGCGCGCGCCCTCTTGTGCAAGGGCTTTCGTGAAGCCGATGTCGCCGGCCTTGGAGGCGGAATAGTTGGCCTGGGCGAACTGGCCCTTCTGGCCGTTGATGGAAGAGATGGTAATGACGCGGCCGAACTTGCGCTCACGCATGCCATTCCAGAGCGGATGCGTCATGTTGAAGGCGCCGTTGAGGTTGGTGTCGATCACCTCTTTCCACTGCTCGCGGGTCATCTTGTGGAACGGCGCGTCGCGGGTGATGCCGGCATTGTTGACCAGCACAGAGACCGGACCGAGGTCGGCTTCGACCTGTTTTATGCCGGCGGCGCAGGCATCATAGTCGGCAACCGACCATTTGTAGGTCTTGATGCCCGTATCGGCGGTGAATTTCTGTGCCGCCTCGTCATTGCCGCAGTAGTTCGCAGCCACTGTATAGCCGGCCTTCTTGAGGGCTATCGCAATGGCCGCGCCGATGCCGCGCGTGCCGCCTGTGACGATTGCAACCTTGGTCATGAATGTTCTCCTCCCGTTGGTTGGAGAAGCGAATAGAGAGTAGCGAATTGCGAGTAGGGAAGTCGTCCCGACTGGTTTTCGCTCTTCTCGCCCTATTCGCTACCCCCTATTGGCCATTCGCTCAGTTCATCGCTTCCACGCACATGGCGACGCCCATGCCGCCGCCTATGCACAGCGTGGCAAGACCCTTCTTCGCGCCGCGGCGCTTCATTTCGAACACCAGCGTGTTGAAGACGCGTGCGCCCGAAGCGCCGATCGGATGGCCGATGGCGATCGCGCCGCCATTGACGTTGACGATCGCCGGGTCCCAGCCCATGTCCTTGTTGACGGCGCAGGCCTGCGCGGCGAAGGCCTCGTTGGCCTCGACCAGATCGAGATCGCCGACCGACCAGCCTGCTTTTTCCAAAGCGCGGCGCGAGGCCGGGATCGGGCCGGTGCCCATGATCGCCGGATCGACGCCGGCGGTCGCCCACGATGCGATGCGCACCAGTGGGGTGAGGCCGCGGTGCACCGCTTCCGCCTCGCTCATCAAAAGCGCGCCGGCCGCGCCATCGTTGATGCCGGATGCGTTGGCGGCGGTTACCGTGCCTTCTTTGTCGAAGGCCGGCTTCAGCTTGGTCATGGCGTCCATGGTCGCGCCATGGCGGATATATTCGTCCTGGTCGACGACGGTATCGCCCTTGCGGCCCTTGACCGTGAAGGCGACGATCTCGTCCTTGAATTTGCCGGCGTTCTGCGCCGCCTCGGCCTTGTTTTGCGAGGCAAGCGCAAACCGATCCTGCTCGTCGCGGGTGATCTGGAATTGCTTGGCGACGTTCTCGGCGGTCGTGCCCATGTGATAGCCGTTGAAAGCATCCCACAACCCGTCCTTGATCATCGTATCGATCAGTTTCAGATCGCCCATCTTGGTGCCGGAACGCAGATGCTGGGCATGCGTCGACAACGACATGGATTCCTGGCCGCCGGCGATGATGATTTTGGCGTCACCGGCCGCAATCTGCTGCATGCCGAGCGCAATCGCGCGCAGGCCCGAGCCGCAGACCTGGTTGAGGCCCCATGCGGTCGTTTCTTTCGGCAGGCCGGCATTGATCGAGGCCTGGCGGGCCGGGTTCTGTCCCTGTGCAGCCGTCAGGACCTGCCCGAGAATGACTTCGTTGACCTCGGCCGGCTCGACGCCGGCGCGGACCAGAAGCTCGCGGATGACCGTCGCGCCCAGATCATGCGCCGGCGTGTTGGCAAACGCTCCGTTGAAGGATCCAACAGGTGTGCGCGCCGCGCTGGCGACGACGATGGCATTGGCAGCAGGCATTTTTTTCTCCAGTACGGACAGGATGGCCAAGGGTTGTGGATACTTTTCTTGCCCTTTCCAACCTCCGAGTCAAACCGGAAATGGTGCTCCTATCATGTGCTTTCGAGGAGAAAGCTTACCATAGGGGCGCTTTGCAGCGCCAAAAGCTCCCGCACTGCACAAACTACTTGGAATCGTATCGCTTTTGCGCAATCCTCGAAAAAACGTGCAATGTCGCCGGCTACCCATATCGGGTTTGCCGGCCCCCGGGAGGATGCTGATGGCAGCAAAAAACGAACCGGTGGTGATCAAGAAATACGCCAACCGCCGCCTCTACAATACGGGCACCAGCACCTATGTGACGCTCGAGGATCTTGCCGAGATGGTCAAGAAGGGCGAGGAGTTCACGGTCCAGGACGCCAAGACCGGCGACGATATCACCCATCCGGTGCTGACCCAGATCATCTTCGAGCTGGAAAACAAGGATGGGCAGAACATGCTGCCCGTGCCTTTCTTGCGCCAGTTGATCGCCTTTTATGGCGACCAGATGCAGTCGATCGTGCCCAGCTTCCTCGAACAGTCGATGAGCGCCTTTTCCAAGGAGCAGTCGCGGTTTCGCGAGCAGATGAAAGCGTCGCTGGCAAAGTCGCCCATTGATGTCATGAAGTCGCCGATCAAGGCGCTCGAAGAGCAGACGCGCCGCAACATGGAGATGTTCCAGAACGCCATGCGGATGTTCACGCCATTTCCGCAAGGCGGAACCGGCGTCGGCCCCGAGCCGGAGGCGACCGAGGAACAGGCCGGCGGGCAAGCGCCGGAAAAATCCGACGACCTTCAGCAGTTGAAGGAGCAGATCGCAGCCATGCAGCGCAAGCTGGACACCATGTCCTGAGTTTACGCGACGCGCCCGGCCTGAAACGACCGGGCGCGTTGCCAAACTCTTGATACATGGAGCGGGGGCACAGGGCGCTCCGCCCTATTTGCCGGCGTCGAAAGTCTGGCCGAAACGCTGGCGCAGCATGTTCTTCTGCACCTTGCCCATCGTATTGCGCGGCAACTCGTCGATGAGAAAAACACGGGCGGCTGCTTGAAGCGGGCGAGCTTTGGGCCGATGCCGGCCAGCAGCGCGGCTTCGTCCGGGTAAAAACCGTTTTTTAGGACCACCACCGCGACCACGGCCTCGCCGAGGTATGGGTGCGGCGACTTCGCTTGCCGTATAGGCGGTGTTCAGCGGCAGGAAGACCGCGCCTGCGGTAATGCAGGCCGCATAAACCGCCAGCGCCTCGGTCGATTTTTTCGCCTGCAGCGTAACCCGGGCGCCGGGGCCGATGCCGCTGACAGCCAATGCATGGGCAAGACGCGCGGTGAGACGAAGGAACTCGCCATACGAGATGGCGCGGCCATCCTTCAGTGTGAGGAACGGCCGTTCGCTTTGCCCATGGGGCCGGAAAGAGCGTCGTAAAGCGTATTGGCCATGCCGCATTCTCCCCAAACCTCAGATGTCCTTTCCAGCACCCCGGCGGCGCAGCCACAAGACCCAAACTGCATCTGGCCTTTGCACGCATCGGCCAATGTGCCTAAACAGGGGTGTCGTTTCCGGGCGGGCCAGAAGCGCTGCGGGCATCTTTCCACGAAATCGAATGGTTCCAAGCATGACAGAAACTCCTCTCGTTCCCGTTTTCGACGGCCACAACGACACGCTGCTCAAGCTCTATCTGTCGCCCGAGGCGGACAAGGAAAAGCTGTTCGTTGAAGGTGCTCCGGCCGACTGGCACATAGACCTGCCGCGCGCGAAAAAAGGGGGCTTTGCCGGCGGCATGTTCGCGATTTTTCCGCCGCCGCTGGAAAAGCGCAAGAAGGTCGACGGTCCCGGTCCCATGCCCGGCAACGATGAACCGCTGCCGCCGGAACTGCCGATGAACGATGCGCGCGTCTCGACGCTCGCCATGGCGTCGATCCTGTTCAAGCTCGAGCGCGCCGGCGCGCTGACCGTCTGCCGAAGTGCGGCCGACATTCGCGCCGCGATAGGGCGCGGCTCGCTTGCCGCCGTCTTCCACATCGAGGGCGTCGAGGCGATCGATCCCGACCTGGCCATGCTCGATGTGCTTTATGCCGCCGGCCTGCGCTCGCTGGGCATCGTCTGGAGCCGGCCAAACGCGTTCGGCAACGGCGTGCCATTCCGGTTTCCGGCCTCGCCCGATATCGGCGATGGCCTGACCGACGCCGGCAAAAATCTGGTCAAGGCCTGCAACCGGCTAAGAATCCAGATCGATCTTTCGCATCTCAACGAGAAGGGTTTTCGCGATGTGGCGGCCCTTTCGGATGCGCCGCTGGTCGCCACGCATTCGAACGTCCATGCGATCTGCGCCAGTGCCCGCAACCTGACCGCGTGGCAGCTTGGCGCGATCCGCGACAGCAAGGGCATGGTCGGCCTGAATTTCGCCACCGGCTTCCTCAATCCGCAAGGCTCCGCCGGCCGGGGCGCCGATCTCGACATGATGATCCGCCACGTCGATGCCATGCTGGAAACGGTAGGCGAGGACGGCGTCGGGCTGGGCTCCGATTTCGACGGTGCGCCGATACCTTCGGAAATCGGCGACGTGTCGGGCTTGCCAAGACTGATCGAGGCCTTCGAAAAGCATGGCTACGGCAAGGAACTGATCGAGAAGATTGCGTGGAAAAACTGGGTGAACGTGCTAGAGCGGTCGATCGGTTAAACCTGCCGAGTTTCGACTATCCAGCCTCCATCCTTTCCAGCCACGCCTTGCCGACACCCCGGTCGCGGATGATCGGCAGCGGGTCTTGCCCATCCAGCCGGGCGCTGAGGCGATAGACCTCCAGCGTCTCGGCATCCATCTCGCTGCGCTTGTAGAAATACATTGCCGCCGCATAACGCGTGCGCCCCGACCATGCCTCACCCAGCGGCGTATTGACGAGCGCCCACTGTTCCATGGCTTCGGGGTCGAACTTGTCGCCCATGGCTCAAAAATCCGCCGGGGGGTTGGCCGTGCGGCGATCGAGCTTTATGAACGGGCGCGGTACCACTTTGGCGCGCTTCATCAGTTTCTCGTACTTCAACTCGCGCGTGGCGTAGATTTCGACCCAGAGGTCGTCGAGAACGGTATCGCCATAAGGCCGCTCCAGCGAGGCGAGGGCGATGTTGCGCTTGGCCATGGGCGACCACATGGCGGCGCTGATCAGGCCGACTTCCCGCGATTTCTTGTGATAGACGATGGCGTGTTCGGCAGGCACATTGCCCTCGATCTCCAGGCCGACCAGCACATGACGCAGCCGTTTTTTCGTCCGCGCCTCGAAGATGGCGCGGCGGCCGTTGAAGTGCCCTTTTTCGGCATCGACCATGAAGCCGAGGCCGATCTCGTCGGGCATGCGGGTACGGTCCGCGCGGATCGCGTGCTCGGCAGTGATGAAATCCGAATTGGCGACGATCAGCCCCGCTTCGAGCCGGGCGCGGTTCAGCGCCGTATAGCCGATGGCGCGGATGCCTCGCGACTGCCCGGCTTCCATTAATCGATCCCACAGCGAGAGTGCCAGTTCCGCCGGCACGAACAGTTCGTAGCCGAGGTCGCCGGTGAAACCGGTGCGTGAAATGGTGACCGTTCCACCCTCATGCGCAAACTCGGCCAGGTCGAAGATTTTCAGCCCCTTGACGCCGTCGAAGCCTGCTTCCCGCAAGACGGCAAAGGAAGTCGGCCCCTGCAAGGCGAGACCGGCGACCGCCTCGGTTTCTTCCTCGATCACGACATCGAAACCGATGGCGGAATCCAGCAGCCACGGCAGATGCCGTTCCTGCGAACACAGCCTGAACCGCGTTGGAGAAAGCCGAAACAGCGTGCCGTCGTCGAGTACATGGCCGCTATCGTCGCACCAAGCGGTGTACTGTACGCGGCCCGGCTTCAGTCTGGTCACGTCGCGCAGCGTCACCTTGTTGCAGTAGGCTTCCGCATCCGGCCCCTCGATCCGGTATTTGACCATCGGCGAAATGTCGAACAGTGCTGCCTGGCTGCGGATGGCGAAATATTCCAGTTCCTCGTCCCACAGCGAATTGGGCGCGCGATAGCCGGCCCAGTCATACCAGTCGTTGGTTTTCGCCAGCGCATCGATGCGCGGCTGGAACGGCGTGTCGATGCGCAACGTGCGGAAATGGGACTGGGCGGTGGTGCGCGGGTTTGTGATTTGCTGGTTCATGACGCTACCCTCTCACCGCCATCACCCGCTGCGCCGCATTCAGCCCGGGTGCGCCGGAAACGCCGCCGCCGGGGTGCGAGCCAGCCCCGGCCAAAAACAGCCCGTCGAGTGGTGTGTCGTAGCCCGACCAGCCTGAAACCGGACGCGAGACCAGCATCTGGTCGGCCTGCAACTCGCCGTGGTGCCAGTGGCCGCCCGGCATGCGATAGCGCGCCTCGATATCGGCCGGCGTCAGCAATTCGGCATGCAGCACCGTCTTGCCGATGCCGGGGGCGAAAATTTCAAGCTGCGCCATGATGGCGGCCAGGAATTTCGGTTTTCCAGCCTCCCAGCCTTCCTTCAGCGCATAGGGCGCGTATTGCACCACGGCTGAAAGAACGCAGGCTCCATCGGACGCGAGCGAAGGATCGGTGAGCAACGGCAGCGTGATTTCCATCACCGGCTCGGGCGAGAATTCTCCGTATTTCGACGGGTTGAAGGCGCGTTCGACATGGTCGGTCGAGGGCGCGATGACCAGCCTTCCCCTGTGGCCCGCCGCTTCGACGCCCAAAAATTCCGGCATCCGGTCCAGTGCCAGATTCAGCTTGGCGGCATCGCCCTTCATGCGGATGTGTTTCACCTTGCGCACGAAGCCGGTATCGAGCTTTGTCGCGCCGACGAGATCGAAAAACGTCGTCGCCGGATTGATGGCGGATACGATCGACTTCGCGCGGATTTCTTCGCCGCTGTCGAGCGTCACGCCAATGGCGCGGTCATTTTCGACGAGGATCTTCGCCACCGGGGCCGACGTGCGGATCGTCACGCCCGACTTTTCCGCCGAGGCTCGGATGGCGGCGACGACAGCGCCCATGCCGCCCTGCGGCAGCAGTTGAGCGCCGGATGCACCGCCCGTCTCGCCCGTCAGCCGGTAGTAAAGGCCGAGCAGCGAGGTTGGCGAGCGTGGTCCGAGATGCGCGCCCAGCACCGCGTCGAAGGCAAGCAGTCCTTTCAATCGGTCGTCGGACAATTGCTCGTCGAGCAGGTCGGCAACATTCATCAACAGCACGCGCAGAAAATCGCGCATGTCTTCCTTGCCGAGCCTTTTGAGCGACAGCCCGGTCTTGCCCAGCCGCATCTTCTCGCCGAGCGACAGGCCATCGAGGTCGGGCGGACGATGGCCAAGCAACGGCTTCAATACGCCGGCATAGCGCAGCAATTGCGCGCGCAGTTCCTTCCATGCCGCCTGTTCCGAAGCGCTCACGCCGGACAGTGTTTCGCCATAGGCGCCGTGCAGCACCAGCGGGTTGCCGTCTCGAGACAAGGCCACGGAGGGCGCAAAAGCTGCATGTGAAAATTTCAGCCCATGCTTTTTCAGTTCAAGCGTCTTCACCACATCGGGATGCAGGCGGTTCAGCACATGGGCGATGGCAGAGCTGCGAAAGCCGGGAAAGAATTCTTCCGTCCGCGCAGCGCCGCCCACTTCGCCGGCCGCTTCGAGCACCAGCACCTTGCGCCCGCTTTTGGCCAGCGTGGCGGCGCAGACGAGGCCGTTATGGCCGCCGCCGATGATGATGGCATCAAATGATGTCATGGGCCGGGCTCATATGCTGGGTAGGCTTGGCGAGATCGCGCAAGATTTCGGCGGCGGCGTTGCGGCCGGGCGCGCCCATGACGCCGCCGCCGGGATGGGTGGAGGACCCGCACATATAAAGCCCGCCCACCGGCGAGCGGTATTGCGCGTAGCCCGGCACCGGCCGGTTGAACAGAAGCTGGTCGAAGGTCAGTTCGCCCTGGAAGATGTTGCCTTCGGTCAGCCCGACCTCGGCTTCGATCTCCCGCGGCGTGCGTACTTCCATGTGAATAATGCGGTCGCGGAAACCGGGCGAATAGTCGGCAATTTGCGAAATCACGCTCTCGGCAAAGCCGTCGCGGTCGGCGTCGGTCCATTCACGGCCGGCGATCTGGGGCGGGGCGTATTGCACGAAGCAACTCATGAAGTGTTTTCCGGGCGGCGCCATGGTCGGGTCGAGCGTGGTCGGGATCATCATGTCGAGCATTGGGTCGGCCGACCATGTGCCGGCCTTCCAGTCGTCATAGGCGCGCTCCATGCGCTCGACCGAATCGGTGAAATGCAGATCGCCGCGCAGGCAGGGCGAGTCCTTTGGCAGCGCCGGAAATTCCGGCATGGAATCCAGCGCGATGTTGACCTTGCCGGACGAGCCGCGAATCTTGAAATTCTTCACCCTGCGCAGGAAAATATCGGGCAATTCTTTTTCCTCAACCAGCTTGAGGAAGGTGCGTTTTACGTCGGCATTCGAAACGACGAGCTTACCGTAGATTTCCTCGCCGCCGGCCAGAACCACGCCCTTCGCCCTGCCGCGACCGACCAGCACATGATCGACCTCGGCCCCGGTGCGGATGGTGCCGCCCGATGCCTGGAACGATGCGGCGAGCGCCTTGGTCACCGCGCCCATGCCGCCGCGCGCATAGCCCCACGCGCCGACCGAACCATCGACCTCACCCATATAGTGGTGCAGCAGCACATAGGCGGTGCCGGGCGACATCGGCCCGAGCGCGGTGCCGATAATGCCGGAGATGGCGAAATTCGCCTTGATGACGTCGGTCTCGAAATACTCGTCCAGAAATTCCGAAATCGACATGGTCCAGAAACGCAGCGTCAGCGCCATTTCCTCCGAACTCAGGCCGCCGAATTTTTTGCCGAGATAGAGCAGTTCGCCGATATCGCGCGGACGAAAACTGGTCGGGTCGGGCGCGGTGCGCATCAACAGCGGCTGGATGAAGCGGCACTGGCGCGTCACGTCGCGGGCATAGCGGTCATAGGCTTCCGCGTCGCGCCTGGAGAAGCGCGCGAATTCGCGCCGATGTGCGTGGTGGTCGCGGTAATTGGCGAGATAATCGCCGTCCTGCGTCAGCACCGCGCCGCCTTCATAGGCGATGACCTGCAGGCCGAAGCGCGGCAGTTCCAGATCGCGCATGATTTCCGGCCGAAACAGCGAGCAGACATAGGAACAGTTGGAATAGAGAAAACCTTGCGTATGCGAACGGCTGGTGGCGGCACCGCCGACCCAGTCGTTCTTCTCCACCACCAGCACGTCCAGCCCGGCGCGTTGAAGATAGCAGGCATTGACCAGCCCGTTATGGCCGCCGCCGATTACGATCACGTCCCAGTTTTTCAAACCGAATCCTGACTGCCTGCGCCATCCTTGACCTGTTTCGGCGCGGACTGCTGCCCCTATGGCGGGAATTTCGCACGGCCAGACGCATTTTGTCCAGCTGTATTGAATGAATGTTCAACAAATTATGTTGCGGTTTCGCGCCGATGCGATAAGCTTTGGCCTGTGTTCGGCTGGTGCGGCCGCACTGTGGGGTCGGCCTATGAACGAAAACGCCAAGGCCTGGTGGGGCTTGACAGAAGGGCATGCCGCCAAGCTGATCTGCGCGGATCGACATCCGGCAGCGCCGGGCAGCCGGCGGCGAAGGAGGCACATATCCGCATGAGCATAGTGGCAGCGCAAAAGCGGGCGGGCGATCCGCAACAGAAAACCGCTACTGGAAAGCATCCGACCGAAAGGCGCGGGCGCAAGGCTTCAAAAGAAATCAGGCAGTTGCAACTGATCGAGGCTACGATCGATTCTCTGGCCAAGCGCGGCTATTCAGACACCACCATGGCCGATGTGGCGGACGGCGCCGGCCTGTCGCGCGGCATCGTCAATTTCCATTTCGAGTCGAAGGAAAAGCTGCTCGTCGCGACCTTGCAGCACATGTACGACGAATATGCCGCGCACTGGCGAACCGCGCTGGACAAGGCGGGCGACGACCCGGCTTCGCGGTTGCAGGCGCTGGTCGCGGCCGATTTCGACCGCTCGATCTGCAATAAGCGCAAGCTCGCCGCATGGTGCGCCTTCTGGGGCGAGGCCAAGTCGCGCCCCACCTATCAGGCGCTCAGCGGCGCACGCGACAAGGCCTATCAGGGAACGATCGTGGAATTGTGCGGCCTGCTCAAGCGCGATGCCGGCTACGCCTACGATCCGGAAGCGATCGCGCTGGCCCTCAGCGCCTTGCTGGAAGGCTTGTGGCTCAGGCTGATGATGGGCACGGAAGACGTGTCCCGCGAGATCGCGCTCAACGGCGCGAACGCCTTCCTGGCATCGGTCTTTCCGAAACATTATCCGCGCGAGGGAACGGTGCGGAATACGGCCCGATGACGGGCTTCTGAAATCAAAAAAGGGAGGATGGAGCAATGAAGAGATTAACCCGACGCTTGACGCTGACGTTGGCGCTGGCCGGTACGCTTGCCGCATCGGCTGCGGCATTCGCCGTGGCCGAGGACCAGAGCCTGATCGTGTTCGACTGGGCCGGTTACGAGGATCCGAGCTTCCATCCGACATATGCCGAAAAGAACAAGGACGCGCCGACCTTCGCCTTTTTTGGCGACGAGGACGAAGCCTTTGAAAAGCTGCGCTCGGGCTTCAAGGCCGATCTCGGCCATCCTTGTTCGCAAAGTGTGACCAAATGGCGTGAGGCCGGCCTGCTGCAGCCCCTCGATACGTCGAAGATCACGGGCTGGAAGGACCTCACCCCCGGCATCATGGCGATGAAGGACCTCGCCACCACCGCAGACGGCAAGGCCTGGTTCATGCCGTGGGACTGGGGCGATACCCAGCTCACCTACAATTCCGACAAGGTTAGCGAGAAGGACGTTCAATCGCTGAAGGCCTTCGCCGATCCGAAATTCAAGGACCGCGTCTCGATCGGCGACAATGTCGACGATGCCTATGCGTTGGCCAGCCTCGCCATCGGCCTGAAGGACTGGACCAAGATGACCGACGAGCAGTTCAAGCAGGCGTCGGACTTCCTGCGGCAGGTTCACAAGAACGTCCGCCTGTACTGGTCCGACACCACCGATATCGTGCAGGCGCTTTCCGGCGGCGAAATCGACCTGGCCTGGGCCTGGAACGATGCGACCACCCAGTCCGTGCTGGCCGGCGCGCCGATCAAGGGCAAGAAGGACACCGACGAAGGCATCTCGACCTGGGTATGCGGCTACGTCATGTTCAAGGACGCGCCCGGCAGCACCGACAAGGCCTACGACTTCCTGAATGCGGTCAACGATCCGGAAGTCGCCAAGACGCTGGTCGGTGACTGGGGTTACGGCCAGGCCAACGTCAAGGGCATGGCCGGCGTCGACCCGGCGGTGCTCAAGGCGAAGGGCTACGACGACGTCGACAAATTCGTCGACAAGACGCTGTTCCAGTCGCCTGTTCCATCCGACCTGAAGCTCAAGATGATCGCCGAGTTCGAGAAGATCAAGGCGGGCTATTGAGCGCCACTATCGAACGCACGAATGTCGTCATCGTCGGGGCCGGGTTCACCGGCCTCGCTGCCGCACATGAACTGAAAAAGGCCGGCGTCGACTTTTTGCTGGTTGAAGCCCGCGACAGGGTCGGCGGACGCGTCGAGGCGACGCTGAACGGGCTTGGTGAAAAGGTCGACAGCGGCGGCCAGTTCCTGTGCGACGACATGCCGGAATTGCTGGCGCTGGTGCGGGCGCGGGCCGGGACGCTGGTCGAGGCCTATGTCGAAGGTGAGTTTGTCTCGCAACCTGAAATGCCGGACGGCGAAGCTGAAAAAATCTATGCGACCTCGATGGCGATCCGCGACCGCATGAACCGGATCGAGCCTGCCGATCCAGCGATTGCGGGCCTGAGCGTCGCGGAGTGGCTGGACAAACAACCCGATACGGCCAAGGCCAAAGCCGCCTTCCGTTCGATGATCGAGGGGTTGTGGTGCCAGGCGCTGGAAAAAATACCGCTGTGGCACCTGATCAGCAACGACCGCCGCATCACCAACGAAGCGCCGGAACTGCAATATTTTGTCCGTGAAACCATGCATTCCCTGGCCGAAGCCATGGCCGGCGAGCTCGAGGGACGTGTCCGCCTCGGCCGGCCGGTAACGCACATCGTCCATGGTCCCGACGGCGTGCGCGTCATGACGCAGAACGAAGAGATCGAAGCCCGGACCGTGCTGGTCGCCGTGCCGCCCATGGCCGCGTCGAGCATTGCGTTCTCGCCAAAACTGCCAAAACCCCTTGCCCATGCGCTGTCTGTCTGGCGCAGCGGCACGGTGATCAAAATCCTGGTGCGCTATTCGAAACCGTTATGGCGCGAGCGCGGCCTGAGCGGCATGGTCGTCTGGAACGAACTGCCCGGCCTATATGCCTGCGACGTCAGCGCGGACGACGGGCATGCAGCACTTGTCGTCTTCGTCGGCGGCCCGCTTGCCGTAAGATGGGGAGGCTTCGACGCTGCCGTGCTGCGCGCCGAAATCTCCAGGCGGCTGGTGGCCGCACTTGGCAGCGAGGCCGGCGACATGCTCGATTTTAGCTTTCGCAACTGGACGGACGACCGCTGGAGCGGCGGCGCCTATAGCGATCTCATTCTCGATCCTGATGCGACCGACGCGGAAGCGTTGCTGCTGGCCGGCGCGCCGCCGGTGCATTTTTCGGCATCCGAACTGTCTCCATCCTTCCCCGGCTATATTGAGGGCGCGCTCGTCGCCGGCCGCATCGGCGCGCAAAAAATCATCAAGCTTCAATCCGCAATCGCCACCAGCGCCTCGGGGTCGTAGGCGAGGCGGATGGTGGTGCCGACGGGAATGTCGTCGGCACCGAAATCATTGGTTTCGGTCACCGAAAGCGGGCTCTCCAGCCCCGGTATCTCGACGATGAGATGGGTGATTTCGCCGAAATAGTGCCGCTCCACCACTTTGCCCGCTACCTCGAAATCGGCCTTGTCGTCGTCCCACAGGACGCGCAGGCGTTCCGGGCGGATGCCGAGCGTGGCGGCCTTGCCGTTGCGGATGAACTCTTTCGGCCTGGCCGTCCGGACGCGGCCGAACCCTTGCGTGTCGACGGTCAGCGACGTGTCGCTTTCCTCGACCAGGTCGGCCTTGACGAAATTCATGCCGCCGAGAAAATCGGCGACCTGGCGGTTGGCGGGATGCTGGTAGATTTCCTTGGGGGAGGCGACCTGAGCGATCTTGCCGCCGAACATCACCGCGATGCGGTCCGACATAGCGAGCGCTTCATACTGGTCGTGCGTCACCAGAATGAAGGTGATGCCGACGGCCTTTTGCAGGCGCCGCAATTCCACCTGCATCTGCTCGCGCAATTTCTTGTCCAGCGCCGAAAGCGGCTCGTCCAGCAACAGCACCTTGGGCCGCATGACCAAAGCGCGCGCCAGCGCCACGCGCTGCCGCTGGCCTCCCGACAATTCCGTTGCGCCGCGTTTTCCCAAGCCGGTCAGCGACACCTGTGCCAGCGCCTCTTCGACGCGGCGCTTTTCCTCCGCCTTCTCGAGTTTGAGGCGCTTCAGGCCATAGGCGACGTTTTGCTCGACGTTCAGATGCGGAAAAATCGCATAGCTCTGGAACACCATGTTGGTCGGGCGGCGGTTGGCTGGAATGCCTTCCATCGGCTGGCCGTCAATGGCAATCGAGCCGCTGGTCGGGTTGTCGAAGCCGGCAATCATGCGCAAAAGCGTGGTCTTGCCGCAACCGGAAGGCCCGAGCAGCGAAAAGAACTCGCCCTCGCGAATCGTCACATTGGCGTCGTCCAGCGCCTTGAAGGAGCCGTAGCTGCGGGTGACATGGCTGATCTCTATCATCGTTCGTTCGGGCATGGTTCGCTCGGGGCTCGCGCGTTCAAGCATAGAGGCCTCCCTCATTGTGGGTGCGGTTGGCCGCGCGGCGGCGCAGGATCTCGGCAAGCGTCATCAGGACGAAGGAGGCAACCAGCAGCAGCGTGCCCAGCGCCAGCACGCCCGGCAGTTTCGCGGCAAACCGCAACTGGCCCCAGATGTAGATCGGCAAGGTCGCGTCCGTGCCGGTCAGGAAGAAGGCGATGATGAATTCGTCCAGCGAGATGGTGAAGGAGACCAGCAGGCTGGAGATGATGGCCGGCGCCACCATCGGCAGCGTCACGCGCCGAAACGTGCCGAAGGCCGATTCGCCGAGGTCGGCGGAAGCTTCTTCCAGGCTGCGATCGAAGCCTTCGAAACCGGAGATGAGCACCGTCATCGAATAGGGGATGCAGATCAGGATATGGCCAAGCACGACCGTGAACAGCGAGAGGCTCAGGCCAAGCTGCAGCATCACCAGAAGCATCGAGATGGCGATGATGATTTCCGGCAGCACCAGCGGCGCCATGATCAGGCCATTGATGGGGCGGCGGCCGGGAAAGCGGTAGCGGGTGATGGCGCGCGCGGCGAGAATGCCGAATGTCGTCGCCAGCACCGAGGCCGAAACGCCGACGATCAGGCTGTTCCAGGCGGCATCGAGCAGGGCCGGCGTATGCGGCAGTTGCTCGTACCATTTCCAGGTGAAGCCCGAGAGCGGAAATTTCGGCGTCGCCGCCGTGTTGACCGAGAAGATCGGCAGGAAAATCACCGGCAGGTACAGGAAGATGACATAGAGCAGCGCGTAGGTGCCGAGCCAGCTACCGCCGGGTATGAAACGGCGCTGCCTCTTCATCGCGCCAGCCCCCCGTTCATCGCGCTAGCTTTGCGGCGGAGCGCAGGATGAACACAGCGGCCCCGGCCATGGCCGTGACGACGACCATGGTGGTAACCGAAAGGGCTGCCCCGAGCGGCCAGTTGGCGGCCTTGCCGAACTGGACCTGGATGGCGTTGGCGATCATGACGCCGTCCTTGCCGCCGACGAGCTTGGGCGTAACATAGTCGCCGACGGTCGGAATCATGACGATCAGCATGGCGGAAATGACGCCGGGCATGGACAGCGGCAGCGTCACCCGCAGGAAGCTGCGCAGCGGCCCGTCGCCCAGATCCTTCGCCGCCTCGACCAGCGTGCGGTCGACCTTTTCCAGCGAGACGAAGATCGGCAGCACGGCGAAGGCCGCCCAGGCATGGGTCAACGTGATGATGACGGCGCTCGAATTATAAAGTAGCGCCGTCGTCGGCTCATCGGTGATGCCCAGGCCCATCAGCCCGGAATTGAGCACGCCATTGTAGCCGAGGATGACCTTCCAGGCCATGACGCGCAGCAGGTAGCTGGTCCAGAACGGGATGGTGATGAGGAACAGCCACAGGCCTTTGCGCTGGCCGCCGTGGAAGGAGATGTAATAGGCGATCGGATAGGCCAGCACGACGGTGAAGAAGCTGACCATCACCGAGATGTAAAGCGAGCGCCACAGAAGATCGCGGTACATCGGCTCGGTCAGCGCGATGCGGTAGTTTTCCAGCGTGAAGGTGCGGTCGATGGTGAGGTAGTGCTGCGTCCAGAACGAATGGGCAATGACGACGAGAATGGGCATCGCCAACAGGACAAACGCGTAGAGGAAGGTCGGGCTGATCAGCGTCAGGCCCTGCACGGCTTCGGATTGCAGAAGGACGTTGCGGCGGGCTTTCGTCATGCCCCGCCGGGGCGACCGTTCCGCCAGCGCCGTCATTGCGGGGCGCCTCGCATAGTGCGGTTCTCGGTTCCTGGCATTGCGTGCCGCCCCCGTTGCGCGCCGGATTCCCGTTCCGGCTTTCTTTCATCATGCGCGCATTCCTGCATTGAAATCAAGCATTATTTCTGCAATATTGATTGAACGGACATTCAAAATGGCGTGAAGAAAGGGATGATTTCCAGGCCGTTTCGACCGGTGCGGTCGATTGGAAATTGCTCTTGTTCCCATGAGTCCACTGGCACGATGAGAGGCAAGCAATGGCTGCGGCAAGAGATATGAGATCAGGCGATGCGGGCGAACCGGGCGACGATGCCGTCGAACTGGCCACGCGCCATCTCGTCCAGCCATGGCCTTATGCGGGGTCGGTCGGCGCGGAAGCGCGCACGCTGATCGGCGAGGGGGACGGCATCTACATCACCGACGCCGCGGGCAAGCGGCTGATCGACGGACCGGCCGGCATGTGGTGCACCAATGTTGGCCACCGCCGCGAGGAAATGGCGCGCGCCATGTACGAGCAGGCCATGGCGCTGTCCTACAACACGCCATGGTACACGATGAACGCGCCGTCGGCGGAACTCGCCCGGCGTATTGCCGACCATGCGCCCGGCGATCTCAGCCATGTCTTCTTCACCACCGGCGGCTCGACCGCCGTGGAAACGGCGCTGCGTTTCATGCAGTTCTTCAACAATGTCAAAGGCCGGCCGGAAAAGAAGCTGGTCCTGTCGCGCGGCGGCGCCTATCACGGCTCCACCTTTCTGTCGGCGTCGCTCAACGGCCGCGCCCGTGACCGCGACTGGATGGACGGCGTCGACGGTCTGGTCGTCAAGCTGTCCTCGCCCGATCCGTTCCGCCGCCCTAGGGGCATGACCATCGAGGCTTTCGCGGACTTCCTTGTCGATGAGTTCCGCGACACGGTCTCCCGTATCGGGGCCGACAAGATCGGCGCTTTCGTCGGCGAGCCGGTGCAGGCGTCGGGCGGCGTCATCGTGCCGCCGCAGAACTATTTGAAGCGCATCCGCGAGATTTGCCGCGACAACGACATCCTTTTCGTGTCGGACGAGGTGGTGACGGCTTTCGGGCGGCTGGGGTCGGTCTTTGCTTCGGGCGATTGCTTCGGCATCGATCCGGACATGATCACCTTCGCCAAGGGCGTCACTTCCGGCTATTTCCCGCTCGGCGGGGTCGTCATCTCCGAGCGCCTGCTGGAGGAACTGCGCCGCTCCAACCATCCTGACGCGCTGTTCGGCCATGGTCTGACCTATACCAGCCACCCGATCGGCTGCGCGGTGGCGCTGAAGAACCTGGACCTGCTGGAGCAGGGCGTGCTTGCCCATGTCCAGGATGTGGCTCCGTATTTCCAGGCGCAACTGAAGGCGCTGGAGGAATTGCCGCTGGTCGGTGAAGTGCGCGGCATGGGGCTGATGGTCTGCGTCGAATGCGTGGCCGACCGCGACAGCCTCGATCCGCTGGAACTCGACAAGAATGTCGGTGCGCGCATCGACGCGCATTGCCAGGATCTCGGCCTTCTGGTGCGGCCGCTGATCAATATGTGCGTGATGTCGCCGCCGCTCATCATCACGCGCAGCCAGATCGACGATCTGGTCGGCATTTTACGCGAGGGCATTTCCCGCACCATGGACGATCTGCGCAAGGAAGGCGTCTGGCAGGGGTGAGGGGGCTGCCTGTCGGGGCGGCAAAGTGAGGTAAACCCATTTCGGGGGCTCACGCCCCCGGAGCGGCAGCCTTATCCGCGCTCCCGCAGCGCCTCGTTGACGCCGGTCATCTCCCGCTCGTTGGGCGCTGTTTCCATCGTCAGGACCGGCAACTGCCGACGCAGATGGTCGTGGTGGGTGCGCACGCCATATTCGAGGTCGGACAGGTAAAATCCCTTGAAGGATTCCGACAGCATGGATTCGTTGGACCAGACGGTAAGCTGCACGTCCTCGTTCATGGTGTCACGGTCGATGCGGTAGGAAAGATAGCGTGCCGCCGCCTGCTCGCGGCTTTCGTCGCGATAGCGGTAGATGCCGCCGCGCAGCAGCGTCTCGCCGGTCGATAGCGGAAATTCCTGATAGAACTGCACGGATTCCGGCATCACCGAAAACACCGCATTGGGGAAGATGCCGTAATAGACCCAGGCCTGCTTCAGATGGTCGGGCAGGTGGGCGGGTTCCGGCGCGATCCTGACATAGTTCTTGACGCTCCAGCGGCGGCCCGCATGCGGGTTGTAGGTAGCGAAGGAGCGCGACAGCCCGTCGACGAAGGGTTCGTCGAAATAGGTCGCGCCGTACAGATCCTGCAAAGCGGGGTGCGCCATGGCGACGTGGTAGCCCTCATTGTCGACGTCGCGCACCGACTTCCAGTTCACCGGCGACTTCTGCGTCCAGATGCCGGCGGCAGGCACCATGTCCTCGGGCTTGTAATGCGCCATTTCCGCTTCGATCGGCTTCAGCAGATCGGCCACCGAGGGCTGTGGACCCTTGCGGAAGCGGATGAAGATGAAGCCCATCCAGATTTCGAGGTCGAGGGGCAGCAAGCCGAACTCGGTCTTGTCCATTTCGGGAAAGGTTGCCGGCTGGGCAGCGCCGCGCAGCGTGCCGTCGAGATTGTAGACCCAGCCGTGAAACGGGCACACCAGCGCGTTCTTGCAGGTGCCTTTGTCTTCGGCGACGACGCGGCTGCCGCGGTGCCGGCACATATTATGGAAGCCGCGCACTACGCCGTCCTTGCCGCGAACGATCAGTGCGCGCTCGCCGACCACGTCCATGGCAAGATAGTCGCCGGCATCGGGTACGTCGGAAACATGGCCGGCAATCTGCCAGTGATTGCGAAAGATGTGTTCCTTTTCCAGTTCCAACAGCGCCTGCGAATGATAACTCCAACCCGGCAGGCCCCGACGGTCCCAATCGTTGGGGATCACCACGTCGTGCAGGTGCAGGTTCATGCCTCATCTCGTCTTTTTGTTGAATGTTCATTCAATAAAAGCACATTTTACATTGAAATGCAATGGCTTGTGAAAGTTGCGCCCTTTCACAGTCCTGGCTTTCAAGCCTCTATCGATGAAATTTCACCGATTTTTCCGCAGCTTAAGCCGACCTTTCGCGCCGGTCCGCACCAACAAAGTGGGTAGGCCCGTCCTGTGTGAAAAATGCCGTCTGGAGCGTTGACTATCTTGCAATCGGCCGATGCGAGGCTATGGTTAACAAATCATGAATACGTTGACGATCGACATCAGGAAAGCCGAGCCGCGCGACGCCGCCGCGATTGCCGATGTGCATCGTCAGGCATGGCGCGGCGCCTATGCCGGTCTCATCCCGCATCGAGCGCTGACCTCGATGATCGAACGCCGTGGCAGCGACTGGTGGGCAAACGCCATCCGCCGCGCCGCAACCGTGCTGGTCGTCGAGATCGGCGGCAAGATCGCCGGCTATACGACGCTGGGCAGGAACCGCGCCCGCGAACTGCGGCAGCAGGGCGAGATTTACGAGCTTTACCTGCGCCCCGAATACCAGGGTATCGGGCTTGGCAGCCGGCTGTTTGCCGCTGCGCGGGCACGGCTTGCCGACAATGGCCTCAAGGGCATGGTGGTGTGGGCGCTGGAAGACAACCAGAACGCGCTGGCCTTCTATGCCGGGGCTGGCGGCCGCGATGTCGCCGAAGGCGTCGAGGTTTTCGAGCAGAAAGCCCTGAAGAAGGTGGCTTTCGTCTGGGAATAACCGGCAGTCGGTCATTCCATTTAAATTGGCCGTCTTTGGCTTTTTGAACGATTCGCCGCATTGCCTGCCGTCGCCGTAGCCGCTATCGGTCCCGGATCGACAGAGGAATCCCCGCCATGCGCATTGAAGCCATCGCCACCGGACATAACGCGCCGGAAGACGTCAACGTCATCATCGAAGTTCCGGTCGGCGGCGAGCCGATCAAATACGAGATGGACAAGGATGCCGGCACGCTGGTCGTCGACCGTTTCCTGTACACGCCGATGCGCTATCCCGGCAATTACGGGTTCGTGCCGCACACGCTGTCGGGCGACGGAGACCCGATCGACGTGCTGGTGTGCAACACGCGCGCGCTGATCCCCGGCTGCGTCATCAATGTGCGGCCGATCGGCGTGCTTTTGATGGAAGACAATGCCGGCATGGACGAAAAGATTATCGCCGTGCCGTCGCCGCATCTGACCAAGCGTTACGAGAATGTGACGAACTATACCGACCTGCCGCAGATCAGCCTCGACCAGGTCGCGCATTTCTTCGAGCACTACAAGGATCTCGAGCCCGGCAAATGGGTCAAGCTCGGCGGCTGGCAGGATGCCAGCTACGCCAAGAAGATGATCGTCGAGGCCATCGAACGCGCCAAGGGCAAGTAGGCCCCCAGCAGGCCGACGCTATCGGTTCGTAAAAGCCTCGCGAATGGCATCGGCCATGCCGTCGATGGCCTCGCCCGAGGCCGATGGGTTGCGGCGCAGCACGACATTGGACGAATCGATGTCGCCGAAACCGTCGGCGACCGTCAGTTCCCGACAGCCTTCCGGAATGTTGCTGCGCGAGATCGGCGCGATGGCAAGACCGGCGGTGACCGCCAGTTTCAGGCCGCCGGTGGTGTCGCTCGTATAGGCGACACGGTGCGCAAGCCCGCGCTGTTCGAGTGACTCCATCGCAAAATCGCGGCACCAGCCGGCGCGGCTGTAGAGCGCGATCGGCACCGGCCGTTCCTCATGCATCGGATGCAGCGTCGAGGTTACCCACACGGTCGGATCGTGCATCAGCACCTCGCCGCCCGCAAAATCCTGCCACTCGAACACCACCGCCAGATCGAGATCGCCGGCGGCAAGCGCCTGCATCTGCGAGGCCGAATGGGCATAGCGCACCGTGACCTCGACCTGCGCGTGCCGCCTGGAAAAGGCGCTGAGTGCCCGCGACAGGATCGAATGGCCGTATTCTTCCGGTATGCCGATGCGTACCGGGCCACCGAGCGGCGGTGCGGTCATCGCCGCCGCCGTCTCGTCCAGCAGCAAGATGACGCGGCGGGCGTTGTCGATCAGTTCACCGCCGCGCCGTGTCAGCGCCACCCCGCGCGAGCCGCGCTCGAACAGCGCCTCGCCGACCATGGTTTCCAGCTTTTTCATCTGCATCGACACGGCCGACTGGGTACGGCCCGCCTGCTCCGCCGCCCGCGTGAAATTGCCGGTTTCGGCCACCGCCACGAAGGTTCGTAAAAGATCGCTGTCGAGAGGAGGCCGCATTGTCCTTGTCATAAGCAAATTTGATTGCTGGTATCATTTCAATTCGTTTGCATCATGTCAAATATCGACGGATAGTTGGCATTCCTCACTTTGCCCGTCACCTTCAAGGTGGCGGGTTCTTTCTTCACAGGACCACCGCGCGATGCCGCTTCGGAGATCGTGACCATGCGGGACAGCTTGCTGCGCGGCATCGCCTGCCTATGCCTGGGCGTGCTGGTGTTTTCGCTTCAGGACCCGATCATCAAGGCTGTTTCGGGCCGCTATCCGCTGACGCAGGTCATGGCGATCCGCTCCATCGTGGCGTTGCCGATCCTGCTGGCCATCGTGCATTACGAGGTCGGCCTGCGCGCCCTCCTTTCGAAGCGGCTCGGCCTGCTGACGCTACGCGCCACCATCCTGTTTTCCTCCTACACCTTGTACTACCTGGCCATTGCCGCGCTGTCGCTGGCCGACGCCATCGCGCTCTATTTCATGGCCCCGCTGTTCATCATGGTGCTGGCAGGTCCCTATCTCGGCGAGCGCGTCGCGTGGCAGACGCTTGTCACGGTTCTGGTCGGCATGGTCGGCGTGATGATCATGCTGCGGCCGGGCGCCGGCCTGTTCGACTGGGCGGCGCTCTTGTCGCTCGGCTCCGCCCTGCTCTACGGCTTCTCGCAGCTCATGGCGCGCAAGATCAGCGACACGGAAGCCGCCAGCATCATGACGTTTTACCAGAACGGCGTCTATCTGGCCGGCGCGGCCTTCGCCGCCATCCTGTTTCATCTCGCCGGGATTGAAAGCGCCGTGCATCCGAGCCTGGAATTCCTGGTGCGGCCGTGGATTTGGCCGACACTGCCCGATTTCGCGATGATGGCGGCGTGCGGCCTCATCGCGTCCGCCGGCATGATCCTGCTATCGCAGGCCTACCGCCTCGCACCCGCCAACCGGGTCGCGACCTTCGAATATACCGGCATCCTGTGGTCGCCGCTCTGGGGTTTTTTATTCTTCGCCGAAGTGCCGAGGCATACCACCGTTATCGGCGCGACGCTGATCGTCGGCGCGGGGCTGTTCGCACTCAGCGTGGGACGGCGCAGGGATGCCGGTGTCGCCTTGGGCGATCCGGCGTAACCGGGCAACCAAAGTGCTAGAGCGTCCTTTGTGCGTCCAATAGGACGCACGGCGCTCTAGGCGAAACAGGCCAGCGCCTGCTCGACCCGCGAGCGGATTTCGGCCAGCGTAAACGGCTTCTGGACGACGTCGAGGATGATGCCGTTGAGTTCCTCGGCGCGTTCGCGCTGGTCGGCATAGCCGGTCATCAAGACGATCTTCAGGCCGGGAAATTTATTCGCCGCCGCCTTGGCCATCTCGATGCCGTCCATCTCGGGCATGCGAATATCGGAAACGACGATATCGTAGCTGCCCCGTGCCTCGGTGATGAGGGCAAGGCCTTGCGCCCCGTCCTCGGCCATATCGACGCTGTGGCCGGCGCGCTCGAAGGCGCGGGCGCAAAGGGTGCGGACGGACGCGTCGTCCTCGACGATCAGAAGCTTTGCCATGCGCAGATGTTTGGCGGGTAAAAGTTGAATTTTCCTGAAGCCGCCGAGAGTTTAAGCGTCGCCGCGCACGATGCCTACAAATGGCAGTTCGCGAAACGCGTGGCCGGCATCCATGCCGTAGCCGACGACGAAATGATCGGGGCAGTCGAAGCCGACATAATCGGCGTTGAGATCGGTCTGGCGGCGCATGCGCTTGTCGAGCAGCACGGCGATGGAGCAGCTTTTGGCGCCGCGCGACAGCATCAGTTCGCGGGTGAAGGTCAGTGTCTTGCCGGATTCGAGAATGTCGTCGATCAGCAATATGTCGCGGCCGGCGACCTCGTTGTCGATGTCGCGCAACACCCTAACCTCGCCGCTGGTGGTGCCCGCGCCGTAGCTGGAAATGAAGATAAACTCCATCTCGGGCGACAGGCCGACATCGTGCATGGCGCGAATGAGATCGGCCGCGAAAATGAAGGAGCCTTTCAGAATCGAGATCACCAGCAGGTCGTGATAGGCGTGCTCGGCTATTTGCTTGGCCAGTTCCAGGTTGCGCCGGGCAATCGCCGACGCTGAAAATAGGACTTCGATGTCCTTGCCGCGCACGACTGGCATGGTTCGCTCTCTCCGGATTTTTAGCCTATTCGGCAAAAATGACCGAAACGGTCTTCACTCCGTTCTTAGGCACGTCCAGGCGGCTCGAAAAGGCAAATCTTTCGCCGGGGGCCAGCGGATAGCCGGCTGTCCCCAACGTATAGCGCGTGATCCGCTCGTCCGTGCCGGTAACCTTGATGACGAGCGGCGGCAAGGGCGCGGCGTCGGTGCCGTCATTGGCCGCCTCGCCATCGACGAAAAGCAGGGGTTTTGCGCCAGAACCGTCGACGCGCGACTTGACGCCGGTAAGGCTGAACGTCGCCTGCACCTGTCTGGCGGGTGCAAACAGTGGGGCTTGGCGCACCAGCGCGTGGCCGCCTGATACCCAGAAGGCGGCGATCGCAGCGCCGACCCCGGCGATCCAGAAGATCGGGCCGCCGCGCACCGTCCGGCGTGGGGCGGGCGCGCCGTCCCGCCTGCGCAGCATGTCCATGCCCTCCACGGAAGGCGTCGGCGTGCTGCGCGGCGATGGTGGCTGAGAAGCGGGCGCGCGCTCGCCAAGCTGTGGCAGGATTTCGTAGTCGGCATCGATAATATCGCCGGTGGCGGGCGGCACCGTGCGCTCGGTCGCCGTGCCGGCCATGATTTCGCCGGAAACCGGGCGTGCGGTACGCGTGTCAGCCATGCTGGCCCTTATTCGCCCCAGTTTTCCATGTATTTTATTTTCGTAAAGAGAAATGGTTAACATTTCCCGACCGGAGCCTTCGTGAACAGTTCAAAACATGCGAAAATTAACCGGCAGTTAACCATGCCGACCCATGGTCGGCCGGAAAAACAGGGGTGGTTCGCCGCCCTAGAGATTTTAGGTCGCCGAACGTGATCCGCTTCGAAAATGTCGGCCTCCGCTATGGCATGGGTCCGGAGATTCTCCGCGACATCTCCCTGCACATCCCGGAGCGTTCGTTCCAGTTCCTGACCGGCCCTTCGGGCGCCGGCAAGACGACGCTTTTGCGCCTGTTGTTCATGTCGCTGAAGCCGACCCGCGGGCTTATCACCATGTTCGGCAAGGACCGCGCCCGCATCTCGCGGACCGAATTGCCGCTGTTGCGCCGCCGCATCGGCGTCGTGTTCCAGGACTTTCGCCTGCTCGACCATATGACCACTTACGAAAACGTGGCGCTGCCGCTGCGCGTGCGCGGGCGCGAGGAAGCGAGCTACCGCACCGACGTCATCGAACTGCTGAAATGGGTAGGGCTTGGCGAGCGCATGCATGTGTTGCCGCCGGTTCTTTCAGGCGGCGAAAAGCAGCGTGCGGCCATTGCGCGCGCCCTGATCGAACAGCCGGAAATCCTGCTGGCCGACGAGCCGACCGGCAATGTCGATCCGCCCCTGGCGCGCCGGCTTTTGCGGTTGTTCATCGAGCTTAACCGGCTGGGCACGGCGGTGGTCATCGCCACCCACGACCTTGGCCTGATGGAGCAGGTCGATGCCCGCCGCATGATTCTGGCCGGAGGAAGGCTGGACATCTATGACTGACACCTTCGCCGACGAGCCGCATCAGGAGGAAATCCGCGAAAGCGGCATGGACCAGTCCGGCTCCCGGCACCGGCAGCAGCGCAAGATGGCCTCCATCGTGCCGGCGCAGAACATCGCCGGCCGGGCACTGGTGCTGGTCATCGCCATCATGACGTTCCTGTCGTGCCTGACTTTCGGCGCGGTAACGCTGGTGCGCGACACCGCATCCGTGTGGGAAAACCAGATCTCGCGCGAGGCAACGATCCAGATCAAGCCGGTCGACGGCCTCGACATGGAGGCGGCGCTCACGACCGCGCAAGGGCTCGTCACCGGCTCTCCTGGCGTGACCGGCGCCAGGATCATCGATCGCGAAGCGACGGCGCGGCTTTTGGAGCCATGGCTGGGAACCGGATTGAACATCGACGAACTGCCGGTGCCGCGCCTGGTCATCGTCACCATCGACGAGAATAATCCGCCCGATTTCGCGGCCATCCGCGCCGCCCTCTCCGATAAGCTCTCGAGCGCTTCGCTGGACGATCACCGCACCTGGGTCGACCGGCTTGTCGCCATGGCCCATACCACGGTGACCATCGGCGTTGCCGTGCTCGTGCTGATGCTGTCGGCAACGGTGCTGACCGTGGTATTCGCGACGCGTGGCGCCATGGCCGGCAATGGTCATATCATCGAGGTGCTGCATTTCGTCGGCGCTGAAGCAAGCTTCATTGCGCGCGAGTTCAGGCGGCACTTCCTGCTCACCGGCATGAAGGGGGCCGCCGTCGGTGGTGTTGCGGCCATCTTCGTCTTCGTGATCTTTTCGTGGTGGTCGTCGCGCAACATGGCGACGCCGCAGGCGGACCAGGCGACCGCGCTGTTCGGCAATTTCGCCATCGGCTCGGCGGGGTATCTCGGCGTGGTGCTGATGGTGCTGGTGATCGGCGCGCTGACCGCCGCGACCTCGCATGCAACGGTCGTTGCCTATCTCAGCGACATCGACGTTCGCCAGCACGACCCGGCATGATCACGACCAGAAATATCAGCGTTCCAGAAAGTGTGAATTTCGCTACCCACGGCAGCCTTTCGAGGTTAACCATCGCATCATGAACAGGCAGGATTCGATCGAATCGGCTGCTGAGACGCCAGCGGTATCCAGCGGCAACGGCAAGGTGAAGCGCTTGCGGCCGGTCTTGCGGGCCGCCGTGCTGCTGTTTGCCGGTGCGACGGTGCTGTTTGCGGGCGGTTTCGGCTGGTTCGCCAACCATGTCAGTCATCTGGCGACGCCTGCCAATCCGGAAAAAGCCGACGCCATCATCGTCCTGACCGGGGGCACATCGCGGCTCGATGCAGCGATGGACCTGCTGGAAACCGGCAAGGGGCAGCGGCTTTTGATCAGCGGCGTTCATCCATCCGCCACGCGACGGCAATTGCAGATAGCGACCGGCGGCAACAAGAGGCTGTTTTCCTGCTGCGTCGATATCGACCATGCCGCGCTCGACACCATCGGCAATGCCGAGGAAAGCGCCAAATGGGTCGATAGCCATGCCTATGGCACGGTGATCCTCGTCACCAACAATTACCACATGCCGCGCAGCCTGCTGGAGATGGGCCGGTTATTGCATAACGCCAGGCTCGAGCCCTACCCGGTCGTCAATTCCAATCTCGACAATGGCGGCTGGCTGACCAAGCCTGAAGCGCTGCGGGTGCTGTTTACCGAATACAACAAATATCTCGTGTCACTGGTGCGCGGCGTTCTGCCGGTGCCTTCCACGTCGCGAAGCGTCTCGCTGGCCGGGATGAATACACGCTAGCGCTGCATAAGGGGACGCACGCCGTTTCCTTTTTGCGTGGCCTTGGTGTAACCAGCATGAACTATCCTCACCGGACCGTTCCGCATGCTCCAAATCCGTTCGCTGGCGTTCAACTTCGTCTTCTATGCCAGCCTTATCTTGCAGATGCTCTTGTGGGCGCCGTTCTATTTCCTGTCGCCACGGCATCGCGCATGGTTCGTGCCGAAATTCTGGGCGCGCAGCAGCCTGTGGCTCTATGCCAAGATCGCCCGCACGCGCAGTGAAATCACCGGTCAGGAACATTTGCCAGAAGGGTCGTTCATCCTCGCCCCCAAGCACCAGTCGTTCTGGGATGTGATGGCGTTCTTTCCCTATCTCCACGACCCGATCTATATCCTCAAGCGTGAACTGACATGGATCCCCTTCTTCGGCTGGTATGTCATGAAGATGCGCATGATCCCGGTCGACCGGGGCAGCCGTTCGAAGGCCCTCAAGATCGTAGTTGCCGCCACCAACAAGGAGATGGCGCGAAATCCGCGCCAGCTTATCATCTACCCGGAAGGCACCCGCCGTCCGCCGGGCGCGGAACCTGCCTACAAATACGGCATTGTCGAACTCTATAACCAGCTTGGCGTACCGGTCGTGCCCGTCGCCCATGTCGCCGGGCTTTACTGGCCGCGCCGCAAATTCCTGCGCTATCCCGGCACCATCCATGCGCGCTTTTTGCCCGCCATCCCACCCGGCCTGCCCAAGGACGTATTCATGGCGCGGCTGATCGGCGAAACGGAGGAAGCCTGCGACCAGTTGCTGGTCGAGGCGGCCGCCGCGCAGGATGCGCCGCCGCTGCCGCCGACGGCGATCAAGCGGCTGGAAGAACTGCGGGACGCCGGAAAGGCCTAAGAGACCGTTTGGAAATTCTACCCTGCCAGTCATCTGGCGTGGTTTTCTGCGCTTCCGGTGCTCACGTACTGTAGTACGCTCCGCTCCGGTTCTCGAAAACCACGCCAGATGCCTCGGCAGGACGAATTATCAAACGGTCTCTAAGCGCTGGCCTTGTCGAGTTCGGCGATATCCTCGGCGCTGAGCTTCAGGGAAGCCGCCTTGACCAGGCTGTCCACCTGATCGAGGCGGGTCGCGCTGGCAATCGGGGCGGTGACGCCCGGCCTTGCGATCGTCCAGGCAAGCGCCACTTCAGCCTGCGTGGCGGAATGCCGGGCCGACACCGCGTCGAGCGCCGCCAGGATGCGCATGCCGCGCGGATTGAGGTATTCCTGCACGCCGCCGCCGCGCGGGCTTTTGCCGAGGTCGGCCTTGCTGCGGTACTTGCCGGATAAAAAGCCCTTGGCCAGGCCGTAATAGGTGATGACGCCGAGATTTTCCGTCATGCAGAGGTTGCGCAGCGGCCCGTCATAATCGTCGCGGTCGTAGAGGTTATAGCCGGGCTGGAGCACCTCGTAGCGCGGCAGGTCGCGCAGCCTCGCCACGTCGAGGGCGGCCCGCATCTGCCCGGCATCGAGGTTGGACGCGCCGATGAAGCGGACTTTACCCTTGGCGATCAGCTTCTGGTAGGCACTGAGCGTTTCCTCGTGCGGCACGGTCGGGTCCGGCCAGTGCGAGAAATAGAGATCGACGACATCCGTCTGCAGCCGCTTCAGCGAAGCGTCGATGGCCTTTTCGATATGCGGCGCGGAGAGATCCTTCTTGCCCTGGCCCATGTCCGAGCCGACCTTGGTGATGAGCACGATCTGGTCGCGGTTCTTGCGCTCCTTCATCCACTTGCCGATGATCGTTTCGGACTCGCCGCCCGAATGTCCCGGCACCCAGCGCGAATAGGCATCGGCGGTGTCGATGGCGTTCAGGCCCGCACCGACGAAACGGTCGAGCAGGTCGAACGAGGTTTTCTCGTCGGCTGTCCAGCCAAGGACGTTGCCGCCGAAAACCAGCGGGGCGATGGTGAGGTCGGTCCGACCGAGGCGGCGTTTCTGCAAGAAATCTCTCCGTTTTGGTGGCATGCAAGGCAGCGAAATGGTTCACATCTAGGTTCGGCAGGCCCGGACTCAAGGTGCCCGCAGGGGGTTTAGCAGGTGCGCGCGGCCCGGCCGTTCACGGTGGCGTGATGCGGCCGGCGACGTCCTCCAGCCAACGGTCGCGGATGCCCAGCGCCTGCAAATGCTCGATGGTGCTGAGCACATAGGCTTCGTTATGGCCAGACTGGCCGACGGCGCCGGTTACCATCGCTGCCGCGTCGGCGGCGTCGAGCGAACCGGCATATTGCTCATGCCCGCGATCGGCGACGTAGGCGGTCGCTACCACGCTTTCTCCGCTTTCCAGGCGAAGCGGCAGGGTGCGTTCGAGATAGACGCCGGTGACCTGTTCGCGCTCGCGCAGATAGGCGATGACTTCCTCGCGCGAATCACCCGCGACCCGAAAAGCCATGCCGACGCAGGAGCCGCCACGGTCGAGCCCCAGCACCAGGCCTGGCCGCGCGGGCGTGCCGCGATGCACGAAGGAATAGATGCAAAGCGCCCGGCGGTAGCCGAAAAGCCGCGCCCGCCTGGCCTCGCTATGGGCAAAACCCGGCCGCCACATCAGCGAGCCATAGCCAAAAACCCAAAAATCGCCCATATCGCCAAGCCTATTGCATAAAGTGGCGGTGTCGCGCCAAAACAAGCCGTTGTCCAGCCGGTTCGATCTAAACAGACCCTAAGTCGAGAAACGTTGTTCCAACCCCTCGAGCCCAGCGAGAAGCCCCAGCATGCCCTTGAACGACCAGAAAAAGCCGAAAAAACGCCGTTTCCTGTGGCTCGCGCTGATCGTTATCGTCTTGTTCGGCGCCTATAGCGCGGGCTGGTTCTACTATGCGGATCGCGTGCGCGGCGAAGTCGGCTCCGTCATCGCCGCCGTCAACGCCGCGGGCGCAAACGCGGATTGCGCCAATCTGATCGTCAGCGGCTATCCGCTTCGCTTCGTTGTTTCCTGCGACAACATGGCGTATGAGGACGACACCCGCAAGATCGCCGCCTCGACCGGCAGGATCGACGCGGTGGCGCAGCTCTTCAGGCCGCTGTCGCCGGCTGCCGACATTGTCGGCCCGCTGCGTACGTCAGCGCCCGGCATGACGCCGCTGTGGCTCGACTGGGACAAGATGCGCGTCGTTGCAAACCTTTCCCTTTCGGCGACGCCGGGCGTCTCGTTGCAGGGCGAAGGCGTATCGGGCCAGACCGACCCGCAGGACGATACCGATCCGGTCCAGTTGTTCAGCGCGGCCAAGGCCGAAGCGAAGTTGCGGCCCAGCGGTCCGGACGTCAATGCGGGGTTCAGCTTCAACGATTTGCAAGTGGATGCCGAGGCCATCGACGGGCGCGTATTGCCACCGCTCGACGCGACCGGTTTCGCGACGGTGAAGAACGGGGTGGCGCTGCTGGCCTCGCAATCTCGAAGCCTGCGCGGCCAAGCGATCGACATCGTGCAACTCGACCTGTCGTCGGGCACGGCAGGCATCTCGGTTTCCGGGCCTATCTCGGTCGATGCGGACGGGCTGATCGACGCCAGCCTCATGATCAAGCTTCAGGACCCGAATGCGACGGCGACCATCCTGGCAACCGCCATTCCCGAACAGCAGCGCAAAATCCAGCAAGGTTTCGCGGCGCTGTCGCTGCTGGGCAACGAACCGGCCATGCCCTTGAAGATCGTCAAAGGCAAGGCGTCGTTGGGGTTCATCCCGCTGGGACAGATCAAGCCGGTGGAGTGAGGGGTTAGGGCAGTAGGGTTGACGAGAGTTCTGGCTTCCGCAACCCTACTGCCCTACTGCCCTACTTCTGCCGCCCGAAGTCCGGCGCGGCGGTGTCCTGACCGGCTTCGATGATGGAGCGGCGCACGGCGCGGGTGCGGGTGAACAGGTCGAACAGCTTGTCGCCGTCGCCCCAGCGGATCGCGCGCTGCAGCGAGGCGAGGTCTTCCGAAAAGCGCGCCAGCATTTCTAGGATCGCGTCCTTGTTGTGCAGGCATACGTCGCGCCACATGGTCGGGTCGGACGCCGCCAGGCGGGTGAAGTCGCGAAAGCCGGAAGCCGAGTATTTGATGACTTCCGACTTGGTCACCGATTGCAGGTCGTCGGCGGTGCCGACGATGTTGTAGGCGATGATGTGCGGCAGGTGCGAGACGATGGCTAGCGTCATGTCATGATGTGCGGGGTCCATCGTGTCGATATTGGCGCCGCAGCGTCGCCAGAACTCCGACAGTTTTTCCAGCGCCGCCGGGTCGGTATCGGGCAGCGGCGTGAAGATGCACCAGCGGTTTTCGAACAGTTCGGCAAAGCCGGCGTCGGGGCCTGACTTTTCGGTGCCGGCCAGCGGGTGGCCGGGAATGAAATGCACCCCTTCGGGGACATAAGGTTGCATCTGCGCGATGACGGAAGCCTTGGTCGAGCCGACATCGGTGAGGATCGCGCCCGCTTTCAGCGCCGGGGCAATCTCCCTGGCGACGGCTTCCGACGAGCCGACCGGCACCGAGACGATAACGAGATCGGCGTCACGCACGACTTCCGCCGCGTCCGTCGAGTAGCTGTCGCCAAGACCGAGTTCCTCGGCTCGCTTCAGGGTGTTTGCGCTGCGGGTGGAAATGGCGACATGGCCGGCCAGCCCTTCGCGGGCGATGACGCGCGCCAGCGACGAGCCGATCAGGCCGATGCCGACCAGGGCGATCTTTTCAAACAGGGGTTCAGGCATTGCTTCAACTTTTCAGGAATTCCGTGAGTGCGGCGACTACGCCGCGATTGGCGTCTTCGGTTCCGACCGTCATCCGCAGCGCGTTGGGAAAACCGTAGCCGGCAACGCGCCGCAGAATATAGCCTCGAGTCGTCAGATAGCCGTCGGCGTCCGCCGCCGAATGCCGCGCCTCATCGGGGAAATGGATCAGGATGAAATTGCCGACGCTGGGCGTTACACGCAGGCCGAGCCGGGTCAGTTCTTGCGTCAGCCAGTTGAGCCATGTCTCGTTGTGCGAAACCGTGTGCTCGACATGGGCGCGGTCGCGCATCGCCGCGATGCCGGCCTCGATGGCGGTCGCGTTGACGTTGAACGGCCCACGGATACGGTTGAGTGTATCAATGATGTGGGCCGGCGCATACATCCAGCCGATACGCGCGCCGCCAAGGCCGTGGATCTTCGAGAAGGTGCGGGTCATGACGACGTTTAGCGCGCCGGCCACCAGTTCGACGCCGGCCTCGTAGTCGTTGCGCCGGACATATTCGGCATAGGCGGCATCGAGCACCAACAGCACGGTTTTCGGCAGGCCGGCATGCAGGCGGCGCACTTCCTCGAACGGCAAATAGGTGCCGGTTGGGTTGTTCGGATTGGCCAGGAAGACGATTTTTGTCCTGGCCGTCACCGCCGCCAGAATGGCGTCGACATCGGCGCGCTCGTCGGTTTCCTTGACGGATACGGGCGTCGCGCCGGCACTTTGCGTCGATATCCTGTAGACCAGAAAGCCGTGCTCGGTGAAAATCGCCTCGTCGCCGGGCGAGAGATAGGCTTGCGATAGCAGTCCCAGCACTTCGTCTGAACCGTTCGAGCAGATGATGTTCGCCGGGTTGAGGCCATGAACTTCGGCAATCGCCTCACGCAGTCGCGTGGTGGACCCATCGGGATAGAATTCGAGGTGGCCGGCCACGTCGCGTGCGGCCTCGATCGCCTTGGGCGAAGCGCCCAGCGGGTTCTCGTTGGAGGAGAGCTTGTAGAGCTTTACGCCGGCAGGTGCGGCGCTCTTGCCCGGGACATAGGCATCGATGTCCATGATGCCGGCACGCGGCGTCGGGCGGTCGTTCTGGGAAGGTGCGGACATCGGGTGGTTCCGTTCAGATGATGCGGTTGCGGCATACAGGCCGCACCCGCGCTTGTCGAGAGAACCGTTGACGCAAGACGCCGCCGGTTCTACAAGATTTGCCATTCCCGTGGTGATTTGGCCGGTCGGCTTGCAGCCACGTTAAATAATTCGCTAAATGACCGTTGCTGGCAAATTCGTTCAGACCGGTCGTGATTTCGCCGCCGGTTTTTGTTTGGAGTCTGCCAGATGCCGATCAAGATCCCCGATCAGCTTCCCGCCCACGAAGTGCTTTTGCGCGAGGGCGTGTCCGTGATGGACGAGAAGACGGCGCGGCGTCAGGACATCCGCCCGCTGCAGATCGCGCTGCTCAACCTCATGCCCAACAAGATCCGCACGGAGACGCAGATCGCGCGCTTGATCGGGGCGACACCGCTTCAGGTCGAGCTGACGCTGGTGCGCATCGGCAATCACAAGGCCAAGCACACGCCCGAAGAGCACCTGATCTCCTTCTACCAGACTTGGGAGGAGGTAAAGCACCGCAAATTCGACGGCTTCATCGTCACCGGCGCGCCCATCGAGCTTTTGCCCTTCGAGGAAGTCACCTACTGGCGCGAACTCGAGCGCATCTTCGATTGGACGACCACCAACGTCCATTCCCCGTTCTTCATCTGCTGGGGGGCGATGGCGGCGGCCTGGCATTTCCACCGCATTCCGAAATACACGCTGGACAAGAAGGCCTTCGGCGTTTTCCGGCACCGCAACAACGCGCCCGCCTCGCCCTATCTTTCAGGCTTTTCAGACGATTTCGCCATTCCGGTTTCGCGCTGGACGGAGGTGCGCCGCGCTGATATCCGGCCGGAAACAGGGCTCGACCTTTTGATGGAATCGGACGTGACCGGCCCCTGCCTGCTGGCCGGGGAAACCGGTAACCGGCTCTACATGTTCAACCATATCGAATACGATTCCACCTCGCTCAAGGACGAGTACGATCGCGACGTAGCCACCGGCGTAGAGGTCGAGGTTCCGCATGGATACTACCCCGACAACGATCCGTCCCGGCCGCCGCTCAACCGCTGGCGCTCGCATGCCCATCTTCTGTTCGGCAACTGGATCAACCAGGTCTATCAGACGACGTCGTTCAATTTGGAGGATGTCGGGGTACGTCCGCGGACCTGAGAGGGCGGCGGCTCCATCGCCCCGGCGCGCAGCTTGGGAGGCTTCAGGGCGGGGGCTGCGGCGTCCTTCACGATGGTCAGCGTCTTGTGGAAGAATTTTCTGTCGGGCAGCGCCCGGCCGATTGCCAGGATCGCGGTGCCTTCGAGCCGCTTTGAAAACAGCGCCAGCACACGCTTCAGCGTGTCGGTATCGAGGGTGTCGAGAACTTCGTCGATGACGACAAAGCGGGGCCGCCGCACCGCCACGGCGGCCAGCGCCAACAGGCGCTGCTCGTCCTCGTTCAGTTCGTGTTCCCAGCCCGCGCGGTCGAGCAAACCGGACAGGCGCTTGAGGCCTATCTCGGTCAGCACGGTTTCCAGCTCGGCATCGGTCGGCTTGTCGCCGCCCGCCGGCTGGCCCAGCACCTCGCGCAAATTGCCCGGCGCGAAATAGGGCGTGCGCGGGACAAGCACCGGCACTTCGCCTTTGGGCAGGCCGATGCGGCCGCCGCCCCATGGCCACAGGCCGGCGATGGCGCGGAAGAACAGCGTCTTGCCGGCCCCCGGATCGCCGGTAAACAGGACATGCTCGCCGGCCGCGATCTCGACATGCGGTTTGGTCAGCCGCGTGCAGCCGTCCGCGGATTTGACCTCCAGGGCGTCGAACGTCATCGCATCGTTTTCGTTTTCAGCGATTTCGATGCGCTTTTCGGTGCCGTGCAGCACGTCCGTCTCGACCAGCGCCAGCCGGAAATCGGCAACGCGCATCAGTGTCGCGCGCCAGTCGGCAATGCCGCCGATATTGTTGATGAACCAGCGCAGCGAGGAATGCACCTGATTGAAAGCGCCGACCGCCATCATCAGCCCGCCGAAACTGATGTCGCCGGCGAAGTAGACCGGGGAGGCAACGAGAATCGGTGCAACGACCGTGATCCAGCCATAGGTGTCGGTAACCCAGGCAAGGTTGATCTGCGTGGTGTAGATGCGCCGGATGGCATCGAGCAGCGTGGCGAGATCGAGTTGCAGCCGCCGCTTTTCGCCGGGCTCGCCGTGCGCCAGCGCGATGGCGTCGATATGCTCGTTGGCCCGCATCATCGAGAAGCGCAGATCGGCCTCGCGCGCGTAGTGCTCGCTGTTTTGCTGGATCAGCGGCCGCCCGACCAGCCAACTCAGCCATGAGGCCGATCCCGCATAAAGCATCGCCGCCCATACCATGTAGCCGGGGATAGCCAGCGAGCGGCCGTCGAAATGGAACACGAAGCCCGAAGAGAGCGTCCACAGCACGCCAACGAAGGAGACAAGCAGGATGAGCGACTGGAACAGGCCGACGCCGAGGCCGGTCGTCAGGTCGGCCAGGTGGCCGGCATCCTCCTGCATGCGCTGGTCCGGATTGACGCCGATGGCGCCCGCCTTGGCAACCAGGAAGGCGCGGTTGGGCCGCATCCACTGGTCGATCAGGTCGAGCGTCAGCGCCTCGCGCAGCCGCAGCCGGATCATCTGGTTCAGCCAGGTCTGGGCGACATTGAGGAAAAGCAGCCCGCCGGCGATTTCGGCAAAGACGACAAGCTGATGCAGGAAGCCGGCCAGATCGCGCCGTTGCAGCGCGTCATAGAAGGGCTGGTTCCAGCGGTTGAGCAATATCTGGCCACCGGCAATGGCCATGATGACGGCGACGATCCCGGCACAATACAGCAGCAACTTGCGCCGCACCGGCGAGCCGGCCAGCGCCTGGCGAACCGTCGCGATCTGGTCGCGCAGGCTGCTGGCCTGCACGCTGTCCGGTGCCGCCCGCCCTGCCGCCGTGCCGACGGGATTGTCTGCGTCCTCGTGATCCGCCATCGAAGATGTCCTTGCACCACAAGCGATAGCCGAAGTCGGCCACGGCGCAAACAGCTATCAAACTAGCGCGCTACGGCGAAGGCGGCGGGCGATCACGAATGCGTAGGAGCGGCGGGTCATCCTTCCTGTCGCGGGCTTGTGCGCCTGCCCATGCCGGCTACGCCCCTGCTTGTGGCGCCATGTGGCGACAGCACCGGCACGAAGACGCGACGCGACGCCCGCTGTGCGACGGGTACGCCCTGATAGAGCCGCTTCTGCGCCTCGACGATGATCACGCCCGAAAATATCGGCCACAGCCGCCGGCCCACGCGCTCCAGCAGCGCATGGAAGCGCATCAGGAAGCGGCGCTGCGACGGCGGAAACAGCAGCGCGTCGGTCCAGGCCGCCGGGGTGAAATTGGCTTCGCGCAGCAGTTCGGTCAACTGCCCGCGCGAAAAGGGTCGTCCGACACCGAACGGCGTATGCTCGAAGCGCGCCCACACGCCGCGCCGGTTGGGCACCACGATGACGACGCGGCCGCCGGGCGACAGCACGCGCCAGATCTCGTTCAACGTTTCGCGCGGGTTTTCGGCATGCTCCAGCGCGTGGACTAGGAGCATGCGGTCGATCGAGGAATCCACCAGCGGCAATTCCTCGTCGAACACCAGCGCGGTCGCGGTCGGTCCGCTTGCCGGCCAGACCACGGCCCCTTGCGTTGCCGGCATGAAGGCGAAGACACGTTCGGCATCGGCGCCGAACCGTTCCAACCAGGGCAGCGCGTAGCCGAGGCCGACCAGCCTTTCGTTGGGGACGGCTGTCCACAGGGAAGAAAGCGCCATGCCGATCGAGTGCTCGGTCAGGCGTCCGAGCTGGCTGGCGTAAAAGGAGCGAAGATCGACGATGTCGGAATGCATGATACCGCCTGTTGAGAACGGCGGACGGTAGCCGCGATGCGGTGCGAATTCAACAAAGCCCGTGGCGTGGGATGACTTATGTGCCCCGGCACCCTATGTCTGCACCGTTCACAGGAGATTTTATAGATGACCATCCAGATCGACCAGTTCATGTGCCACGAGGACAATTTCGGCGTGTTGATCCATGACCCGAAAAGTGGCCAGACGGCGCTGATCGATGCACCGCAGGAAGCGCCGGTCCTTGCCGCGATCGAGCGCACTGGCTGGATGCCGGCGATGATCCTGACCACGCATCACCATGTCGACCATGTCGAGGCCAATCTGGCGCTGAAAGATCGCTTCAAGCTGCGCATTGTTGGCCCCGAGGCGGAAAAGGCCAAGATTCCCGGCATTGACGAGACCGTCGAGCAGGGATCGGTGGTGCCGTTCGGCGACGAGAAGGTCGAGGTGATCTTTACGCCCGGCCACACGGCGGGCCACGTCTCCTACCATTTTCCGCAGTCGAAGGTGTTGTTCGCGGCCGATACGCTGTTTGCGCTGGGATGCGGGCGGTTGCTCGAATGCCCGCCGCCGGTGATGTTCGAATCACTGAAGAAGCTGGCGGCGCTGCCGCCCGAAACGGCAGTCTATTGCGGCCATGAATACACGCTTTCCAACGCAAAGTTCGCGCTGACCATCGATCCGACCAACGAGGCGCTGCAGGCGCGGGCGAAAAAGATCGAAGCGCTGCGCGCCGAAGGCAAGCCGACGCTACCGACGACCATCGGCGAGGAACTGGCGACCAACCCGTTCCTGCGCTGGGCCGATCCGGCGATCCGCAAGAATCTAGGCATGGAAAACGCCTCGGATGCCGACGTGTTCGCCGAAATCCGCAAGCGCAAGGATAATTTTTAAGCGGGCAGGGGCTTCATGCCTCGGCTTTGCTGGCAGCGCTTGATTTGCGAAACAAAAGCGATTTGGCCGCCAGCACCGCGCCCCCGGTAATGAGCACGCAGGCGGCGAGGATGCGCAATGAAGGTTCAGCGAAGCCGGTGACGATCAGCACCAGCGTCGACAGAAGCGGCGCGGCGTAGCTGGCCGCGCCCAGCACCTGGATGTTGCCGCGCTTGACGCCGATGTCCCAGGCATAGAACGCCGCCCCGACCGGCATCAGGCCGAGCCCCGCCACCGCGAGCCACTGGCCGGCGTTAGTGGGCCATACGGTCTGTTCCAGCGCGAGATGGCAGAGCAGGGACAGGATGGCGGTTGCCGCGCAAAACCAGGTCACGATGCTGGTCGGCACCTCGGCAAACCGGCGCGACAGCAGTGAATAGGACGCCCACAGCACCGCGCAGACGGCGGCCATCGCATAGCCGAAAACGTAGCGCGAATCGAAGGCGAGGCCGCCGCCCTTGGTGACGATCAGCACAGTGCCGGCCAGGCCCAGCAGCGCGCCGGCGACATGGTTCCAGGCGAGTTTTTCGCCCGGCATCAGCGCCGAACCGAGTACGATCAGCAGCGGCCAGAGATAGGCGATCAGGCTTGCCTCGACCGCCGGCGCGTTGCGCAGCGCGGTGAAATAGAAAAAATGATAGCCGAACAGGCCGGCAATGCCGATGACCCACACCACCGGCGGTATTTTATCGCCGTGCCGGGCCGCCGGCATGAACAGGCGCGCGACAAGGCCGACGCCGGTGCCGAGGGTGAAGGCCAGCGCGGAAAGCTGGAACGGCGGCATGGTGCCGGACGCGTCGGTCAACAGCGCCAGCAGCGCCCACATGGCTACCGCCGAAAAGCCGATCAATGTCGCTCGCGCCATGCCTCATCCCTGGCGCATCGCGCCGCAGCCTAATTTATTGCCTCGAAACGCCGCGCGCGGACGGTGATGGGACCGATTTCCGTGCCGACCGTGGCGTAGATCGGCGCATATATGCCGGTTTGGCCGATCGGCGCAAACGTCACCTTGATGCGGCTTTTCTTGCGGAGGAATTCCAGCGCCTTGCGGCCCTTGCGATAGCCCGACATCGGCTCGAAATTAAGCCGGCAGGTGACCGTCGGTCCCTCATAGCCCTCCACGGCTATCGAGCCTTTCTCGACAAAAGCGAGGTTGAGGTTGGCGCGCATTTCGCCGTCATACAATTTCACCGTGCGGCCGCATACCTTGTCGGGGCTGTCGGCGCGGATGACGGTGGCGGCGATCGGGTCGGCGACGCCGGCGAGGTCGCCCGCGTCGAGCGGCAGCCAGTCCGTTCCTCGCTTTTTCGGCGGCGGCAGCACCTTGGTGGAGGCGACCTTGCCCCCGGCAAAGCGGATATCGATCAGCGATACTTTCTTGCCCGACGTATAGTCGGCCCGGAACGTGTCCGGTTCTAGCCCGTCGCCGCGCAGGCTGCCCGACGTCGAGATCGTGCCGTGCGTGTCGTCGAAGATGCGGGCGAGGCCGGCGCTGGAAACGCTGCCGTGGATCGCATAGGTCTCGTTTTCGTAGCGGCTGTCGAAACTTGCCCTTGCCACCGACAGGCCGAGATAGGACACGGTGTAGTCGCCGCGAAACGCCTGTCCTTGCGCGGCATTGCCTGACGAGGGGACGCCGGGCGCGCCGATGGCGGCGAGCGTGATCACAAGCGCGGCGGCAAAGGAGGGGAGGGGATTGCGCATGGGCAGGGATGATCCAAGTAGATACGGAAAGCGTCCCTCTTTCCTGTTAGGCTTGTTGCTTGTCGTGCAATTCCGGCGTTTATATGGAATGACGGTTGGAAGCTTGCGCTTGACGTTCGGCTGAAATCCACTTATGGAACGCCAACTTTTCCATATGGTCGTCCCATCGAGACCGCGTGCAAGCCAGCGCGGTTTCTACGGTTTGGGCGACAAGAACTGAAGGTAGCACCCATGTCCCGCACCTGCGAACTCACGGCCAAGTCGGTCATGTCCGGCAACAATGTGAGCCACGCCAACAACAAGACCCGGCGCCGGTTCCTGCCGAACCTCGTCAATGTGACGCTGATCTCGGAAGCGCTGAACCAGAACGTGCGCCTGCGCGTGTCGGCGGCGGCGCTGCGCTCGGTCGAGCATCGCGGCGGCCTCGACGCGTTTCTGGCCAAGGCCGACGCGAAGGTGTTGTCGCAGCGCGCGCGCCTGTTGAAGAAGCAGATCGCCAAGAAGATGGCCGATCAGCCGGCTGCTCAGCCGGCCGCTTAAAGTTTCAAGGCGGGGGACAACCGTCTAGAAGCGTGATCCTTTCGGCATTGCGCTTCGCTGGTTCCATTACCCAGGATAAAAAAATGCCTTTTATCTCCCGATACCTGCCGTTCGTTCTGGCCATGGCGCTTGTCGTCGTGGCGTCGAACATCCTCGTGCAGTTTCCGATGCAGGGCACCATCGGCGGCCTGTCGCTGGCCGACATCCTGACCTGGGGCGCGTTCACCTATCCCTTTTCCTTCCTGGTCACCGACCTTGCCAACCGCCGCTACGGTCCGGCCGTGGCGCGAAAAATCGTGTTCGTCGGCTTCATGACGGCAATCGTCTGCTCGATCGTGGTGCCGCCGCTTCTGTTCCGCCATGGCCTGATCGAGTTCGAGACGGCGGCCGACCGGCTGGTGCGCATCGCCGCCGCTTCGGGCTGCGCCTTCCTCATCGCCCAGCTTCTCGACGTCACCGTGTTCAACCGCCTGCGCCGGCAAAGCTGGTGGCGCGCGCCCGTTGTCGGCACGCTGACCGGCTCGGTCTTCGATACGATGGTCTTTTTCACCATCGCTTTCTCCGGCGCGTTCGCCTTTGCCGGCCCCAACGACGCCTTTGCGCTGGAGACGGCGCCGCTGATGGGCGTGTTCCCGGTCGAGGCCATGCGTTGGCTGTCCTGGGCGGTGGGCGACCTCTCGGTCAAGCTGATCATCGCCGTGTTCGCGCTGATCCCCTACCGGCTGATTGTCCTGCGCTGGACCCGGCACGCGGTTGCCGCGTGATCCCCTGGGTGCAACTCGATGCCGCGCCGTTGCCGGAAGGCGGCGAGCTTCGCCTGAAGCAGCGCGGCAGCGAATTCTCGATCATGCTAGGCACCAACGAGTTGATGAACAGCCGGCTTTCCGGGTCGGAAGAAGCGCTGGCGTCGCTGACCTGCGAACGGATACGCGGCCGTACCGCGCCAAAAATACTCATCGGCGGGCTGGGCATGGGTTTTACCCTGCGCGCCGCCCTTGCCGCGCTTGGCTCGGATGCCGGTATCACCGTTGCCGAACTGGTGCCGGCAGTCGTCGCCTGGGCGCGCGGCCCGATGACGGCGGTGTTCGGCACCTGCCTTGACGATCCCCGTGTCTCGATCCGCGAAACCGATGTCGGCCTGCTCATCCGCGCCGAACCGGCCGCCTGGGATGTCATCCTGCTCGACGTCGACAATGGCCCCGAAGGCCTGACGCGCGAGGCCAACGATGCGCTCTACGACCCCCGAGGCCTGTCGCAGGCCCATACCGCGCTGAAAGCGGGCGGCGTGCTGGCGGTGTGGTCGTCGGCCCCGAATGCCGGCTTTACAAGGCGGCTGACCCGAACCGGGTTTGCCGTCGAGGAGGTCGGCATCAGGGCCAACGGCAAGCGCGGCGCACGCCACACCATCTGGCTCGCCACCCGGAAAGCCTGATTTTTCACGCAAGGGCGGCGAAAAACCCTCACATATTGTTCAGGTGCAGGATGTTGCCATCCGGGTCCTTGAACCACACCATTTTCATCGCCCCATCGACATGGATGTCGCCCTTCAGTTCCATCCCCTCATAATGCTCAAAGGTGACGCCCTTGGCCTTCAGTCCGGCGGTGATCGCCTCGATCTCGTCGCCGACGTCCCAAACCACCGCATTGGCCTTGTTGGTGCCGGCAAAATCGGATCGATAGACGATCAGCGAGGTGTCGCCGGTGCGGAACACCAACACTTCGCCCATGCTGTCGTCGACGATTTCGAGGCCGAGTATGTCCTGATAAAAGGCCCGCGCCCTGTCGATGGCGCTGACGGAAACGATGGCGGATGACGATTTGTCCTTTAACATGATGCTTCCTTTCCGGAAAACCCCCGCCCGGTGAAACGGCATTTCTTCCATGGATGATGGCAACGTACCGATGGCTGCTTCGTTGCAAGGACGTGCGGGTAGCGGCGGTCCCGACATTTTTTCGGTTCATACGCTGCTGAACGTGTTTTCCCGTTGCCACGCCCTGCATTCGCAGTCTGGCCATTTCAAAGAACGCTGCCTTTTGGGCAGGTGGGAAGCGCGACGCGAGGCCGTGCCTTCGATAATTTGATACATGGCGCGAACCTCGCGTCACGCCGGCGTTTTCCGTTTCCGTCCGATCCGCTACACCGTCCGGCATTTGCGCCTTCCAGCTTGTGTGCTCGCTCCAGCACGCACGGGCCATAGTACCCGCGGGTGACCCTCTGGACGGAACCTCCCCGGGCGACAGGCACGTTTCCTGCCGCCGGAGGCGCCGGTTTCTCCCCACACATTCACCGTCGCGACCGGTGTTCCCATGGGAGAAACTGCCGGGCATTATGAGAGGGGCGGAGAGGGTGTGGACAAGTTTATTTTCGAAGGCGCGCTTCGTCCAGCACCCCTCATCCGACCTTCGGGCCACCTTCTCCCACAAGGGAAGAAGGGAAAGCCGGCGCTGCACTTGCCTTCTCCCCTTGTGGGAGAAGGATGAGGGGTGCTGGACGGAGCGCGACAAAAGCCGGGCTTGCCGTCTCAATCCTCGTGCAAAATGAATTCCAGATACAGATTGCGCTCAAGGATGGAGTGGTTGTCGTCGGAGATCAGCGACACCATCAGGGCGCCGTCGTCACGCTTCCACACATCCAGCCCTTCCATGTTGTCGATCTGGTAGCCCATGTCGGCTTGCATCAGCACCGGCCCGTCGGCCACGGCCCCCTTGCCAATGCTGTCGCCATGGATGCGCCGCAGCCGCATCCGCACGCCCGTTGCCATGGAGAAGCTGCGCTCCAGCAAAAGCAGGTCGCCGTCCGGCAGGAAAGCGCCGTCGGTGATGTCGAACACGCCGTCGCGCCTGACCGTGAAGATGCCTTTGCGCGGCCCTTCCAGGATGGCGGCGAAGACGTTGCCGTTTTCGTCCAGGCTCTTTTCGGAGACGATGACCAGGCTGCCCTCAAGCGGCCCATCGGGATTGGAATTGGTGACGGTTTCGAAACCGCGATTCTGGCGCAGCTCTCTCTTCGGCACCAGAAAGTCCATTTGCCGGAACGGCGCTTTCATCGCTTCGGGATCGATCCTGAACTGGGCGATACGGTGGTTGCGCTCGAAGCCGACCGTGGCGACATCGCCCCGCACGGCAAGGCCCTCGGCGTCGACTTCCCATTTCCTGTCGATCGGCTGGCCGGCCTCGTCGACCATCTGCATCATGCGGAAGTTTTGCACAGCGGACGGGCGTCTGTCGGCGTCGCGGGCGATGGTTCCGAAGAACCAGAAGCCGGTGTCGGCCACGCCGATGAAATCGCCGCCGGCTTTCAGGAACCGGAAGGCCGACAGGCCGCCGAAATCGCGGTCGTAAGAGGTCATTTCCAGCCCGCCGACGAATTCGAGCGGCCCGAAATTCTTCTCGGCGCTTCCGATCCGGAATTGCGTGATCGGCCGGACGGAAATTTCGATCGGTTCGGTTGGCAGGCGTTCAGATGCGAGGGTGAGATTCGGGTGAGCGAGGGCTAGGAAAAGTACGGCGCGACAGAGCGCGACATTAAGGAATTTTATAAGCTGCCTCGATCGCGAGAACGGCCGCCCTATCATCCGGCGTGCCGCCGGCCGCCGCCGGTGTGGCGGTCGCGGGTGTTTTCCTCCTCGAACAGCGAGGCGAGTTGCTCGGTCATCGCGCCGGCCAGTTCCTCGGCGTCGACGATTGTGACGGCGCGGCGGTAGTAGCGGGTGACGTCGTGGCCGATGCCGATGGCCAAAAGTTCCACCGGCGAGCGCGTCTCGATCAGGTCGATGACGGCGCGCAGATGGCGCTCCAGATAATTGCCCGGATTGACCGACAGCGTCGAATCGTCGACCGGTGCGCCGTCCGAGATCATCATCAGGATCTTGCGCTGCTCGGGCCTTGCCATGAGGCGCTGGTGCGCCCACAGCAAGGCTTCGCCGTCGATATTTTCCTTGAGCAGGCCCTCGCGCATCATCAGGCCGAGATTGCGCCGCGCGCGCCGCCATGGATGGTCGGCCGATTTATAGATGATGTGGCGCAGATCGTTGAGGCGGCCGGGCGCCGGCGGCTTGCCGTCCTTCAGCCATTTTTCCCGCGCCTGTCCGCCTTTCCACGCGCGCGTGGTGAAGCCGAGAATCTCGACCGAGACGCCGCAGCGTTCCAGCGTGCGCGCCAATATGTCGGCGCAGGTAGCGGCAACCGTGATCGGACGGCCGCGCATGGAGCCGGAATTGTCGAGCACCAGCGTCACCACCGTATCGCGGAACTTGGTGTCGCGCTCCTGCTTGAACGACAGCGGCTGCATCGGGTCGATGACGACGCGCACGAGGCGGGCCGGATCGAGATAGCCTTCTTCTAGGTCGAAGTCCCAGGAGCGGTTCTGCTGCGCCATCAAGCGGCGTTGCAGGCGGTTGGCGAGCCGCCCGACCACGCCGGAGAGGTTGGAAAGCTGCTTGTCGAGGAAGGCGCGCAGCCGGTCGAGTTCCTCCTCGTCGCAAAGCTCCTCGGCTCCGACCGTCTCGTCGAAGGCGGTGGTGAAGATTTTGTAGTCGATCTCCTTCGGCAGATTGGCGAAGGGATTGTCGTTGCGCTTGGCCTCGCCGGGCGTCTCCGCATCGGCGTCGTCGGAATCGCTGTCGTCGTCCGCGGTCTCGTCGGAGGCTTCGGTTTCGGCCGACTGTTCCTCGTCCGAGGAGGCTTCCGAATCGTCCTGCTGGGACTGGTCGGAGCCGGAATCGTCCTCGCCGCCGTCCTCGCTCTGCTCCTCGCCCTGCGGCTGGTTGTCGTCGTCCTGGTCCTCGTTGTCTTCCGTCTCGTCGTCGTCGCCCAGTTCCTCGGCCATCTCCATGGAAGCGAGCATGTCGCGCACGACGCGGGCGAAAGCCTGCTGGTCGCCAAGCTTGTCGGACAGGCCCTCCAGCCCGGCGCCGGCCTTCTGCTCGACCCAGGGACGCCACAGGTCGACCAGTTTCTCGGCGCTCTTGGGTGCTGCGCGGCCGGTCAGTTTCTCGCGCACCATCAGCGCCAGCGCTTCCTCGATCGGCGCCTCGGCCCTGTCGGAGACGTCGGCCAGATTGGCCTTGGCGTATTTGTCCTCCAGCATGGTGCCGATATTGTCGGCGACGCCGGCCATCATGCGCGAGCCGATGGCCTCGACGCGAGCCTGCTCGATGGCGTCGAAGACGGCGCGGGCCTGCTTGCCCTCGGGCGCCAGCTTGGTGTGGATGCGCTGATCGTGGCAGGCGCGCTTCAGCGCCATGGAATCGCCAAGGCCGCGGGTGACGGCGATGTCGGTGCGGGTGGGCTTCTTGGCCAATTCAGGCAGGCGCGCGCGGTTGCCGGCCAGCGCCGGCTTGTCCTTGGCGAAGGCGATCTCCATTTCCTTGTCGCCGGAAATGGCGCGCATGCAGACGGTGATCGCGCGCTTGAAGCTGTCCGCCTCGGAGCCCGTTTTCGATTTGTTGCGTGTGTTGTCGCCTGGACCCGCCATATGCCTGCCTGTCAGCGCGAGCGCCCGTCATAACGGTGCGGCGTGAGCGCATCGAGGTCCACGCCCTCGAGGCAACGGACGTTGACCGCCACGGTTGGCGTGCCGTCGGGCGCTGTTGCGCGCGCGAAGGATTCCATGCCGCAGGCCGCACAGAACAGATGCGCGATCGCTTTCGAGTTGAAGCGGTATTCGCTCAAGGCCTCCGCGCCCTTTTCAAGCGTGAAGCTGGATTCGGGCGTGAAGGCCAGAATGCTGCCGCGCTGGGAGCAGTAGGAACAGTTGCAGGTGATCGGGTTGGACAGGTCCACCTCGACTTTGAAATGCACCTTTCCGCAATGGCATCCGCCCTGATAGGCCATGTCACACTCCCGTTAGCCAAGAACCACGTTGGCGGTTGATTCAGGCAGATCCTCGCCGAATGCGCGCTGGTAGAATTCGGCCACCACCGAGCGCTCCAGTTCGTCGCATTTGTTCAGGAAGGTCAGGCGGAACGCCATGCCCAAATCGCCGAAGATCTCCGCGTTTTCCGCCCAGGTGATGACCGTGCGCGGGCTCATCACCGTCGACAGATCGCCATTGACGAAAGCCGAGCGGGTCATGTCGGCGACGCGGACCATCTTGCTGACGATCTCTCGGCCCTTGGCGTTGCGGTAGTGCTTGGCCTTGGCCAGCACGATGTTCACTTCGTTTTCGTGCGGCAGATAATTCAGCGTGGTGACGATGGACCAGCGGTCCATCTGCGCCTGGTTGATCTGCTGGGTGCCGTGATAGAGGCCGGTGGTGTCGCCGAGGCCGACCGTGTTGGCTGTGGCGAACAGCCGGAAAGCCGGATGCGGGCGGATGACCCGGCTCTGGTCGAGCAGCGTCAGCCGGCCCGATGCTTCCAGCACACGCTGGATGACGAACATGACGTCGGGGCGGCCGGCATCGTATTCGTCGAAGCACAGCGCGACATTGTGCTGGTAGGCCCAGGGCAGGATGCCGTCCTTGAATTCGGTGATCTGCATGCCGTCCTTGACGACGATGGCGTCCTTGCCGACGAGGTCGATGCGGCTGACATGGCTGTCGAGATTGACGCGCACGCAGGGCCAGTTGAGGCGGGCGGCAACCTGCTCGATATGGGTGGACTTGCCGGTGCCATGGTAGCCCGACACCATGACGCGGCGATTATAGGCAAAGCCGGCAAGGATGGCGGAGGTCGTCTGCGGATCGAACAGATAGTCGGGGTCGAAATCCGGCACATGCTCGCTGGTCGCCGAATAGGCCGGCACCACCATGTTGGAATCGAAACCGAATTGTTCCTTCACCGAAACCGTGGTGTCCGGCAGGTTAGCGATGTCGCGATCGACCTTGTTCATAACGCCTCAACGTCTCCAGGGGCCAAGCTGTTGCGCTTGCCCGGCAATCGAATTTGTTCGGGGGGCGTCTTAGAACCTTTTCCAACCGGATGAAAGTTGGAAAAAGGCACGGACTGTCGCTCCGCTCAGCACAGGCCCGCCTGCTTGAGCACGCGATAGGCCTGGAGAACATCCCGGAACCGGTCTTCCGAACCTCTGTCGCCGCCATTCGCATCCGGATGGTGACGCTTTACCAGTTCCTTATAGCGCGCCTTGATGTCGTTGCCAGTCGCCTTTGTATCAAGGCCAAGCGTTTCCAGCGCCTTGGCCTCAAGCGGCTTGGCCTTGCGGTCGCGGGGCTGGCGCGGATCTTTCGGTCCCTTGAACAGGTCGAACGGATCGCGCATGCGGTTGTAGTAGCCAGCCCGCCCGGAACGCGCCTTGGCAAAATCGGGCGAGGAAGTCGTGGTGGCGCCGTTGACGCCCATCTTCCAGGTCGGGCGGTTGCCGGTCATCGCTTCCTTCTGGAAGCGCGCGACCTCGCTGTCGGGCACACCGGAGAAATAATTGAAGCCCTTGTTGTACTCGCGCACATGGTCGATGCAGAAGCGGAAATACTCGCCTTCCTTCATGCGGCCCACCGGCGCGCGGTGGGTGCCTGCTTCCTTGCACCCGTCCCACTGGCAGATCGGCGCATGCGACTTCACTTCGGCGTCCTTGTCGGGGCGGACGCGAATCTTCTCGAAATATTTTGGGTACGGCTTCATTGGCTGCATTTATGGTCTGTTCGCGATGCGAAACAAGAATTGACTTTTCAGGATCGATAGCCCTAACCGCTGAATCGCGGCATATTGCGGGCAAGAGGCCGAATTTGTCGCGGCACGGCATATGTGGCGAAGGGAAGCGGCGATGTCCATACAGGCGACGATGGAAAAGAAACTGAACGACGCGTTTTCCCCGGAGCGGCTTGTCGTGCTGAACGAAAGCCACCTGCATGCCGGCCACCATCATGTCGAGCACGGCGAGGTAGCGGAGTTCGACGGCACCGGCGAGACGCATTTTCGGGTGCGGATCGTCGCGGCGACTTTTTCCGGCATGAGCCGCATCGAGCGGCACCGCGCCGTCAATGCCGTGCTGGCCGGCGAAATCGAAGCCGGCCTGCACGCGCTCGCCATTGAACCGGCCGCGCCCGGCGAAAGCGTGCGGTGGTAGGCGTGCCTACCAGATCGTGACGACGTGCGGGTAATCGCGGATTTTGGTGTCGGCCGTCACCAAGGGCGCCTCCAGTCCGCGTGCCAAGGCCATGATGATGCGATCGGCAGGGTCGGCGTGGAATTCGCCGGGAAGAAACCGGCTTCCCACACCGATCAAATTGTCGACCGGAACGAATTCCAGCCTCTCGATCCGGCTCGCCGTTTCAAGCCAGGTAAAGATATCCAACGATAGGTCGAGCCTGTTTGCCTGCACCAGCATTGCGATCTCCCATGCCGATATGGAGGAGACCGCGATCCGGCCACCCGCCAGTTCATGCTCGATCGCACGCGCTGCGGCGGAAGACAGCCTCGTTCGTTCCGCCCCGAGCCACCAGACAAGGATGTGCGTGTCCAGCACGATCACTTAAGCGCTTCCCAATCCTCGACGCCTACCGGTTCGAACGGATCGTCGTAGCGCAGGACGGAACCTCGCAATATCTCCAACGGATCACGCGCGTCTTTGGCGATCTTGCGGATCTCAAGCGCAGGCGTGCCGTGATCGGTGATGATCAGGGGCTCGCCGGTCGTCTCCACCTGTCGAAAATATTCGAGCGCCTTTGCCTTGAACTTCGATTTCGATATGTGCGCGGTCATCGCCTTGCTCCTGTCAAGACAAGATAAGGCTTAAAGTGACCATAGGCAATGACCATGGTCACTTGCGCTCATACCCCGACGATCAGGCGCGTGTTTCCACCGGCTTGATCCGGATGCGGGCGATGCGGTTCTTGTCGCGCTTCATGACGATGAAGCGTTTGTCGTGGAAGGTGAACGCCTGCTTCTCTTCGGGGATCGACTGCGCTTCGTGGATGACGAGGCCGGCGATCGTCGTCGCTTCGTCGTCGGGCAGGTTCCAGTCGAGCGCCCGGTTGAGGTCGCGGATCGGCACGGTGCCGTCGACCACGACCGAGCCGTCGGCCTCGCGCTTGACGCCCTGCATGTCGATGTCGTGCTCGTCGGCGATCTCGCCGACGATCTCCTCGATGATGTCTTCCAGCGTCACCAGCCCTTCGACCTCGCCATATTCGTCGACGACGACCGCGAAATGCGCCTTGCGGCGCAGGAATTCGTTGAGCTGTTCCTGAAGCGTCGTGGTGTCGGGCACGAACCACGGTTTCGACGCCACCTTCATCACCTCGATGCGCGAAAAGTCGTTCTCCACCTCGTTGAGCGCGCGTAAAAGATCCTTGGCGTGCAGCACGCCGACGATGTTGTCGAGCGAGCCTTTCCACAGCGGCATGCGCGTGTGCGGGCTTTGCAGGATTTCGCGCACCACCGCTTCCGGCGGATTGTCGGCATTGACCGAGCGCATATTGGTGCGGTGGACCATAATGTCGGAGACTTCGAGTTCGTCGAGGTCGAACAGGCCTTCCAGCCGGCTGCGCGCGGGCCGGGTCGGGTCGCCGCCGCGCTCGGCGACCGAGCCGTTGCGCGGTTCGTCGGTGCGGGCGACCGGCTTCAATTCGAGGCCGAGCGCGGCAAGCAGGCGTATCCGCACCACGAAAGCCGCAATGCCAGATGCGGCGAGGATACCGGCGACGATCCAGCCCGCTTCGTCCATCAGGAGTGGCTTTCCTTGAGGAAGGAAAGAACTTCGGATGCCGGCACGTCCCTGGCGATGAAGGACTGGCCGACGCCGTGCGTGAGGATGAAGGTAAGTGCGCCGCGCGACACCTTCTTGTCCTGGGTGATGAAGCCCAGCAGCGTGTCGGCGCCGGGCAGTTCGCCTGGAATGTCGCTCATCCGCCACGGCAGGCCGACAGCCTGGAGATGCGCCTCGACTCGCGCCGCGTCGTCGGGGCTGGCGAGGTTCATGCGGGCCGAAAAGCGGTGCGCCAGCGCCATGCCGATGGCCACGCCCTCGCCATGCACGAGCCGCGCGCCGTCATACTGGGTGGCCGCCTCCAGCGCGTGGCCGAAGGTGTGGCCGAGATTGAGCAGCGCGCGGTCGCCCGTCTCGAACTCGTCGCGGGCGACGACATCGGCCTTGGCGCGGCAGGCCTCGGCAATCGCCACGATCCGCGCCGGACCACCTGAAAACACCGCCTGCCAGTTCTTTTCCAGCCAGTCGAACAAGTCCGGCCGGTCGATCAGGCCGTATTTGGCAAGTTCGGCGTAGCCGGCGCGAAATTCCCGGATCGGCAGCGTGTCGAGCACTTCGGTGTCGGCCAGAACCAGCTTCGGCTGGTGGAAGACGCCGACCAGGTTCTTGCCGCGTAGCGAGTTGATGCCGGTCTTGCCGCCGACGGAGGAATCCACCTGCGCCAAAAGCGAGGTCGGTATCTGCACGAAATTCATGCCGCGCCGCGTGATGCCGGCGGCAAAGCCCGATAGGTCGCCGACGACGCCGCCGCCGAAGGCGATGACAGTGTCGCGGCGCTCGAGTTTCGCGGCGAGAATACCGTCCACCACGTCCTGAAGGTGCGAAAAGCTCTTGGTCTTTTCGCCGGGCGGCAGCGTGATGACGGCCGCTTCGACACCACCGGTTGCAAGGCCGGCCTTCAGCGTGTCGAGATGGGCGGCGGCGACGTTTTCATCGGTGACGACGGCCGCGCGCGTGCCGCAAAGCCGCGGTGCTATTTCCTCGCCGGCGCGCGCCAACAGGCCCGGCCCGATCAGGATGTCGTAGGCGCGCTCGCCGAGCCCGACGGTAACGGTGACGGGTTCGTTCATGAGCCTGTGTCCTGCGCAACGGCGTTTGCGATAAAAAAATGCTGCTCCAGCGCCTCGATGACTTCCGCCGCGATGGTTTCCTTGCGGTCGTCGCGCGTCTCCACGGTCACGCTGGCCATGGCATAGACGGGATGGCGCTCGCCCATCAGCCGCTCCAGCACGCCGCGCGGATCGGGATCTTTTAGCAGCGGCCGGTTCTGCTTCTTGGCGACGCGCTCCATGAGCAGGTCGAGGTCGGCCTTGAGCCAGACGGAAACGCCGTGGCCGGCGATCGCTTCACGGGTATGTTCGTTCATGAAGGCGCCGCCGCCGGTCGACAATATTTGCGGCCCGCTTTCCAGAAGGCGCAGGATGACGCGCTGCTCCAGCGTGCGGAACTCAGGCTCGCCGTACTGCTCGAACAGTTCCGGGACGGTCATGCGCGAAACGGTTTCGATCTCGTGGTCGCTGTCGATGAAGGGCAGCGACAGGGCGGAAGCTACCTTGCGGCCAATGGCCGTCTTGCCCGCGCCCATCAGGCCGACAAAGACGATGGAGCGGTCGCCCAACGCCTCAAGCAGGCCGGCGTGGCTTCCCGGTTGTGGATTTTTCGGTTGTGCGTTCATCTGACACTATGCCCTCCGAGCCGTATCGACATGAAAAGGCCGTTTGCGTCAAGCATGGCGTGTGGGATGGCGCGGCGGACGCTTGGCGCTTGAAATAGCGCCAAGGGCGTCTCATAACGGCACGGGATTGGGTTCGGACCGTGCCCGGCGTACAGAAAAGAGATCGATGCCGACACTGTTTCGCTTTGTCGTGACGCTGCTTGTGCTGGCCGGCATCGCCTATGGGGCGATGTTCGCGCTGGTGCTGTTCGTGGAGCCAAACACGGCCGAAATCAGCGTGCGCATCCCGGCGGCCGTGCTCGATCCTTCTACAAAGCCCGATCCTTCCACAATGCCTGAGCCGGGCGAATGAACAGCGCCGCCCGCATCGAGGCCTTTCTCGAAATGATGAGCGCCGAGCGGGGGGCTGCCGAAAACACGCTGTCCAGCTATCGCCGCGACCTAGAAGACGCCTCGGAATCAATCAAGGGTGGGCTGGCGGGCGCAAATACGACGGACCTGCGGTCCTATCTGAACGCCATCGCCGAACGCGGCTTTGCCGCGACCTCGCAGGCGCGAAAACTGTCGGCGATCCGGCAGTTCTTCAAGTTTCTCTATTCGGAAGGGCTGCGCGGTGACGACCCGACCGGCACGCTGGATAGCCCGCGCAAGGACCGCCCGCTGCCCAAGACGATGAGCGAGGCCGACACCGGTCGCCTGCTCGACCGGGCGGCACTGGAAGCCGCCGATCCGTCACAGGGTGAGGGCGATCCGCTGGAGGCGCTGCGCCTGCATGCGCTGGTCGAGGTGCTCTACGCCACCGGCCTGCGCGTCTCCGAACTGGTCGGCCTGCCGGTGACTGTAGCGCTGCGCGACGACCGCTTCTTCATGGTGCGCGGCAAGGGCGACAAGGAGCGCATGGTGCCGCTGTCGGCCAAGGCGAAAACGGCGATGCGGGCCTGGCTCGCCGCGCGAAAAAAGGTGCCGGCGCTGGCGCAAAGCCCGTTCCTGTTCCCGGCGGCCTCGACAAGCGGGGCGCTTTCGCGGCAGGTGTTTGCCCGCGACCTGAAGGGACTGGCCGCGCGCGCTGGCATCGCTTCGGCAAAAATATCGCCGCATGTGCTGCGCCATGCCTTCGCCAGCCATCTGCTGCAGAACGGCGCCGACCTGCGCGCGGTGCAGCAACTGCTTGGCCACGCCGATATTTCCACCACGCAGATCTATACCCATGTGTTGGAGGAGCGGCTGGTGCGCCTGGTCAACGAGCATCACCCGCTTGCCGACTAGGCTCTCTGCCGCTATGTGAAAGCGACAATCTGCAGCGCGCAGCCGTGGTTCTGCGGCTTTGTGTGCTCTCAATCCTGGCGTATCGGTCTGCTCACGCATGTATAATTACCTCGATTTCGAAAAACCGGTCGCCGATCTCGAAGGCAAGATCATCGAGTTGAAGAAGCTTGCCGAAAGCGGCGAGGCGGTCGATGTCGCCGACGAGATTTCGCGGCTGGAAAAGCGCTCCCGCGACGCGCTGCGCGACGCCTACAAGGCGCTGACGCCGTGGCAAAAGGTGCAGGTGGCGCGCCATCCCGACCGGCCGCATTGCGTCGATTATGTCGACGCCCTGCTGACCGATTTCACGCCGCTGGCCGGCGACCGAAATTTCGGCGAAGACCAGGCGATCATCTGCGGCTTCGCCCGTTTCCGTGGCGAGCCGATAGCGGTGATCGGCCAAGAAAAGGGCTCGGATACGGCGAGCCGCCTCAAGCACAATTTCGGCTCGGTGCGCCCGGAAGGCTACCGCAAGGCGGTGCGGGTGATGGAAATGGCCGACCGCTTCGACATCCCGCTTTTGACGCTGGTGGACACGGCCGGCGCGTTTCCCGGCGTCACCGCCGAAGAACGCGGCCAGGCGGAAGCCATCGCGCGCTCGACCTCGGCCAGCCTTGGCCTGAAAGTGCCGTCCATCTCGGTGGTGATCGGCGAGGGCGGCTCGGGCGGGGCCATTGCCATCGCCACCGCCAACCGCGTCTATATGCTTGAACATTCGATCTATTCGGTGATCTCGCCGGAGGGCGCGGCGTCGATCCTGTGGCGCGACACGACGCGTTCCAAGGATGCGGCGACCAACATGAAGATCACGGCGCAGGATCTTCTGGGGATGAAGATCATTGACGCCATCATTCCCGAGCCGCTGGGCGGGGCGCATCGCGCGCCGCAGGCCGTGATTGCTGCCACCGGCGACCTCATCGCCAGGACGATGACGGAATTTGCCGGTTCCAACACGGATTTCCGCGAACAGCGCCGCGAAAAATACCTGGCGATGGGCCGCACCCTTTAGATACGTGACGCACCGCATGGGGTGCCGGGCGTACCCTGACCATCAATTGCGGCAGGTGCCGCATCTTTGCCACAAAAATGCCGCGCCGATCGGGTCAATGACAGGGTCGTAAGGGGCAGGCGTGGCGCTTGCGGTAAGGAATTTTCAAGGTTAACGGGCGTATTGTCCGCTGAAATGGTCAGGAGCGACGCGGCGTGACGTGCTGCGGCGCAGGAATGAAGACGATAACCGATCCCATGTTTGCAAAGCTTGCCCGTACCGGACTACTCATCGCTGCCCTCGGCATCGCCGGCTGCACCGACTCTTCCGTCGGGGATTTCGTTCCCCAGCAAGCTAACAAGCAATTGCCGCCAAAAATCCTTGCCGCGATGTCGGCCAAGGGCATGTCGCGCAATTCGCCGGTCATGGCCCGTATCTTCAAGGAAGAAGGCAAGCTGGAAATCTGGAAGGCCAAGACCAATGGCCGCTACGACATGATCGCCAGCTACGACATCTGCAAATGGTCCGGCAAGCTCGGCCCGAAATATACGGAAGGCGACCGGCAGGCGCCGGAAGGTTTCTACACCGTTCGCCCCTCGCAGATGAACCCGAGGTCGAGCTACCACCTTGCGTTCAACATCGGCTTCCCCAATGCCTATGACCGGGCCAACGGCCGCACCGGCGCAAATTTGATGGTGCATGGCGCGTGTTCGTCTTCCGGCTGCTATTCGATGACCGATCCGCAGATCGAGGAAATCTACGCCTTCGGCCGCGACGCCTTCCAGGGCGGCCAGAGCGAATTCCAGATCCAGGCGTTTCCGTTCCGCATGACCGCCGCCAACATGGCGCGCTACCGCAACGACCCCAATTACGATTTCTGGAAGATGCTGAAGGTCGGCTACGACAATTTCGAGGTCACCAAAGTGCCGCCGAAGGTCGATGTCTGCGAAAAGCGCTATGTGTTCAACCAGATCGCGGCCGACGGCCAGAGCTTCAACCCGACCGCCGCCTGCCCGGCGACGACGCAGCCTGACTCGCTCAGGACCGCGTATAGCAGCTACCAGAGCACCTATGATGCGGCGTTCAACAGCGCCGTCAAGGCGAGCACCCCCGCGCCCAGGCCGACCATTGCCGGCATCAAGGAGGCCAAGGTCGTCTCCGAATGGTCGCACAAGCGCGCGCGCGGTGAACGCGTGCCGATCGAGCCGCCGTCGCTGAACACGGACGGCTCCATCACCGAAACGGGGCGCATGGGCCGCATCGATTCGGCCGAGGGCCGCAAGATGGCTGCGATCGACGCCGAAAAGGCCGCCAAGCAACGGGCAGCGGAGCAGAAGGCGGAAATGCTTGCCGCCGCCAAGGCGCAGAAGGATGCGGCCAAGGCGCAGGCCATCGCGGCCAAGGAAGCCGCCAAGAACCCCGCGCCCGTCACGGTGCCCCTGCCTGAAACGGCGTCCGCCGCCTTCGAGACGCAGACCGCGCAATCCGAAAGCACCGCGTCGAAGCTGAAGAAGAAACTGCTCGGCATGTTCGGTGACTGACCAGGCCGCGAACGCGCGGGTCGATGTCTACGACCTCAAGGGGCTGAACTGCCCCTTGCCTGTGCTGAAGGCGAAAAAGCGGCTGGCCGGAATGCCGGCCGGCGGACGGCTGTGGCTGGAAACCACCGATCCGCTCGCGGTCATCGACATTCCCGCATTCTGCACCGAGGACGGCCATCGCCTGATCGAGACGGCGGCGCTTGACGGTTTTCACCGCTTCCTGGTGGAACGCGGCTGATCTGGAGCGGACTTGCCGTTCTGCGCGCCGGCAGGCTGTCCGGTGTGACGGTCTTTCCCGGATACCGCTAACATTACAAAGGTTTAATGCCGCCATTCATCCGTGGTTCATGCGCGAGCCCCGATCATTGGCTCGCGTCCTCCCAAGACGTTTGCATTGAAACCAATGGAGTTGGAAGTCATGAAACGAGTAGCTGCATCCATCATCGTCCTGGCGACTCTTGCCTCGGCTGGATACGCCTTCGCGCAGGAAACAAAGCAGCCGGATGCCACGGAAACATCGGCTGACGCCCCCAGGAAGGGCGAGCATTTCAAGCGCGGGCCGATCGACCTGGCCAAGTTCTCGAAAGCCGACGAACTGAAAGCCATCGATAGCAACGGCGACGGTGTGCTTTCACGCGAGGAGATCGAGGACCATGCGCTCAAGCAGTTGGTCAAGCGAGCCGCCGACCGCATGGAACGGCGTCTCGACGTCGACGGCGACGGCAAGGTGACGGTTGCCGAGGTCGAACAGCAGAGGCAGAAGGAATTCGCCGCGCTGGATCGCAATAACGACGGCAAGCTCGACCGCAAGGAACTGCGCGCCGCCCATAAGGGCGCAAAGCACGGCGAGCGTGCCGGTCATCACAAGATGCACCACCAGAAGAAGTAGCCATTTCTTTCCCGGACGGATGGACGGAAATCCAGAATATCCGCTCCGCCCGTCCGGGGCAGTATGGCTGCCTCTTTTTTTCCTCGCCAACCGATGGGTATCGACGACGGCGCGTAGGCACGAAATGCCGCCCGCCGACAAAAAGCTAGCACGGGGTGAAGTTCGGTCAAACGGCGAGCCGGCTGGCCCGGAACTCGCCGGAACGATGGTGCGATGCGAAGGCTGGGGCCGCTGGTTACAGAACACCTCTTGATCGGCGGCCCGGCAGCCTCCATATTGCGACAGCGCCTCTCCTGATTTGAGAGAGTCTCGCGCATTTTTGGATGCCGCCCCCTGGGGCTTTTTCGGCATCCACCATCATACCGGCCGGCAGTTGTTTCGAGTTCTCGCTCGGCCGCTCTCATATTTGGAGACAAAATGGCTACATTAAAGCCCTTCACACTACCCGAAGCCGTCTTGAACGCGATCACGGCCGGCGTTCACGTTGCCCGCGCCTATCGGGAACATCTTGGCTACACCATTGGCGACGTCGCCATCACAAGCGGCTTGACCGTCCAGGAAGTCGAACAGATCGAGGCGGGCCACCGTTTCGAGAAAGGCTATCGCGATAGGATCGCCCGGGCGCTTTCCCTGCCGGAAGGCGTGTTCGATGCCGAAGCGGACATTGCAAACGCCGCCTGACCGGTTTCCCGTTTTCGGCCCGATGAACAATCGAAGCGTTGGAGCATCGGATTGTCCGAAAACCGGTTTCCTTTTTTCGGTCCGATGCTCTAGCCGCCGGCGATGGCCAGCGGGTTGGCCTCCAGCGCGGCACGGTCGGGCGTGTCGATGGAAGGCTTGTTGGTGAAGGCCGAAAACAGCCGCTGGACATAGTCTTGCGGCATGTCGAGCGTGATCAGGACCAGCCGCGTGCCACGCTGCTCGTCCGGCCACGCGGCCAGGCGGATCGGCGGATGCAGCGTCTTTTGCACGCCGTGAATGACCAGCGGCCGTGAACGGTCGTCGCTCAGTTCGATGATGCCCTTCATGCGTAAAAGATGGTCGCCCTGCGTCGAGCGCAGCAGGTCCAGAAACATCTCGATGGCCGAAAGCGGCACCGGCCCGTCATGCAGGAGGGAATAGGAGCGCACGCGCGAATCATGCCGGTGGGCATGGTCGTGGTGGTAGTGCCCGTCATGATCGTGCCCATTGTGATCGTGTTCGGCTTCCTCGCCCAGCCAGCGGCGTACGTCGGCGGTCTTGGTGGCCGGGTTGTAAAGGCCGCAATCGAACAGCGTGGCGACGCCAGCTTCGCCGATGTCGAGCAGTTTCGCGCCCGGATTGAGGCCGCGCAAACGTAAGCGCAGCGCATCGACGCTACGCAAATCTTCCGCCAGATCGGTCTTGGTGAAGACAATGCGGTCGGCGACCGCCGCCTGCTTGACCGCCTCGACATGCGCATCGAGCGTGGCACTGCCGTTGACGGCATCGACCAGGGTGATGACACCGTCGAGCCGAAAAGCCTGCACCAGCACCGGATGCGCCATGATCGATTGAAGCACGGGGGCCGGGTCGGCAAGGCCGGTTGTTTCGATGACGACGCGGGCCAGGTGCTTCAGCTTTCCTGTCTGAAGGCGGTCGACGAGATCGGCCAGCGTGTCGACCAGTTCGCCGCGCACGGTGCAGCACAGGCAGCCGTCGGAAAGCTGGATGACGCCGTCCGATGCCTGCTCGACCAGCAGATGGTCGATGGCCACGTCGCCGAATTCGTTGATGATGACGGCGGTGTCGGTCAGCGCCGGGTCTTTCAGCAGGCGGTTCAGCAGCGTCGTCTTGCCCGCGCCGAGGAAGCCGGTCAGCACCGATACGGGAATGGGAAAGCCTGTCATCGCCAAAACCTGTTCTACTGGTCGCCTTCGGCGGCCGCGGTGGCGCCGGCAAAGGGGGAAGGCTTGTCCGGCCGCCAGCCGGGAACGGGCACATCGGCATATTCCACCTTGCCGATCATCGCCTTGGGCAGCGGGCCGGTCGCGCCGCCAAGACCGACCGCGACCAGCGTGGGCGCTGTCAGCTTGATCTGATAGGGCGATTTCGGCTTGTCCTTTTCGGCAGCCGCCGGTGCTTCGGACTGGGCGGCGGCCGGCTTCTTGGCGCAGATTTCGGCGCGCATATTATTTTCCGAGATACTGTCGCCATAGCTCGGCAGCGTCCGTACCGTGGCCGCGCCGGCCTGCGAGCCGGAACCGGGCATGGCGAACCCCATGTCGAGCAGTTTCGCCGCCGCCTCGGCGCGGCTGATCGCGTTTTCCTCGCCAAGCACCACGGCGACCAGCGTGCGCCCGTTGCGGGTCGCCGAGCCGATCTGGTTGAAGCCGGATTCGCAGACGAAACCGGTTTTCATGCCATCGGCGCCGGGATAACGGCCGACCAGAAGATTGTAGTTCGGGATCGTCCGCTTGCCGACGGCAAGGCCTTCGATGGAGAACCATGGATCATACTGCGGAAACTCGGTGCGGATCGCCGTCACCAGCAAAGCGAGATCGCGCGCCGTCGTATATTGCTCCGGCGAAAACAGCCCGTTCGGGTTGACGAAATGCGAGCCGGCCATGCCGAGCCTTTGCGCCTCGGCGTTCATGCGCGCGGCAAATTCGGCCTGCGAGCCGCCGATATTCTCGCCGATGGCCATGGCGATGTCGTTGGCCGACTTGACCAGCATCATCTCCATCGCATTGTCCAGCCGCATGATCTGGCCGGGCTTGAAACCCATCTTCGACGGCGGCTCGGCGGCGGAATGCTTCGTCACCTTGATCGGCGAATCGAGCTGGACCTCGCCGGCGGCAATGGCGCGAAAGGTAACATAGGCGGTCATCAGCTTGGACAGCGATGCCGGATACCAGCGCTTGAACGCGTCCTGATGCTCGAGCACCTTGCCGGTCTGGAGATCGAACAGCATCGAGGGGTTGGCGAGCGCCGGCGCGAACAGCATGGGCAGCGCGGCGGAAGCCGCCAGCAGCAATTTCAGGAAACGTTCAGTTCGCATGATGATATCCGAAATCGCCTCTTGCCGTCATCGTTGAACGCTCCGTAAGGTACAAAGGGTCCACGGCAGCGTCGTGCCGCCATATTGCGGACCGTCATTTTCTCCGGTGCTATTTAGCCTATGTGACGCTAACATGGCAAAGCGCCAGGTCCACACCCCTAAAGCGCAAGCCAACAGCGAGAATAGAACATGCCGATCTTGAACCGTGCCGCCGAAATGCAGGAAGAAGTCACCGGCTGGCGCCGCCATCTGCACGAGACGCCCGAACTCGGCTTCGACGTTTTCAAGACGGCTGCCTTCGTTACCGAGAAGCTGGAGGCGTTCGGCTGCGACGAAGTGGTGACCGGCCTTGGCAAGACCGGCGTGGTCGGCATCATTCGCGGCCGCCAGGGCGAAGGCACGACGGTCGGCCTGCGCGCCGACATGGACGCGCTGCCGATCAACGAGATCACCGGCAAGCCCTACGCCTCGACGATCCCCAACAAGATGCACGCCTGCGGCCATGACGGGCATACGGCCATGCTGCTGGGCGCCGCCAAATACCTGGCCGAGACCCGCAATTTTGCCGGCTCCGTCGCGGTCATATTCCAGCCGGCCGAAGAGGGCGGCGGTGGCGGCAACGAGATGGTCAAGGACGGCATGATGGACCGCTTCGGCATCTCCAAGGTGTTTGGCATGCACAACATGCCGACCCTGCCGGTCGGTTATTTCGCCATCCGGCCAGGCCCGATCATGGCGGCGACCGCCGAGTTGACCATTACGGTGAAAGGCCGTGGCGGCCATGCGGCGATGCCAAACAGCACCATCGACCCGATCGTCGTCACCAGCCATCTGGTGACGGCGCTGCAGACGGTCACCTCGCGCAATGCCGACCCGGTCGAGGCGCTGGTGGTTTCGGTGACGAAATTCCACGCCGGCGACGCCTATAACGTCATCCCCGAGCAGGCCGAGATCGCCGGCACGGTGCGCACGCTGAAGAAGGAAATGGCGAAAATGGCCGAGCAGCGCATACGCGCCATCTGCGCCGGCATCGCCGCCACCTTCGGCGCCGAGATCACGGTCGACTACAACGCCAATTATCCAGTCACCTTCAACCACGCCGAGGAGACCGTGTTTGCAGGCGACATGGCGGCTTCCATCGCCGGCGACGCGCAGGTGATCCGCGCCATGCCGCCGGTGATGGGCGGCGAGGATTTTTCCTACATGCTGGAAGCGCGGCCGGGCGCGTTCATCTTCATCGGCAATGGCGATACCGCCGGCCTCCACCACCCCGCCTACGACTTCAACGACGAGGCGATCCCGCACGGCGTCAGCTACTGGGTGAAGATCGCCGAGACGGCGCTGGCGGCGTGAGGGCGAAGCCCTGCGGAGACCGACATTTTTCGGGTGATTTTTGCCGTGAAGGTTGTTACAGGTCGGCCAAGTCCACGTAGCTCAGTTGGATAGAGAAGGTTTTAGGGTAGGGAACTTACCGTTTACGTGGAACGATACGTGAAATAGGCGGTTCGTGAAGCGGTAAATTTACCACCCTCACAGGAGGGGTGGTTGCTCCGAAAGCGATGCTACGTTATTGGGGTCAGACGTAAAAATGTCCACGTAGCTCAGTTGGATAGAGCACAGGATTCCTGTAATTGGGAGTTGTAATTCGGAAACGGTACAACTGATCCGCTCAAAGTCGGGGAACGCTTCGCTGATCTCTCAGCATGCCAATCCCGAGCCAAGTCCGGGAGAAATCTCGGGAAGGTGTAGAGACTGGACGGGCGGCACCTAAGGACTTCGGTCTATGGTGAAGGGACAGTCCAGACCACGAACGCCTCGTGCGGCGGCTAAAGCCGAAGTGGTATGAATCCTGGGGTCGGAGGTTCGAATCCTCTCGTGGACACCAAATACTTTCGGTCCGCTCCGCACACGTAGGTCACAGTTTAGACCGGAGACATGGGTAATACCAAGAGTCATGGGGTTTGACCGACATGACCCCAAACGCGACGTCAGATGGTCGGCCGGCAATGACCGCTCGCGTTGCGAAGCTGATAACCAACGAGCATTTGTTAATGGCGCCGGTCAGTACAGAGCTGGTTCGGGAAATCTGGACATCGGTGATAAGGGGAAATTCTGCCTGAGATCGGCATGATGCCGTGAACAGGAGAGACCATGACCAGACGACCGCGCCGGAACCACAGCCCGGCCGTTAAGGCGAAAGTTGCGCTTGCCGCGATCAAGGGCGAGAAGACGCTGGCCGAATTGGCCGAGCAGTATGACATCCACGCCAATCAGATCACGTCCTGGCGTATGCAGCTTCTGGAAGGGGCTGCCGAGGTCTTCGGCGGCGACACCAAAGCCGAAGCGCCGGCACCGATCGTGTGAAGGAATTCCACGCGAAGATCGGAGAGTTGACGCTCACGAACGATTTTTTAGCCGGCGCGCTCACCAAGGCGGGATTGCTGAGCGCAAAACGATGATCGACCGTCAGCACCTTTTGCCCGTCAGGAAACAGGCGGCGGCGCTCGGCATCAGTCGGGGGAGCGTCTATTATCTGCCGCGACCGGTTCCCCCTGCCGATCTGGCGTTGATGCTTCGGATCGACAAGTTGCATCAGGATTACCCGTTCGCGGGCAGTCGGATGATGCGCGACTTTCTGGTTCGCGAGGGCTTCGATGTCGGCCGGCTACATGTGGCGACGCTGATGAAGCGGATGAGAATCGCAGCGATCTATAGGCGACCGAATACATCGAAGCCGGCTCCGGGCCACAAGATCTACCCGTATCTGCTACGCAAGCTGCCGATCACTCGGCCTAACCAGGTCTCTCTACGCCGCACCAAGGCGTCGATAATTTACAAGGCAACCGGCAACTTTCGCGCGATCCAAATCCTGCTCGGGCACACAAAGATTGAAAACACCGTCCGGTATCTCGGCGTGGACGTGGACGATGCACTGACATTGGCCGGGGCAACGGAGATATGAGACAGGCGGCCTCGCTCCACCAGGCGGGGCCGCAACTGCAGTGCGGGTGCGATAGAGGAGTGCGGGCGGGTTCAATTGGCGCTGGTTGCGCCGGTGATCCCGCATTGCTTCTGTTCCATATCGATCTGCTTCGTGATGCGGATGGCGTTCTGCGCGTACGCCTCCGTCACAGAGCCGCTATTCACGGTCTTGCCCTTCAGCGGACTGACGGCTGCGCAGAGATGGAAAACATGCGGGTCCGCGGACTTCGCGGCGCCGTCTTCCGGCGCGATCCAGTAGACGACATCCAGACCGTCGGGGTGAGCGGCGTCCTTCGTCGCCGCCGTCACCGCTGCGGTGTCCGTGGCGATCTCCTGCGCCTGGGCGGCAACGTCGGGCGAACAGGCGGTGGTGGGCTGCCCCGACTTGATCTGCGTCGCGCACGCGTTCATGTCCTGGGTGTACTGCTCGACCGATGGGGGTTCGAAGCTTACCCCAATTACCGTGGCAAGCACGGCCAGCGCCGCGCCGATGCCGCCGGCCACTTTCTTGGTCTTCGGGTCCATGTTCTTGTCGGTGAGAATCAGGAAGATCAGCGGCAGGAAGGCGACCAGCGTGATGATCGCACCGAGCTGGTTTTGGAAGAAGAACCTTCCCGTTTCGGATGCGCGGGCCGGATCGTGCCGATTGGCAGCCTTCCACAGCAAGTTGCCGGCGATTGCGAAAACCGCGATCCCGACCAGAATGCCGATCAGCAGGGGCATGTTTCCCTGGTCGAATTTGTGCTGGCGAAGCAGAATAATCCCGTAGATCTCGCCGCCTATGGCGATAAGCCACGCGAGCGCGGCGAAAAGGCGAAGGCGCGTGGCGGAAGACTTCTGACCCTGCGTCGCTTGCCAATCCTTGGTAACGTCTGGCTTGTTGTCGGTCATGACCAGTTCCCCTGATATCGAACGTCTTCGTCACCTGACTTAGGGACGCGGTGAAATGTGAGCGCTACAGCGGGCTACATCCCTATCCATATTGCGCCGAAGTGAATGCGTCCACCCCCACGGGAGCAGGCGCCGATACGTGCGAGGGTGTTCGTTCTCTCTTGGCGATTCGACAGAGGCCGCAGTGGTCACATGACTCGTCGAAAGCAACCTCGGCAGACCTGGAAGCGGCCGCATTGATGGCCTAAGGACGCAAAAAGCACCCGTCCCCTCTTGGCCCCCGAATAGGTGGATGATCATTTTCTGCTTTCGAGGTCGACGAATTTGAAGTCTACGGCACCGCCTGGGCGGTTAGCGGACAGTCCAATATCGGGTCCATAATCTACGTAGCGGACGTTTTAGTGCCGGGCGGCGGCGCGCCATTTGACCGCCGTCATCAGGTTATTTTTTGTCCTGCGCCAATGTGTGCGCGACAACCGCGTTGGCGTGCCCGTGACCCATTCCATGCTCGTTCTTCAGCATCGCGACGAGATCCATGTGCTTCGCCGGGAGGCCCTTACGTACCAACTCCTGCCAGTCGATGATGGGACGGCCGTACTTCTTTTCAATTGAAGGGAAGTAGGAGGCTGGGCCCTTGGTCGGTTCGTCGGTCATCGGTGAATCTGCCTCATGTTGTCGGTAGCACAGAATATCGCCCGAACCGGGAATGAGCGCAACATGCTGCGAAGGGCAGCTTTCAGTGGAGTCTCAGAATGAACTTGACGGCTGAGATGCGGTCGATTGCTGGCGGCTCGCCGTTAGCGGCTCTAGAATGCCTCAACCTGGTGGTTAGCGGACTGGTGGCTTTAGGCGTCACCCAAACAGGATGCGAACATTTAAGCATGGAAACGTCGCCGGTACTCAGACGGCGAAAGGCCTACGATTTTCAGGAACATTTTTCGGAAGGCGATGGGATCCGTGTAGCCGACTCTCCAAGCATTGCCCCGCGATCCTCGACCTTTCGATGAAGCAGCGGCCATCGTTTGGAAAAACCCATGGTAGTTTCCATATCGAGAGCAAGCGCTGTGGCGCACGCCAGATCGCTCCTTTCGGATCCTGACCCGGCAACCACCGACTCTATAATGACCTCTTCCGCCGCACGGCCGGCAAGTGCCGCGATCAGAACTCCGGTCAGCATCTCCTCGGTCTGTTCACCGGGTCCTGGCATGGTGCCGGCGACATATCCGCCCTCCGGCGCTTCGATGGTGATTTTCACGATCGTCCCGATATCCAGACGAAGACGCGCCACCGCATGACCGGCTTCGTGAACCGCCATACGGAATTCGAGTTCTTGCGACCGTACGATCAGGAGATCGTCGGAAAGGCGGTCAACAGCAAGCGGTTCTGCAGATCCGATGACCGGAACGGCCTGTTCGGCCTCAGGCGTGATTGGCACCGATCCCTTCTTTTTGCGCTTCGGCAGCCGCGACATGCGGCGTCCGCGCTTACCGGTTGCTGCTGAATCGTTCTTGGACATTTTGTTTCCAATCCTTTCCTTATCGATCACTGTCGCGGGCGATTGCGCTCGCGGGCTTCAACCAGTGCTTCGATGAACCGCTCCAGTTTTCGGATCGATCCGCCAGGCCAGCTCTTTTTCAATGCCTCGATTTCAAAATCCTGCAGCGGCGGCGCCCACCGCCGGTCGTGTCCCGTCTCGGTGTAGAGCCGCTCGAGAATACCCGGAGCAAGGAATTGAAGCTGGTCGGCTCCCGGAACCGGAAACGACAGGATTCGGCATCTGTCCCTGAGGACGCCTGGAATGCCCGGCGTTGCATTGGCGGTCATCAACCAGACGACATTGGAGAGATCACAGCTGGCTTCGATGTATGGATCGGACCAACGCGACGATGTCTGCGGCTCAAGCAGTCCGACGAGCACGTCATGCACTTGCCGTTGAGGCGGCTGGTGCCGATTTTCTCGATCTCGTCGAGAATGATGGCAGGGCCAGCACACTCATGCTGACGCACCGCCATGATCGGAAGGCTGGGTTCTCCCGACGACCATCGCCGAGGCGTGCCGCCAATCGCACTTCACTCAAGCCGCCGCATGAGATCAGTTCGAAGGGAACCTTGAGTTCCTCGAACAGCCGCCTGGCAAGGCGGGTCTTGCCGCATCCTGGTGGGCCGACCAGGCCCCACAAGGCGGTGCCAACGATCGACGCGGCATAGGGAAACTCCGCCAGCAACGTCGTGCGCGCCAGGGAGAGGTCCGGCACCCGCGGCAATCGCCGTTGCACGTATTTGTGATATTCGACGCTGACGCGTTATCCTTCCGCCGTCGTTTCGTTGCCGATGGACGGGATGACAACAATGTGGTCGTAGGCATGCGACCCGAAATGCGGAAACGCGTTCAGGCAGTGTTCGAGGAAGCCGGGATCATCTTCGTTTCAGAAGATAGCGCGTCCGGGCTAGGTCTGAAGGTAAGCAATCGCTTACTCAAACAAGGCACTTCGAGAATTTAGCGGCACGCACCGACGTCTCGACAGACTCCAATCCATTCAAATACCCAGTTAGGATTCTCGCTGTAGCGCACAGGGAATGGCATCGGACCACGCCCGCCGATATCAAGTATTTTCGGCCAAACGTTCAGGCCGAACGATGCTCTTGGAATTCAAAGCGAACACCGCATGCCATCCGCGAAATCGAGTTTGGGGAAACAGCAATGGGTATAGTCGGATCGGTGGTGGCAAGCATCGAGGCGCTTACTAACGAGCGCGATAAGGCTAATGAAATGGTGATCGAGCTTGTGGATATTCTCCAGGCCGCTCTCATCGACCGCTTGACGGTTGACCACGACACGGAGACGGCGACAAACATCTGGCTGGCCGTATCGAATTGTCAGCATGGTATCCAGAGTAGGTGTCTGCGGCAGTGGCACAACTCTCGTATCAAACAGGGTAGAACTATTGCTGGCTCGACTGGGCCTGTCGCCTCGGTCGCCGTGAACGATCCCATGCGTTGGTAACCTCGTTTCGTTTGCGCCGAGATCAACTAGTCTGCTCATATCCCCGAAGATCCCACAGCGAAACAAAAGAACAAATTTTTCACCCAGTCGCGGCTACACATCCCGGCAACTTCCTGACAATCGCCCGACGCAGGTTCACGCCGAACCACCAATATGAGGCTAGGCGAACAAGGAAGGCGCCTGCATCGGTCACGTCGAACTCGCGCTCCGTCGCGCCCCCCTCTGCCCGCCGGGCATCTCCCCGCAAGGGGGGAGATCAGCTGTCATTACTGGTTTCGTCTACCTTCCAACGTTGCAGGAGAAGCGGCGAAGTCGCGGTAGGCATGATCTCCCCCTTGCTGGGGAGATGGCCGGCAGGGCAGAGAGGGGCAAATTAGCACTACTTTGGTAGAAGTGAACGAGGCGGTTTGAGGAGGAGGTAGCGGCAGTGAGGGCAATGGCTTGGGGGTGAGCGCGCCAAGCGATCAAGGATGGCTTGGCGGACCGCCGGGAGACTGGGTTTGGGCGGTGGTCCGAGGACTCTTTTTTTTCCGCCCCGCCTGGGCGAGCCTTTGGGACTGGAGGAAGGCGTAGGCCATCATCGTCATGAGTGCATGGCGGTGCAGCCCCGTCCATGACCGCCCCTCGAAGTGGTCGAGGCCGAGCTCTTCCTTGAGTTGCTGGTGGGCCTGCTCGCAAATCCAGCGTGCCTTGATCGCGCCGGCCAGGTCCCGGATCGAGGTGTCTGCTGGCAGGTTCGAGAGGTAGTACTTTCGCTCGCCGACCAACCAGGCTTCCTCGCCCGGCATGTGCTGGGCTCCGGCCGAACCGATCCGTTGCGGGGCGCCATCGGCGATGCGCGCACGCACGGCGCAAAGCGGGCACTGAGGCGCCCCTTGGTGCCGCGCCTCCAGCTGACCTGCCGCCACTTTGCATCCTCGAGCATGGCATGGGCCGCGCACGATTTGACGTCGGGCACGTGCCGCACGCGCGGCCGCCCACGGCCCGCTACCGGGAAGATGAGTTGCACATTGGCCGGATAGACCTTCTGGTGCCGGGGAATACCGACAGCCCAGCACAACCCCCGCTCGCTCAAGGCCTGCCGGAACGGGGCGGACAACCCATAACCGGCATCGGCCAGCACGCAGCCGAAGCGCACTCCGGCAGCGATGGTGCGATCAATCTCTTCGATGGCGATCTGAGGCTTCGTACGATAGCCTTGGAAGGGCTCTGGAACACCGGCCCTGCCCAATCGGGCTGTATCACT
>NZ_JBTMXB010000050.1:0-21396 GCF_054489405.1 Mesorhizobium sp. A623
CATCAACCCCAAGATGAGGCCGACACTTCGCTAATCTGCGATCCAATCTGAGCCAAATGATCTGACGACGGACAACTGGAAGGACAGGAACTCGAAGCGGTGCTGGAGCAAGTGAGACATCGCTTGGCGCCGCCACCCGGCTGATCCGGCCACCGACCGCAACAATCAATGCAATATCCGCGAACCAAGGATTCGTGGATCGCTTTGTTGCGCCCGCATGAATGAAACACAGGATTCGATCCCATGAAAATCTGGCTGTTTTCCGATCTCCATCTCGAATATGCCGACCTGCGGCAACCATTGGTCATTCCGGATGCCGACGTCTGTGTTGTCGCTGGCGATCTCTGCCGTGCGCCGGCAAATGGCGTCCATTGGCTGGCAAAACATATCGCACCCTCGATGCCGTGCGTGTACGTTGCCGGAAACCATGAATTCTACAAGGGCTCGATCCGCGAAGGGCTCGAGGACGGTTACACCGCGGCCAAGCAATTCCCGGATGTTCATTTCCTGGAGAATGATTTTGTTGTTATCGACGGCGTCCGCTTTATCGGCGCCACGCTCTGGACAGACTACCGGATCGAAGGACATCGTGAACTGGCGATGTTCAACGCCCGTGAGCGCATGAACGATTATAAGCAGATCGCCAAGCACCGGAATCCTTGGCAGCGCTTTGTCCCGGAAACCGCATATAATATGCATCGGGATTCCAGGCGGTTTATCGACACGGCCATGAGGGCCGATCCGATCACGACCATCGTTGTGACGCACCACCTTCCTCACGCGCGTTCTGTTCCGCCGCGTTTCAAGGGTGATCTGCTGAATGCCGCCTATGCGAGCGATCTGTCCGACGTGATCGAGAGCGGACACCCCGCGCTATGGGTCCACGGTCATACCCATGATAGCTGCGACTACAAGATTGGCGACACGCGTATCGTCTGCAATCCCCGCGGCTATGATGATGAAAACGTCAATTTCGATCCAGTGCTTACGGTGCAGGCGTAGGCGCGCAGCCTAAGACAACTCCGGATGCGTCCCCGGCAGGACCCGGCGTGAAGGCGAATGGCTGACCCGTTGGAGGCAACATCTCTGCGTTATAAATGACAGCAACGCGCCCAATGTCGGCCATAGAGACCAGCTTTGCCAGATCCTGAAAGCAGACATTGCCGGCGGCGACGCGGCCCCTGAGGCTAGGCGCGACGAGTTCGATCGCCTGATGCAAGCTGACTCGTTCCCGGCCTCATGCCGGAGAGCACGGTAACCAGCGCCGTCACCTATTCCCGGGGCGCGATTCTGGCAGGCGATACTTGTTGACGGCGTGCCACATTGATCCATAACGGCGCCTGCCCGGCATCCATCGAAAGGGCGAGTTTCTTGAGACTCAAGGCGACCGTGGGACTTGGCTCAATAGCCCTGGATGATGGCTTGTGGCACGATCAAACCGTTTCGGCATGCGACTCGAATGCCGAATTCCATCAGGCTCTTAGTCGATAAGGCACTTGATATTTTGAAGGCCTGTCGGGTTGTTGTGTAAAGCGCCGCAGAAGTTCCAGGGTGGTCGCCGCTGAGGCGGGACGCCCGTAACGATAGCCTTGGCCGAGTATGCAGCCAAGGGACACCAGTTTGTTGGCCTGTTCCTCCGTCTCGATTCCTTCGGCAATGATCTTCATGTCGAGCTTATGTGCCACTTCGATCAAACCTTCGACGATTACCAGGCTCCGCTGGTCTTCAATCATCCGGTCAACAAATGACTTGTCGATCTTGATGAAGTCCACGGGAAAATTCAGGAGGTGGGTAAGCGAGGCGTGGCCGGTGCCGAAATCATCAAGCGCAACGCGCATTCCCTTGGCCCGCAGGTTTTCCGCTGCTCGCGCTATGTGATTGTCGCGGCCGCCCATAAAAACCGTTTCATTGATTTCGAGGATGACATGCTCGAGCGGAACATCGGCGGCAGCGAAGCTTTGCACGATCCGGTCTTCGAGATCGCCTTTCTGGAAATCTGGGCTCGCAACATTGATGCCGACATGCTGGAGTGAAATGCCATTGTCGAGCCAGGTTCTGACGTCCGCGGCCACCTCCGACAGCATCTGCATGGTAAGATTGTTGCCAATACGTGGGTCCGAGATGGCTTCGTGAAACTCGTTGGCGGGCACAATTCGCCCTTCGGGAGTACGCATGCGTGCCAACGCCTCCACACCAACGATCTCGGCAGTGTCGATGCGCACGATTGGCTGATAGGCAGCGAAGATGCGGCCTTCTGATAGTGCGTTACCGACCTCACGTATGGTGTGGATCCTGTGGGTGATAGCCGTACGCATCCCAGGCACGAAGGGAATGAAACCGCCTCTGCATTCTGCCTTTGCGTGATAGAGGGCAAAGTCGGCGTTCTGGTACAAGATCTCGGCGTCGATGCCGTCGCATCCATAAAGTGCACCGCCGACAGTCACGGAAGACACGATCGTATGTCCGCCATACTGGAGTGGCATACTGATTGTTTCAATCAAGACATGTGCCGCCCTGGCCATCTCGGATGACGTGCGACAACCCGATACGACCACTGCAAATTCGTCACCTCCGATACGAAAGGCCTCGATGACGATCGGCACGGTCTTGAGACGCAGCGCAGTAGTTCGAATCAGAACGTCGCCGCCAGCATGTCCCAAGGTGTCGTTGATTTCCTTCAGATGATCGAGGTCGATCAACAGCAGGGCAAACGGCTTTGGATTCGCTCCCGTCAATTGGCTGATGCGGAGATTGAAACTGGCGCGATTAGGCGCTCCCGACAAGGTGTCGACGAACGCCAGTTCATGCATGCGCCGTCGGATCTCCTCGTGTTCAATGGCGATACTGCAAAGATGAGTGCAGCGCGCAACCACTTCCCTTTCGATGTCCGTCGGCCCTCGGGGGGTAGGAAAATAAAATGCAAAAGTCCCGACGACGCGGCCGTCCCGAGCTTTGATTGGACTGGACCAGCAGGCCTTCAAGCCAAGTGGAAGTATAAGCGACCTGTAGTCGTCGAAAAGTGGGTCACATTCAATATCGGTGACTTCCACGGCAATGCCGCGATATGCCGCCGAGCCACAACAACCGCTATTGGGCCCGATCAGAGTTCCGTCGATTGCGCGCGAGTACCGCTCTGGAAGGCTCGGACCTGCAAGCGTCTGCAGTCTGCCATCTCGATCGACGGTGAGAACTGAACAGAAGGCATCTGGGGCGACCGCCTCGGCCCGCCTGCAAAGATGATCGGCAACCGATGACAACGGTTCGCCGTAGGCCACCTTTTCGAGGATGTCGCTTTGCAACGCTATCAGCGACTTTGCCAGATGGTCAGCCGACACTTCCGTACCCGCCGAGCGTGGTATATTTGTCATACTCTCGTTGTACGCATGATCTCTTAAAGAGCGTTCAATTCAATCAAGAAAATTGTTTCAAATTTTCTATAGATGAGCAAAACTGGACGGGGGGATGAGTGGAATTTTCGCCTGAACGCGGCATGAAAGCCGGGAACAGGAGAGACCATGACGAAACGTTCCCGCCGTAACCACAGCCCCGAATTCAAGGCAAAGGTGGCTGTTGTCGCGATCCGCGGCGAGAAGACCCTGGTCGAGCTGTCGCAGCAATATTAAGCAATGGAATGACCTGCTTCTAGTGGGCACGTCCGGAGGGTTCGCGCGAGAATGGCTTCCAGAAGTGTCGTCTTGCCGCTTGAAAGGGGACCGACGATGGCGATGCATTTCGGCCCCGCGCGTCGTCCTCCGGCGCGATTACCCATGGCTGGACCTCCACTCGGTGTTTCCCCAAGGAGCGGCGGCCGGCCGTTTGGCCATCGCGGGCGGTATTCCCTCGTTTGGAGGCATCGTCATATGGGTTTGACAGCGGGGCAAGGAAAATAGAGCCTAGCAAACCGGTCTTGCGCAGTCGCCGGGAGACAGGCGGCGGCGCTACGGGCATCACGAACTGAGGAGTACGTCCATGTCGGCAGAAATGGAACATCTGAGCGGTCTCGTTGTAGTGGGCAGGCTGTCGCGGCGCGACTTTCTCGGCCGTGCCGCCGTACTTGGCGTCACGGCGCTTTCCGCCAATGCCTTACTGGCCGGTACCGCGCGGGCGCAGGTGCCGGCGAAGGGTGGCACGTTGAAGGCCGGGATGGTCGGAGGCGGCGCTACCGACAGCCTCGACCCCGGCACATGGACCAACCAGATACCCTACACGTTCGGCCGCTGCTGGGGCGAACAGATGCTGGACGTGACGCCGAGCGGCGAGATCGAGCCCAAGCTGGCCGAATCTTACGACTCTTCCCCCGATGCCAAGGTCTGGACCTTCAAGATACGCAAGGGCGTGACCTTTCACAACGGCAAGGACCTGACGCCGCAGGACATCGTGGCGACATTGGAGCGCCATGGCGACGCCGATTCTAAATCCGCGGCTCTGCCTTTCCTGACCGGGTTCGAAAGCGTGAAGGTGGATGGCGACAACGTCGTCATCACGCTGAAGGAGCCCAATGCGGACCTTCCCTATGTGGCGGCCGACTATCATCTGATGATCCAGCCGAACGGCGGCCGGGACGATCCAATCGCCGGTATAGGCACAGGCCCATACAGAATAGCGGTCAACAATCCCGGCGTGCGCCATGTCGGTGAGAAATACGAAGGCTACTGGCGCGAAGAACGCGGCCATGCCGACCAGATCGAGATCACCGTCATTAACGACGCCACCGCCCGCTCGGCCGCGCTCCAGGGTGGGCAGGTCGATCTCATTAATCGCGTGGAGCCGAAGATCGTCAAGCTTCTGGAACGCGCGGCGGGCGTCACAATCCGCAACGTGCCGGGCAAGGGCCATTACGTCTTCATCATGCACTGCAACACCGCGCCGTTCGACAACAACGACCTACGGCTGGCGCTCAAATATGCCGTCGACCGCGACGAGATGGTGCAGAAGATCCTCAGCGGCTACGGCACGGTCGGCAACGACATGCCGGTCATGAAGGCCTACGCACTGTTTTCCGACGATATCGAGCAGCGCAAATTCGATCCCGACAAAGCCGCCTTCCACTACAAGAAGTCGGGCCATACGGGATCGGTTCTGTTGCGCACGTCGGATGTAGCGTTTCCCGGCGCCGTCGATGCCGCCCAGCTTTACCAGCAAAGCGCCGCCAAATGCGGCATCACGCTCGACATCAGGCGCGAACCCGGTGACGGCTACTGGACGGAAGTGTGGAACAAGCAGCCGTTTTCCATGTCCTACTGGACAGGCCGCCCGACGCAGGACCAGGTCTATTCGCTTGCCTATCTGAAGGATGCCGAATGGAACGACACACGTTTCTTCCGCGACGATTTCGACAAGCTGATCATCGGCGCCCGCGCCGAACTCGACCCGGCCAAGCGCATGGTCATGTACCGGCAAGCCGGTACGATCCTGCGCGACGAAGGCGGTGTCATCGTGCCGATGTTCAACAATTACATCGATGCCAGCGGCCCCAGGGTCGGCGGCTGGGTGGACGATCCGAACGGCGAATTGATGGGCAGTCACGCGCTGACCAAATGCTGGGTGAACGCATAGGCCATCGGGCCTCTCATGGGCCTGGTGGTCGCCGGTGCAACGGAAAGGAATGCAAGGGCACTGTAAACTTAACGTGCTTGGTCGAGAATTGGCAGGCATCCGGTGTTCAAGCGGCTTGGGGCCTCATGCTTGGAGCCAGGAGATCGGAGCCTCTCCGATGACATGCCCCAGGGAATCTGCTTTTGGACTCGGCATGTCGGGCGACTGGTGACCGCCTTGCGGTCGAAACCCTGCCGGATCGCGAATCCAACGCCGCGCCATCAAACAAGATCAGGTAGACATAGGCGGCACCGCCTTGTCTTGGGCCGACTCCGAGGCTTTTGCAGCCCTAATGCCTACAGGGAAATGCGATCGTATCGGGAGGCCTGTCGCGCACGGCCCGGTCATCTTCGACCGCGGTATTCCCGACGTTATCGGTTAGGTGTTCCGCGGAAGTAGACCAAATAGCATCCGCGGTCAGAGTTTCTATCTGCGGAAATCCAGGCGACCTCCGGCGTGACGCCCGTCGATCCTTTGATCGTTTACCACGATGCCAACCCACGGAACCTTAATCTCAGGAGAGGTCAGATTGATGTACTTTCCAACGAGCCTATCCGGCTCTTTACAACGCGCTTCGATCAAGCCCCGCCGCGCGCCATTGTCCCAATCAAATAGAAAATAGATCCTGTCTCCAACCAGTTTTGCTTCCCCTCGGCCCGGCTTCCACTTCGCCTTGGTATCGTCGGGGATCGTGGGATCCGGCCCACCGTTCCAGCGACTGCACCACTTGCCTTCGATCGTGTCGTTCATGTCTTGCTTTGTGTCCCTGAACCAGACCGACGCGTTTTCATCGTTCGCTGACCCATCGAGATTTGCGGTCGCAGCGAACTCTTCGACCTGCCGATCGAACGGGTCGGGGACATCCATCACGCCGTAGGGATTTCGCATCTTGTCGACTGTTTCGTTGTGAGCTTTTCGGCTTTGTTGATTGTCCGACGTCATTCTACAAACTCCTGCCGCGGTCGGGATTGAGAGGACAGTACCCGCTGAGATCAGCCGCAACACCCGTTTCTTGCGCTAAACTAGATTGGTCCGAGATGGGGTCGGTTGCCGAATGGCAGCTATCCGCCCACTTGGCTCCGGTAGCGGACTGGCGGGAAACGGCCCCATGGCTGCCGGGTAGGGACTCGCCCCAAGCTCGCCGTTGCGAAGATCTTCGCGCATCTCAAAAGCGGACGTCGTCGCGACGACGCTGAAGCTCGCCGGGCCATCCCTAACCCGAAGAGGCTCATCATGGGCTGGGTGTCCGTCGTCGGAGGCATCCTTGTTCCGATCTGGCGTCGGAGCGTCTGCCGGGTTAGTAATCGTGGCCCACGAATTCCATCACCAGGGAGGTCCGCATGCCTGTTGCAATCCGATTTACCGAGACCGGTGGTCCCGATGTACTGCACGCCACTGAAGTAGATGCCGTCGCGCCGGGACCGAATGAAGTTGTCATCGAACACGACGCCATCGGTGTGAACTACCTCGACATCACGCAGCGAAATGGCGCGGTGAAGATACCTCTGCCGTCCGGTCTCGGGCTTGAGGCTGCCGGAGTTGTCAGCGCGGTCGGTGTGGGTGTGACGGATTTCAAGGTCGGAGATCGGGTCGCCTACATCCTGGGACCTGTAGGAGCCTATTCCGAGAGCCGCACCATTTCCGCGGATCGGGTCGTCCCGCTGCCTGATGGGGTTTCTTTCGAAACCGCAGCGACCGTCCTTTTCAAGGGCATAACGGCGCAGTACCTCCTGAAATCAACCTACGCGGTCGGCCAGGGTACAGTCGTGTTGCTTTACGGCGTAGGGGGAGCGCTCGGCCAGATCATGGCACCTTGGGCAAAGCACCTTGGGGCGACGGTGATCGGTGTCGTTTCGAAGGAGTCGAGCGTGGACCGAACGCGTACGCTTGGATGCGACGATGTCCTGGTTTGGGGGCAAGGTGATCTCGCCGAGAAAGTCGCAGCCCTCACCGATGGCCACAAGGCCGATGTCGTCTACGACGGCGTCGGCAAGCTCACCTTCGAGGCTTCCATAAACAGTCTGCGCCCGCGCGGGCTTATGGTATCCTTCGGGGCCTCAACCGGTGCACCTCCGCCCGTCGAAGTTGGCACGCTGAACGCCAAGGGGTCCCTCTATCTCACCCGACCAGGGCTTGCAGCACACGCGACTGACGTGAACGAATACAGGAAGCGAGCCGCAGACGTCCTCGGTGCAGCTTTGAACGGCGTGTTCTCGACCACGTTCTCAAAGGTGTTCCCCCTCAGTGAGGCAGCCGCCGCCCATGAAGCCATCGAAAGCGGCCAATCCAATGGGCCGGTGATACTTAGACCGTAACCGCGCGGAGCGGCTACGCTTCGCACCCAACCCTGTTAAGTTATCATGGCCGATTGTGGCGCGAAGCCGTCATCACCTACACCGATAAAATGTCCGCTTTCGGTGAGATGCCAGGGCCGCCGTTTCGAGCGATATGGGGTCGGCTGCCGAACTGCAGCTTTCCTCAGAGCAATACCTGATACCAGACAGTCAGGTAGCGGCCCCATATCCGCGAGGGGAAATCATTTCCCACGTGGAAGCATCTGGGGCGACGTCTAGGTCACCTATTGGGTGGGCAGCGCTCAGTCTGCTTCAAGGATAATCACTACGAAAGCGGACATTTTTAGTTTTTTCCGTGGAGCCAACGCAAGCCCAACATTCTCAGGAGTTCGGTTTGACCACCAGATGATCCCAGAGTGCCGTTACGCCTTCTGGGATCTATTAGGACTGCGATACCCTAGCTGCAATGATAGCTCGACGCCGCGTTGACCGGGCCACTACCGACATGCGTGATCTTCAGCGGGTATACGCACAGCGGCAAGGAAACGCTCAAATCGGCTGACTGCACTTCGATCGCTTGCGGTGCTTCTCCGTTCTCGACCCAGTTCTGCATTGCCGTGAACATTTCGTCGCGACCGGAGGCTGGCTGCGGGACTGGCACGGTGGGTTGGCCTTCCTGACGCCCGCTGTGAGTGAAGCCTGGAACGAGATAAAAGCGATAGAACTCTTGCACAGCATCCGAGCCGCCCATTTGGCCCATTACACGATCGTAATAGTTGATCGCACCCTGTGCCGGGATGTATTCATCCGCGAGGCCCTGATACATCACCATCTTTCCGCCAGCCGTTCTCGCCCTTTCCGGTCGCATTGACCAAGAAGTCGCTGCCAAACTTGGGGGTCTGCATTTCCAAGGCTGTTTGATCGGCGGCCAGGATTACGCCCGGGGCGCCACCGGCAGGTGTCGTGGCCAGGTCGGTGCCGCGGGTCCAGCCGAACCAGATCCGATTTTCGTCAGCAAGAATATTGGTTCCACCATTATCTTCGGCTGGAGCCGGTGCCGCGCCATCGGCTGTCTGTCCATACCAGATCTTGTTGATGACCTGGGCTTCGGCAACGGTCAGGCAGGTTTCGGTCGTGCTGGTGCCAGTCCCGCCATTGCTCGCCTGTCCATCGCAAAGGATCGCCGCGTCTTGAGTCGCATCATATTCGCAGGATAGCGGGTCGATCAGGAAGCCAAGCCCCGTGCCGCCGTAGGCAGCGATGGCTGCGTTCGTGGCTGCGGTGAGTTTGTTCGGTGTGATCAGGTAGCCCAGGTCCTGCTGCATCGCGATCTGCGCGTAAAGACCGGCGGTGTGGTACCTGGTCCAGTTGATCGCCGGAGATCCCACCAAGACCCCCTCGAAGTCGTCCGCGAAGACCTGCGCCAGCTTCAAGCCCTGCCGCCCTCCGGTGGAGAAGCCATCCCAATAGGCGTAGCTATGCTCGCGGCCATAAAAAAGCCTGGTCAGCAGCTTGGTCTTATCAGCCATCTCGTGGAGGCTTCGTTCGGAGAAGTCATTCCATCCGACAGTATTGATGCTCCCGTCCGGGTTCATGGCGAAAGAAGGATCGATCGGTGAACCGAGGTGCCCATGGTCCGACGTGGCGACGACAAACCCTTTTGTAGCGGCAGCGACATGGATGTCATCGCTGGCAACCACATCTAGGCTGGCCTGTGGTGTACCGGCCCAGCCGCTATTGCCATAGGCACGGATACGCTCATTCCAGGCGTCATGAGCCGGCAGTAGCACTTCGATGCCGATTCCTGCTGACGTGGAAGGCGCATCCTCTGGGCCCGGATTGCCAGGGCCGACGAGCAGCTTGACGAGACAGAGGTCCACGCCGGCGACGGGTGCGCTAGCGCTCCCGGTGCCTTCGACTGCAGTCGCTGCCTCAGCATCGGCACCATCGCCCAGGATCAAGGGCTCGCCCTGTTCAAAATGGCGAACGAGCAACACCTTGGTGTCGGTGACACTGGCCAAAGCGTCCTCTATCCCACCATCGCAGGACAAAGCGCCCGAGGATGTCTTTTGTTGAGCCTGTGCGGGAATAGGCGACATCGCCGTCAGCATGCTGATAGCGGCAAGCGCCAGGCCTACGGTCAGCAGCTTCTTCGGGCGATGACGACGGGTTTGTGGTGACGCGATGTCACCGAAGTTGGTCTGATTCATTTCAATCCTCCTTATGGAAACAGGCAGATGAAAGGGGCTGTCGATCGCCACTGGACGGAACTCTCTTGCCATAGTTGGCCGCGACGTCTTCGCCGCTCGACGTGACCGCATTCCAGCCCGCGCGCCCATGGCTCATCAGGTCAAGCGCCTTGAACTGACGCGCGATGTTATAGGGTTCGTTGAAGGTGGTTGAAACCGTCAAAACAAGACCGATGCGATCGGTGCCGCGAGCTATTGCAGCAAGAGGAGCATCACATCAAGATTGAAGTGTGGCGCCTCGTTTCTGATGTCGCCGACATGTCCTGGGCCATCCGGCAGGAAGAAGAACTGCATCTTCCCACGTTCGGCTGCTTGCGCGTAGCGGACTTTGGCGTCGAAGCTGGCGTAGTTTTCGGGATCAACCCAAGGCATGCGCCAGGCACCTGGCTGAGAGCCATGTGGGCCGAGTTATCGCTGCCAATGGGATCGCGGTGTCGGGCATTAACGAGCATCCGATATTCTAGTGCACTAGAGAAGTATGGAAGTTAACGCGTTTGGGATTGGTCACCCGCACTATCTGCGGGTGACCAAGAACTCGTCAGGCGGAGAGCGAGCGGTTTGTGGCAACAGCCCCAGACCGCGTGAAGTCTGCGTCAGGCTTGGAGAAAACGTCCATGATCGCATCGCGGTTCTTGGGAGCGCGGTCCCTGTCGGCAGCCGCGAGGGCGGCCTTGAGATCTTCGGCGGTCAGTTCTGTGCAATATGCCGGGGTGCCCGGCTGCAGCCGCCAGGACTCCTCCAACGACCCGGCGTCCACCGTGTCGAAACCTGTGGCGCTGACCAGATCAGATACGAGATTCTTGGCGGAAGAATCGTCGCCAGAGATGGGGATGGCGATACGGTCTGGCGTTCCCGCTTCCGAACCACCTTCGGCGAGGGTCTGCGCCAGCAGCGCGTTCCAAGCCTTGACCAGCGGGCGGCCGATTTGCTCGCTCGCCCAAACGGTTTCCGGTTTGCCGTTTTCTACGTCAGCGATCGCGTTGTCCCGCGCAGGGTAGTAGTTTGAGGTATCGATTACGACGGCGTTAGCGGGCGCGCTGGCAAGCAGTGGTGCAAGATCGGGATTCTTGGCGAACGGAACCGAGAGAATGATTACCTCGGCATCCTGCACTGCTGTCTCTTTCTCCACGGCCTGGATGCCGGTGCCGTTGACCGTGTCAGCAAGGCTTACGGGGCCGCGTGAGTTGGCCAGTTTCACGGTGTGACCGGCGGCGTCGAGCTTCTTTGCAACTAGCGAGCCGATGTTGCCGGCGCCAATGATTCCGATTTTCATGTTCAATCCTTTGGTTAGCTTTTCGCTGGGTGCGCGAAATTATGGAGGGTGTCGCGGAGCGCGATCACCTCTTCCTCGGTCATTCGGCAGGCACTTTTGATCTTGTTGGAGATGCTCCAGACCTCATTTTTGATGCCGTGCCCGGCCGGAGTGAGGTCGATCCGGACGCGACGCTCATCCTCGGGGTCGCGCATACGCGTCACCATCCCGCAACTCTCCAGGCGCTTGAGCAATGGCGTGATCGTGCCGGTGTCGATTCCGAGAACGTTTCCCAGATCACCGACCGTTCGAGGCGCCTGGGTATAGAGCTCAAGCATCACGAGATACTGCGGAAAGGTTAGTCCGAGCGGCTCGAGGAACGGTTTGTGCATGCGAGCCATCCGGCCCGCCGCCCCGTAAACGGCGAACGAAATCTGTGTCCTGACCTGATGAGAGGCACTGTTTGGTTCAGACATGGTACACCTTCTGACCCGTTAGTGATTAGCTGACAGACTAGTATCTAGCGCACTAGATAATGGCGATGGTGGATCATTTCAACACCCGCCTAAGCATTTTCTGCGACGGCAGCTTTCGGGAATGTTCAATCTGGCTGCGAACGACCGCCATGAGGTCGGCGGCCGAACGGCGGCTTATCACCGAAATCTTCTAAAACCGGACGGACCGGAATCGGCCTCAATGCTGCCGAGCAGCAATGCGCCCCATTTCAGCCCTAGAAGCGCCCATCGCTTCACCCTGGAAGCTGACGTTGCGCTGATCACAATATCGAAGTGGCTCCACTATTGGCATTCAACGCATTACAGAATCCGGGAGGTGACACCCCTGCCGTCCTGCTCCATGATGAGCGGGGCACGTTGGATGGAATTCGTTCTGAATGCTTGCGCAGGACCAAAATATCTGGGGTGCAGGCGACGCCTACGAGCGGTATATGGGCCGCTGGAGCCGCCGGATTGCCCCTACCTTCACGGAGTGGCTTGACGTCGTTCCCGGCGCACGGTGGATTGACGTGGGCTGCGGGACCGGTGTCCTGACCTCGACCATAGTTGCCAATTGCGAACCTGCCGAAGTCATCGGAATTGACAGCTCTGATATCTTCCTGAAGGCGGCCAATGCCACCTTGTCAGATCCTCGCGTGAGCCTTTCCGAAGGTGACGCTCAGGCGATACCTGAAGAACGGCAGCTTCGACGCAGCCGTGTCGGGTTTGGTGCTTAACTTTGTTCCGGACAAGGATGCGGCGATCCGCGAGATGACCCGCATCGTCCGACCCGGCGGGATTGTCGGACTTTATGTCTGGGACTACGCCGGGCACATGCAGGTGATGCGGACGTTCTTCGACGTCGCGATCGCCTTGGACGCCGGCGCAGCAGACTATGACGACGGCGTGAAGGCACCGATCTGTCGGCCCGAACCGCTAAAACAACTGCTTGGGCGTAGCGGCCTGACGGAGGTGGAGGTTCGGGCGATCGACGTCCCTGCCGCCTTCCAAAGCTTCGACGACTACTGGTTGCCGTTCCTGGGTGGCACCGGGTCAGCACCAAAATATTGCGCATCGCTCAACGATGAAGCGCGAGAGCGTCTCAGGCATCAGATACAGCAGCGACTTCCCACGGGGCCGGATGGGGAGATCCTGCTTGCCATACGAGCCTGGGCCGCCAAAGGACGCGTTTAGTAACGGTTCGCCGGGAGGATCGTGGCCGTTGCCTTGGCTCCGCCCGCGCATGATGAAGGCCCTGCCGGCTCTCTTGTGGCTATCGGGCCGCAAGCTGACCGACAGAACATGATGAACAGAGCCGGCCGCCTAGTATCGCGCTGGCCAATCCTGCAACTTCCCGGAGTATTAGCGTTCGCCCGCCTCTAGTGTACAATTCGCGCTCATCGTGGGGTTGGAGCGCGAGCCATGGCCGTTATCGACTTCTGGTATTCGATTGGGAGCACCTATACGTATCTCTCGGTGATGCGGCTCGACGATGTGATCCGGTCGACCGGTGCCGCCTTTCGATGGCGACCCTTCAACGTACGGCACATCATGGTTGAGCAGAACAATATCCCCTTCAAGGGCAAGCCCGTGAAAGCCGCATATATGTGGCGGGATATTCAACGTCGGGCGCACCAGTACGGTCTCCTGCCGACGATTCCGGCGCCATATCCACTACCTGGTCTCGTGCTTGCCAACCAGATCGCGGTTTTGGGCGGGGCTGAGGGATGGGCGGAACGCTATACTCGCGCTGCCTATCGTCGATGGTTCGAAGACGGCGAGCCTGCCGGCGAAGAGCCGAATATCTCCGCGAGCTTGAAAGATGCCGGGCAAGATCCGGAGCGAGTCCTGGGGCTGGCGCAATCTGCAGCAATCGTTGCGGCACTGTCAGAGGCGACCGAGGCAGCCAAGGCACAGGGCGTCTTCGGCTCTCCGACATTCGTTGTGGCTGGTGAAGTGTTCTGGGGAGATGACCGCCTGGATGATGCTATCCGATGGGCAAATCGCTAGCGCGGCGTTTCCTCGGGTCATCGACACCGGTAGATGTCTCAAACCCATTGCGTGGCACGACCGACCTAACGCCGGTGCGCGCCTGCTGCGAAAAGACCGGCTGCAAAGCGCCCAATTTCGGTCGTTCGTCCTCCGCGCTCGAATGCCTGATAGCTGCCGGTCCACAAAATCGCCGCCAAAGTCTTCTATGGTGTCGGTTGGAGAATGGCCGCTTACCGCCAGATTTCTCCATGACCGGACTGTCCGGAACCGGCCCCCTGCTGGCCATTACTCCGGCAAGCCCGCGATCCGCCTGTGTTCGATCCAGCGGTCGAGGCTTCCGGGCGCGGTCCAGATCTTCTTCCACTCCCTGCGTTCCTTGCTAATGGATTCGCCGGGCGAATTTTGGAGGAAGGCCGCCAGCGCTTGCTTTGCCTCCCGCTCGTTTCCCAGGCAGGCTTGGATCCCGCGCCTTTTGCAACGGCGGGGGATGAAATTGCGTTGGCGGGAAGTTCCAACACTTTTCCGTGCAAGCGGAGTTTACCCGACTGCTGCATTGATCGATGCTCGCGGATTTGTCTGGCCGAGACGCGACGTATTGGAAGCAATCGAGAAACTGGGCACCGTCGCCCCCCGCGCCGCGTCCTAATTCGAGTGCAAGCGATACCGGCGGAGTCGTCTATGCCGGCAGGGGTTTAACGATCGGGAAAGTCTGAATAGTTACATTGCCGCCCTCAGTGGCGGTTTTTTATTGGGAGCCGAATGAATCAGGCAGAGTTGTGGATTTTGAATCATGATTGTTTGTCATTTTAGCAAAATCAATCACTTAGCTGAATCATCGTGAGTTTGGCGGCTCATCCATGTCGTCCCAAAATTTTAGCGAATTGGATTCAAAAATTAGCGAATTGGTTCCAAGAAATAGCGAACCTAAATTGGCACACGTCTCGCTGCGCCGTTTTAGATAACTCTCTGATATTACAGCGATTCCGTGTGTATCCAGAGTCGACTTGAAGCAATGATGCAGTCATTGGGAACAGTGTCGTACCACGAAAAAGCTATAATTTTTCGTGAGCCGTCCAAAAACCCGCGATTCGCTTTTTGCCATCGTTAGTGTACGGACCCCATAACGGCATCTCTATGTTTTTGCGAAAAGCGATCGTGGAGCAAGAGCCGTTTTCTTCGGTTTGGGCTTCCAGATAGGTGCTTTCCAATTTCACTTTGCCTCACGTGGCACCTTTCCTGATCGGATCCCGGCTCCGGTTTCACTTGTCTCGGCGAGAAACTCGATCCCATTTTGCTCGAATACGGCCTGAACACGGCGTCGTATTTCGGGCCGCACTGTTTCGCCGGCCTCGATGCGGACAAGCGAACGTTTGCTGACGCCTGCCTTCTTCGCCAAGTCGACGTTGGTCATGCCCAGCAATGCGCGGGCGGCCCGCAGGAATTCGTAGGAAGCATTCATCCGGTGCTTTTAACCGGCCGTGCTTTCGATTTCCAGCTGCCGATTCCACGAGCGCCCAATTGTTGACTTCACCCGATCACGGCCCTCAGAGCCGCGCAATTTCGCGCACATAAAATCGACTTAGGCGTCTGGACGCCAGTTAAGCGACGCCATATGCCTGTGCCATCGATTTCGTAGATCACAGGATTCGATCTCATATCTTCTGACCGAACGCTGGAGCCTTGCAGATGCTGCTTTTCACCCAGAACCAAAAGCCCGATCCGATGTTCGTGCTCGAGATGGAACGCCTCAAGGCGCTGTCGACCGACATGGAACGAATCATTGAGGGGGACCTGCCCGAGACGATCGCGGGCAAGCAAGCGCCGATCCTCGATCGGTGGATGCTTGGCAACCGGATGGTTCCTTGCCTTGCAGGGTTGTCGAGCGGACATCCGACGCTTGTCGGTGATAACCGTCTGATCGCCACCTCGGACGTGTGGCTGATGTCGGAAGACTTCACGTGGGCACGAACCTTGTCGCGCTGGTACCCGTTCGCGGGCAGTCGGATGATGCGCGACTTTCTGGTTCGCGAGGGCTTCGATGTCGGCCGGCTACATGTGGCGAGGCTGATGAAGCGGATGAGAATCGCGGCGATCTATCGGCGGCCAAATACATCGAAGCCGGCTCCTGGCCACAAGATCTACCCGTATCTGCTACGCAAGCTGCCGATCACTCGGCCTAACCAGGTCTGTTTACATGTCGGGCGCGTTTGGGTATATGTATCGTAATATCCAAGGATGATGATATATGGATAAGAAATCGGCATTGGCCGCACTTGCGGCCCTCGGCCAGGACACCCGGCTGGAGGTCTTCCGCCTGCTAGTCAAGGCAGGTAGCGAGGGTATTCCGGCAGGCGAGATCGCCGAGCGTCTGGGCGCAGTCCAGAATACGACGTCGGCGCATCTCAAGGTTCTGGATCATGCTGGTCTGGTCCGCGCCGAGCGCGACGGCCGTACGATCCGCTATATCGCCGACATGACCGGGTTTCGTGACCTTCTTGCCTACCTGATGGAGGACTGCTGCAACGGTGCGCCGGAGCTGTGCAGGCCTGTCATTCAGGCCGTCACTTGCAACTGCTAGAAGGGATCAGTCGATGACTGACCAGATCTACAACGTCCTGTTTTTGTGCACTGGAAATTCGGCAAGGTCGATTCTCGCCGAAGCCATTCTGAATCGCGTTGGCGCGGGCAGGTTCAAAGCCTTCTCTGCGGGATCGCAGCCGAAAGGCGAGGTTCATCCCTATGCCCTGCAGTTGCTGAAGAGCCTCAACTACGACACGTCGTTCGCGCGCTCGAAGAGCTGGGAGGAATTTGCGGCTCCGGGTGCTCCCGAGATGAACTTCGTTTTCACGGTTTGTGATAACGCGGCCAACGAATCCTGTCCCGTATGGCCGGGACAACCGATGACGGCACATTGGGGCGTGCCGGACCCGGCTGCGGCGGAAGGCACAGACGCCGAGAAACACCTCGCTTTTGCCGATGCATACCGCATGCTCAGTAACCGCATCGGGGTTTTCGTCAGCCTGCCGATCAACATGGTGGACAAGCTCGCGTTGCAACGGCGTCTCGACGAGATCGGCCACAACTTGCCGAAGGCAGGCTGAGAGGGAAGTCGTCATGACGGATCATGTTCTGAACGCGGGCGAGGCAGCCCGCCCTGGCATCGGCTTTGTCGAAAAATACCTTACCGTCTGGGTGGCATTGTGCATCGTCGCAGGCATCGTGCTTGGCCACATGCTGCCCGGCCTGTTCGGAACGATAGCGGCGGCGGAGATTGCCAGGGTCAACATTCCCGTCGCTGTACTGATCTGGCTGATGATCGTTCCGATGCTGCTGCGGGTCGATTTCGGTTCGCTCGCCAGGATCGGCACCTATTGGCGCGGCATCGGCGTGACGTTGTTCATCAACTGGGCGGTGAAGCCGTTCTCGATGGCACTTCTGGGCTGGCTCTTCATCGGCTGGTTGTTCCGACCTTGGCTGCCCGAGGCGCAGGTCGATTCCTATATCGCGGGCCTGATCATCCTCGCGGCGGCACCTTGCACGGCGATGGTGTTCGTCTGGTCGAACCTGATGCGCGGCGAACCGAACTTCACGCTCTCGCAGGTGGCGTTGAACGATGCGATCATGATCGTAGCGTTTGCTCCGATCGTCGGCCTGCTGTTGGGACTGTCGGCGATCACCGTACCGTGGGGCACGCTCGTGCTGTCGGTCGCGCTCTACATCGTCCTTCCCGTGATCGTTGCCCAGTTCGTTCGAAGCAGACTGTTGGCTACAAGAGGGCAAGCTGCACTCGATGCGCTTCTCGCCAGGATGCAGCCGTTGTCGCTCTTCGCCCTGTTGGCGACGCTGGTCTTGCTGTTCGGGTTCCAGGGTGAACAGATCATCGCCCAACCGCTGGTTATTGCGCTGCTGGCGGTGCCGATCCTTATCCAGGTCTATTTCAACTCCGGACTTGCCTACCTTCTTAACCGGGTGTCGGGCGAGCGGCACTGCGTCGCCGGACCTTCCGCCCTGATCGGCGCGTCGAATTTCTTCGAACTCGCGGTTGCGGCGGCAATCGCGCTGTTCGGCCTGAATTCGGGTGCGGCACTCGCCACCGTCGTCGGAGTTCTCATCGAGGTGCCTGTCATGCTCTCGGTCGTATCGATCGTGAACCGCAGCAGGGGTTGGTACGAGCAGGGCTCCGCCGTCAAAAATACGATGTCGACAGGAAGGGCCGCGGAATGACCGTCACCATCTACCATAACCCCCAGTGCGGAACCTCCCGCAACACGCTGGCCATGATCCGGCAGTCGGGCGAAGAACCCGAGGTGATCGAATACCTGAAGAACCCGCCCTCTCGGGAGAGGCTAATGGAACTCATCGTTGCCATGGGCATGTCCCCGCGCGAACTGTTGCGCGAGAAAGGCACGCCCTATGGCGAACTCGGCCTTGCCGATCCGAAGTGGACCGACGACGAACTGATCGGTTTCATGCTCAAGCATCCTATCCTGATCAACCGCCCGATCGTCGTCACGCCGCTCGGCGTTGTTTTAGCGCGGCCATCGGAAGCTGTTCTCGACATGCTGCCTAATTCGGACATCGGCCCGTTCACGAAGGAAGACGGTGAAGTCGTCCTCGACGCGGAAGGCAAGCGCATTGCCTGACATTCACGATTTGCCCGAAGGTTCGTTGCCAAACATCGACGAAGACCAGTTCCCGCCGATCGACGGAAAGGTGCTGTTTGACGGGCCGCGTGCCATCCACAGGCCACGGGTACTGATGCTGTACGGTTCGCTGCGCGAACGGTCCTATTCCCGCCTCGCCACGGAGGAAGCCGCGCGCATCCTGCGTCGGCTCGGTGCCGAGGTCCGCATCTTCAATCCTTCGGGCCTGCCGCTTCCCGATTCGACGTCGGCCGATCATCCCAAGGTGCAGGAACTGCGGGAACTCTCGATCTGGTCGGAAGCCCAGGTCTGGTGTTCGCCGGAACGGCACGGCTCCATGACGGGGGTGATGAAGGCGCAGATCGACTGGCTGCCGCTGTCGATGGGCGGGGTTCGCCCGACGCAAGGGCGAACACTCGCCGTCATGCAGGTGTCGGGAGGCTCGCAAAGCTTCAATGCCGTCAACCAGCTTCGGATTCTCGGACGCTGGATGCGGATGTTCACGATTCCCAACCAGTCGTCGGTGGCCAAGGCCTTCGCCGAATTCGACGAAGCGGGACGCATGAAACTGTCTTCCTATTACAACCGGATCGTTGACGTGATGGAGGAACTGATGAAGTTCACGCTGCTGCTGCGCGATCGTTCGGACTATCTGACAGACCGGTATTCCGAGCGGGTCGAAAGCGCGGAGCAGGTCGCCAAGCGGGTGAATCAGCGGTCGATTTAGGGGGGTATCTGCCGCGAACAGGATTGCACGCGCGGCGCGGCCGGCAGATCATGGCTTGGGTCGTAACGGCGATCGACGCTTGTCATTTTCGGGGCATCTCATGGCAACCGGATCATCCGAGGATCTTGATGTGGGAGCGTCGGTATGAGGCCTCGGGACGTTGCCTTGGCCATCATGCCTCCCGCTTTGTGGGCGATCGCCTATACGATCGCCAAACCCACCATGCAGAGCTTTCCGCCTTTGTTCCTGATGAGCATCATCTACGGAATAACGGCGCTCGCCTTGTATCGCCCGAACCCGAAGCGGCAGACTCCGTTTTGGGTTATCGTCGTTGGATCGATATTGGGCGGAAGCGTGCAAAGCGGGTTGATCTTTAGCGGTATCGCGCTCGTTCCTGCCAGCACGGCGGTCATGACGGTTCAATCCCAGGTCCCCTTCGCCGTTCTGGCCGCTTGGGCCATTGGCCTGGAGCAGATCAATCGCCGCCGTCTCGCCGGGATCATCCTCTCGCTTGGCGGCGTTGCGCTTGTCGTGGGATTGCCAAATTCCGTTGGCGAAATCCGGGGCCTGTTGATGATCGTTGCCGGAACCCTCTGCTGGGGCGTCGCCCAGGCGATCATACGAGCCAAATCGACGGAGGCGGGCGGATATCTCATGGGAGCAATGTCTGCGCTCGCGGTGCCGCAAATGCTGGCGATGTCGTTGTTTTTGGAAACGGGGCAACGTCAGGCCGTGCTCAATGCAAGCTTTCTGGATTGGGGAGCGATCCTCGTCTTGGCGGTGGGCGGCTTCGTAATCGCGTACACGATTTGGTACGGATTGCTTCGTAGCTACCGCGTCGACCAGGTCGCTCCGTTCATCCTCCTTATGCCTGTCATTGGCGTGCTGCTGGCGTTTCTGTTCCTGAACGAACAGCCGTCGGCGTTGGTGCTTTGCGGAGGCGTGGTTATCCTGGCTGGCCTTAGGCTCGTTGTGCGTGCGCCAAGGGAAATAAGTCTCCAAGCCGTTTAACTTCGATGAGTCCTTCAAGTGATCGATATTTTCAATGCGGCCTTTAGCGTCGCGGAAATGGCACGCCGCCCCCAAGGTGGAGGCGTTCGATAGCTCTACGATGAAGTGTCTCCTTCTTCGACTAGGCGGAAAGGAAAAGACTGTCGCCGATGCGTAGAGCAGTCTGGTAGAGAAGCAGCTAATGCGAATCGTCAGCATAGAGTTTTGGAGACTGGCCTGCTGCCGGTTTTTCGGACACGAGGTTAAGCTAACATAGCTTGTTCTTCGAACTCGACGGGGCTCAGATAGCCCAGTGTCGAGTGTCTCCGCCGAGGGTTGTAGAAGAGCTCGATATAATCGAACACGTCCGTCCTGGCGTCATCCCTCGTCCTGTAGACCTTGCGGGCTGTCCGCTCGGTTTTCAGCGACGAGAAGAAGCTCTCCATCGCAGCATTGTCCCAGACATTGCCCGACCGTCTCATCGAACAGGTGATGCCGTGGTCGGCCATCTGGCGCTCTTGAATGGAACGGCGAACACGTAGGTAGCTGCGTCTGGCCTGTCGTGTAGCGAGGTTGTTCGTAAGGCGCTAATTGCTATCGCCCTATCTTTCATGCAGAACTCGCAGCCCGCCGATGGTGGGCGGGCGTCCGGCATAGTGTCGGCCGCAGACAAGGGGGCGTTCGTGTTACATAAAATCAAGATTGCTTTGGTCGTCGCAGTTATGTCCGGCCTGCATGTCGGTGCCGCATCCGCGTTTGGTGCATTCGCCGTCAATGACGCTCAAGGCGTTGCGGCGGAAGAAGCCGGGTATGGTGCCGGATGGGGTTCGACACAGAAGGAAGCCGAGAGAAACGCCGTGAAGAACTGCAAGGAGGCCGGAAACGACTCCTGCGAAGTAGCCGTATGGTTCGAGCAGTGTGGCGCCTATGCGGGAGATCGGGTCAACTATGGCATAGGGTATGGCGATAGCCAGAAAGTGGCCGAGGAAATGGCGCTGGAAGATTGCCCTAACTGCAAGATAATCGTCTCTGGCTGCCAGTAACACAAGAGAGGGCGGCGGCCCGCGCACGGTCGCCGCGAAACTCAGAGTCGGACTCGAAAAGGCTTCAACTACATCCATATCTTGCAAGGCGTCTGGTGAGCATGCGGATATGGGCGA
>NZ_JBTMXB010000051.1:0-20862 GCF_054489405.1 Mesorhizobium sp. A623
CCTTCCTCAAACTGGCGTCTATCCGACTCATGCTGCGAAAGCTCTGTTCAAGCTGAATAACTTTCCGGACCGACTCTTAGGGTGTCACGGTTCGACATAGACCAAAACTGGACCCAAAGCCGACGTACGACATTCACAGCGGCCCGATGGGCGGGTTATGCTGAGCGAGGCACGGTAAAACTAAAGTACCCTGACCAGCGCGTCTCAAATTATTTCAGTGTCAGACGTCGACAGATTATAGTACCCTCACATAGTACGCGTTCTGCTAACTGGAATGATTTGATCCAATTGTACGCAACTTTGGATATCGGTCGAGCTATTCAGTCCGAGTCGGTGATGTTGGACGCCGTCGCTACCGGGAAGGAACGCTACCAGTTCATGCTCTGGCGATGTACAAAGCCTTGCCTCGTCGTGCCACACAAGATGACATGTCTGCCGGGTTTCGGCGAGGCCAGTCTCGACGCGCTGAAGCAAGGATATCCGGTATCCGTGCGAGAGACCGGTGGCGGGGCTGTTATCCAATCCACTGGTACGCTCAACATATCGATCGCCTTCACTATGCCCGAGAAAATGAGTGACCGCATGAGGGGCGCCTACGAGTTTCTTTGCGAGCCGGTCATGCGAGTTCTGCTCCGACGAGGGGCCAATCCAACCTACGGTGCAATTGAGGGTGCGATGTGCGACGGTGTCTACAACATTGTGGTCGATCGCCGAAAGCTCGCCGGGACGGCACAGCGCTGGCGCCGCGCCAAGACGAGTGAAGGGGGTTATGCCATACTCGGCCATCTGGTTTTGTCAGTTGACGCCGATCATTCGGCCGCGTGTCACATCGTCAATGCGTTCCATGCTTCGTTGGGCGTCGCCACATACGTCAAAGCTGAGAGCCATATAAACTGGGTGGAGATTGCTTCGTCGGCTAGTTTGGATGAGGCACTAGAGAATGCCTATCGCAGACACAATTTCCGGTTGAGGAATTGCAGTTGACGGAGGCTGGGCATCACCTCATGAAGCGGAGAGGTCATTCACCGATCAGCCGGCCGAAAACGGTAGCACCATCGCATCGAAATTCTTATTGCTCGTGCGGCTTCGTACTGTTGCTTCCAGATATCGTTGGCCAGCGCCAACGCATTCCTCGCAAGACAACTGCGCAGAAAAGATGCGAACGGCCGTTCATTATAGGCAACCGGACATTTCGCCCGCTTGACACCAACAGCAACCCTCCTCTTTCTGTCTAAAGTGAAATTTGCCTTCACTTAATCGGGAGGAAGATATGGGCGGTACCGTGAAGGGTTGGATTTATCCAGTGGTGGTTGTCATCCTACTGCTTGTCATTGCAGCGATGGCTTACAAATTCATTGTCGTCGGATCATCCCTCAAGGCTGACGACGGACGAGTAGAAATACTTCTGGGACCGGGCGAGCGCGCCCTAATGCTAAGGGAAATGCGTGCCTTCGTTCTAGGTATCCAACGCATGTCGGCCGCGTTGGCCGAGGATGACATGAATGGTGTAGCCACCGCCGCGCATACTATGGGAACCTCGGCGGCTCACGACGTGCCCCTCGCCATGCTCGGAAAATTGCCGCTGGGATTCAAGACGATAGCCTTCGGCGTCCATGGCGGGTTCGATGCCATTGCAAACGATGCTAAAACGATTGGTACGGCAAAGCATACCCTGAGCCAACTTTCGGCGGTATTGCAGAAATGCGTCGCGTGCCACGAAAGCTATCAACTAAGGACACCTGCGGCTAAGTAGCGGCTGTGCAGTAATGGCGACCACCAACTGCCTTGATGCACAGCGCGCGTCTCCGCCGCGCACGATCCGCTCCCGTCTTTTTGTGGCCAGAGGCGGCCACATCTCGCGGCGCGGAGACAGCCATTTGCGCGGGCTCCTTTATGAGGCGGCTACGGTGATCCTGACCCGTGCCCGAGCTGACAGCTCGCTTCGCAGCTGGGGATTGAAACTCAGAGAGAAGGCTGGCTTCAAACGAGCGGCAGTCGCTGTGGCACGCAAGCTATCCATCATAATGCACAGAATGCTGACAACCGGCGAAATCTTTGACAAATCCCCAGCGTGATCGCTTGAGACCGCGAAAACATTACCAGGAAAGTTGCGATGACGTAGGTCCTTGCCGTTCTGAATTGCATCCGTCTCACCGGATGCGATGAAACGTCCCTGCCGGGACGTAGGTCGGATTATTCCGCTGATGCTGTTGCAGGTGAACGTCTACCGCGTTCGCACTGCGTCCATTACACTGGAAGATCCCTCTCGCGAAAACCCATCATGCGGCGATCAAGTATCGACCGCGCAGACAACCGTGCTCTCGGCAAACGTCAATCAGCCGCGCAATACGAAACAGCGCTTCGCACTATATCCTGCTTCTCAACGCATCGTCTGCTCGGGCGCGACAGGCGGTCGATCTAATAATGTCAAAAAGACCTTGATTGTGGGCTTCCGATTAGACAACGGCATCTAGGGCATGCTTGATAATCCCTTGCACGTCGCAGTGTTCGGCACGGGCGTGGAGCATAAACAAAAGCGACTGATGCGCCTTTTTCGTCACTTGACCGGACCCTAATCCAGACGGTTACGTCCAACCTCTTTCTGACCCCAACTTTACACGCCCACAATCGGGGAAGCTTCAGTGTCGGTTGACAACTTCTGAGAACTATCCATGTCCGTAGGGCTATCTCTCGCCCCCGTGAAAGGAATCATCGTGAAGCGTTTACCTTATCCACTTGCGGTGTATACGATGGTAATCGGGGCGTTCGCGGTAGGTGCGGACGAGTTCATCGTCGCCGGCGTGGTCACGGAAATCTCCGAGGCTTTGTCAGTGAGCATTGGGGCTGTCGGGCGCCTGGAGAGTTACTACGCCATCGGTGTTGCCATCGGTGCGCCGCTGTTTGCGCTCATTGCCCTGCGCCTACCGCGTCGGATGACGTTGATCGCGAGCCTCGTGGTCTTCGTAGTGGGCAACATTATCTCGGCGGTGGGGCCGAACTACGAGACGATCATGGCCGGTCGCCTGATCTCGGCGGCCGCGCACGGAGCATTCCTGGGAATCGCCGCCCTCGCGGCGGGAGACATGGTTGACCCGGCGAGGAAAGGGCGCGCCATCGCCCTTGTCTTCACGGGTGTTACGATCTCGACGGTTCTCGGGGCGCCACTCGGGGCGGCGGTGGGCCGCGCCTTTGGCTGGCGGTTTACGTTCTGGTCGCTAGTATTGCTTGGTGCCGCAGCGCTGATACTTCTGATCTTCCTGCTTCCCCGCACGAGGGAAAGGGCCGCAAACGCCCACGGCGCCCACGGTGCCGATGATGCTCACGACACTCATCATCATGCTGAGGGGCACGGGGCGGGCTCTCATGAGGGGCTCGAGGAGCTCGACGCCCACGCCCGGATGCATATGGCCCAAGAGCAGAGCGCGCCGATCGCGCAGCAGCTCAAGGCTCTGGCGCGACCTCCAGTATGGCTGAGCCTGCTGATGACGATGCTCGGCTACAGCGGGGTCTTCACCAGCTATGTCTATCTCGAACCTCAGATCCTCGAGGCTGCCGGCTTCTCCAGCGTTTGGGTCACGCCACTGTTCCTTCTCTTCGGCCTGGGGCTGTTCGGCGGCAACATTATCGGCGGCAAGCTCGCTGACTGGAAGCTAATGCCGGCGGTGCTGCTGACGATCAGTTCACTGGTCATTATGCTTTTCGTGATGTACTTTGCCATCCAAACCAAGCTCACGGCGGTAATCGGCATTTTCCTGTATGGCGCGGCGGCGTTCTCTGTAATCACTCCGCTACAAACACGAGTCATCTTAAAGGCGGGCGACGCGCCGAATGTCGCCTCCGCCGCGAACATCTCGGCCTTGACCCTGGGTAGCGCCATCGGCATCTGGCTCGGAGGCTTGGCTATAGACGGCGGCCTCGGGGCAGCGTCGGTCAACTGGGTCGGCGGCCTGCTCTCTCTCTCCGGCCTCATCGTCGCGATTATCGCCTGGACGTTCGTCGACCGGCGGTATCCGGATCCCGCGACGTGAGAGGCGGATTTTCGTGCTCCTACGCATACGAGGAGATGGACCGTTGTGAGCTTGCGGCCGACGTTACGGGGCGTGCGGGGGACCGCGCGGTCTGATTGACAGACCCCTCGGCGACACTCGTCTGCATAGTCATTCGTGAAGGCTTAGCCGGACCACGACGAGAACATGAAGAAAGACCGCGACATCGAAAATGACTACCAGAGTTCGTTGAAAAGCTCAGACGCCTTGCAGACGCGTTGGAGAATGGCGACCGGTTTCAGATCGATATTGGCGGCGAGCGAATCCAGGTCCCCGTGCGAGCACACTACAACATCGCGCATGAGCGCGGGGACGGCGAGGAGGAGATCGAATTTCAGATTACATGGTCCGCAAAGGAAACCTGAACCATCCGCCGCTTGTCGGTTAAAAGCACTGGTGATTAGCTGATCGTTTTAAAGGCAAGGACGCTGCATGGCGAATCTCGGACGATTAATCCTTTGGCTGTTCATTGCGCCTGGTGACATGATCTCCGACCGCCTTGGCATATCCCAAGACGAAAATCGCAACCTTGTTCGCATGCTTATCAACTCGATCTTCTGGATATTCATCGCCATCATCGGCCTGCCTGGCTATCTGGACCTCAGCAATGCCGGAGTTCCAATAGCACCCGAACTATCGGCCCCCGCGCTTACGCACTTCCAGCCATAGCCACGCTCCGTCGTCGTCTTGCAGCGGGCTGGTGGCTCGCTCGGCATCAATGAAGCAGCACCGTCGCGGGGAACTTTCTCTTGTTCATGAGATTGATGTTCATGGAGGTCACTATGTCAGACCCAAAGAACCCGATACCAAACCCGCCCAAGGTCGATCCGGAGCACAAGCCGGCTCGCGATACCAGGGAAGATCCAGCGCCCAATCCAAACAAGGGGGCCGATCAGCAGCCTGTGAAGCAGCCCGGCTCAAATCCTGCCAACAAGCCAACTGGCGACAAGGGCGAGCTTCCCGAGACCCGTTCGAGAGAGGAAGTCGAGAATGTGCGGCCTAATCGGAGACCATAGGTTCCTCGGCCCGCTCAGGCGGCTGTATCGATTGCGCCTCCACCGTTTGACGAAACAGGAGATTCCATGACGACACACAAGGTTGGCTATCTTATCGGCAGCCTCGCCAAGGGCTCGATCAACCGCAAACTCGCCCAGGCGCTGGTGCGGCTTGCTCCGCCGGAACTTGAAATGTCAGAAATCTCCTTCAAGGACCTGCCGCTTTACAGCTACGACTATGACGCCGACTACCCGCCGGCCGGCAAGGCGTTCAAGGCGGCAATCGCCGCTGTCGATGCCGTTCTGTTCGTCACACCCGAATACAACCGCTCCATACCCGGCGGGCTGAAAAATGCGATCGACTGGGCGAGCCGTCCCTACGGCACCAATTCGTTCACGCGCAAGCCGTCGGCGGTGATTGGCACGTCGCCAGGCGCAATCGGCACCGCCGTCGCCCAGCAGAACTTGCGCAGCGTGCTTGGTTTCTGCAACTCGCCTCAGATGAATGCCCCGGAAGCCTATATCCAGTTCACGCCGGGCCTCATCACCGATGACGGCGAAGTCACCAACGACAGCACTGCCGACTTCCTTCGCACTTTCATGCAGGATTTCCATGTCTTCATAGCACGGGTTCGCTCAGTTCTTCCAAAGGACGCGTAGTGCATGCCCGTGGGTGATTTCGTACCCCAATCACGCAACGGGCAAGGGTTTTGAAATCCAGAATCGCTGATGAGTGATTGGAGCGGCGCTCCACCTCCAGGATTCGACTTCCAATATTCAAGGGAGCAGTAATGTCCAAGGGCATAAACCTGAAAACTCAACGCTGTCGAGCCGCAAGCCTACATGACCAGCACGCTTACCGCCATCGTCAACGGCCATAAACAGAGCCACATCGATGAACTGCTTCCTTGGAATTATCCGGCCAAGGTGTGAACGCGACACCGCTTACGGCTGAACGAAGGGGCAAGACAACTTGTGGGTAATTGAAAGAACAATCGAGCGGTTACCATCTGACTGCTTAAGCGGGCTTTGATCATCTTCGCGGCGTACCGCCCGCCTTGCTTGGCGGCATCGCCAATGCCAGGCACCGGTTTGCCGTCCGGCGTCATAACGAAAACGGTGTCGCCGTCGGCAAAGATTTCAGGGTGTCCCGGGATGCTGAGGTCTGTGTTGACTACGATCCGCCCGGCGCGATCCGCCGTGACGCCAAGCCATTCCGCAGCCGGTGAGGCGAGTACGCCGGCCGCCCAGAGAATCGTCTTCGACCAAAGCGTCGTGCCGCCACAATCAACTCCCCGCTCATGAATGGATGTTACCGGCCTGCCGAGCTCGACCTCGACGCCGAGCGCTTTCAGCGCGCGCTCGGCGTAGGCAGACATTTCCGCATCGAAATTCGGCAGGACGCGTGGTCCGGCCTCAATGAGGACGACCCGCGCAGCTTTAGTTTGGATGTTGCGGAAATCGTTTTTGAGCGTGACAAGCGCGAGCTCAATGATCGCGCCTGCAAGTTCTACGCCGGTCGGCCCCGCGCCGATGATGGCAAAGGTCAGCATCCCATCAGATGCCGGGCTTCCTTTGCAAACCTGATCCGGCGGATAGACACTTTTGCTAGCCCAGGACCAGGAAGATCACGATCACGGCGCAGATTACGCCGACAACCAGCCATATCATCGGCCAGGCGCGGCCCTCCTCGCGCTGGACCGAGGCGCTGTCGGCAGGGGCGCGCGTCGGGGTTTCGGTATCGCGCGAGGTATTGTTCCTGGATTTCAAGGTCGGATTCAGACCACGGTTCCTGGGCGTGTCGGGATCGTCGCTCATCTGTCAGGCTCCCTGATGTGCCGGTGCTGCATCGGTGCCGGTCGCCGCCAGACGCCACTTTATCATGCTCTCGATGCAGGCCCGACCCGGATCATCGGAATTGCGCAGGCGCGAGGTGAGCGTGGCCCAGTCCTCGGCCGAGGCATGTTCCGTAAAATCGGACACCGCAAGCCCGATATAGCCGCCAAAATCGGACGCCTCACGCGCCGCCGCGTCGTCGATCCTTGCCGCCAGGTCGGGGTTTTCCGACACCAACCAGCCCTGAAACGATGTGCCTGAGCGGCGCGCCAGCGCAAGGATATCACCCAGCATCATCATGCGGCGTCCTCCGGTTCGATGGCAACGCCTTCGACGTCACCGGTTTCGGCCAGGCGGGATATGTAGCGCGCCGCATCCATCGTCCAGCGCCGCGCGGCCATCATGTCGGCGATCTTGTCGCGGACCGCCTCGAATGGCAGTACTTGACCATCGATCACCCGAGCGAGCCGGATCACATGCCAGCCAAAGCCGGACCGGATTGGGCGGCGGCAGGCCTTGCCGGGGGCGAGCGCCTCGATAGCCTGCTGCACATCCTGCACCAGATCGCCGCGCTGCACCTGTCCCAACGAGCCATCTTGCTGCGCCGAAGGGCAGCAGGAGAACTCGCGCGCAGCGCCCGCAAAGGCGGTCGCGTCGTCGCCGACCTCCTGCGCGATGCGTCTGGCGGTGATCCCGGCGGTCGACCACGCCTCGGCGCTGTCGCCATCGGGTTCGATCAGGATATGCGATGCCTCGAACAGGTCAGGCGTCCGGAACCGGGCGCTGTTTGCGTCGTAATAGCGTTTGCATTCGGCGTCGTCCGGGTCCGGCGGGGCCAGCTCTGCATCCAGCAGTGCCGAGATCAGGGCGTCCTCGTCGGACTCTGCCCGTCCGGCCTCATCGGTCTCGATCTCGGCCGCGAGGCCCTGACGGTGGGCCTCCTGTAGCAGCAGTTCGCGCACCGCCAGAGCGCGTGCGGCCTCGGCCCAGGCGGTATTGGCATCGGGTGCGGGGTGGTGCTGAATTTCTTGCGCGATGTCTCCGGGGTCGATCTCGACGCCGTTGACCCGCACCTCCGAGAAGGTTGGCGGTGGTGGCAGACGCGGCTCCGGTCCACCGCCGCAGCCACCGGACTGGCAGGCGCCCATCATCGCCGGTTCGGGTCGGGGATCGGGTTTTAGCTGTGGGACCTCAAGTTTGGCTGTCATTGCATCATTCTCCACTTTCCGCGATCTGGCGCGATTTGCCGGTGCCGCTTGTTCCCGTCATCGCCACCCGGGCGGGCGGAATGTTGCGCGATTTGCCGATCGTGTGGCGCGAGCGCACAATCTGATAGCCGGGCCGGAACAGGAACCAGATCGGCGCGCTCCAGACATGCACCAGTCGGGTAAAGGGCGAGATGAAGATGATGATCAACCCAAGCACGATATGCAGCTTGAAGATCAGTGGCGCGCCGACCAGCCAGCCGGGGGCGTCAGGGTTGAACACCGAAAGCCCATGCGCCCAACTCATCAGGCGCACCATTTCAGCCCCGTCCAAGTCTTGTACCGACCACCAGACCGTTCCAACGCCAAGGATCAACTGTACCCAGAGCAACGTCAGCACGGTGATGTCACCGATGGAAGACGTGAACCTGATGCGCGGCTCAAACAGCCTGCGGTGAAGCAAGAGCGAGGCACCGACAAGCCCCGCAACACCGGCGATGCCGCCGACTGTAATCGCCGTGATCTGCTTGAACTCATGGGTGATACCAACCGCATCGATCAGCCAGATCGGTGTCATTAGCCCGAAAAGATGGCCCACCAGAAGCACCAGCATTCCGAGATGGAACAGGTTTGACCCCAGCATCATCTGCTTGCGCCGCAAAAATTGGCTCGATTCCGAGCGCCACGAATATTGCGCCGCGTCAAAGCGCAGGATTGACCCCAAGATCAGAACCGTGACGGCGATATAGGGGAACCAGCCGAACAGAAACTGATGCAGGAAATCCTGGAACATCTTCTCCTCCTTACTCCTTTGAGCTGCGTGCGGCGGTCATCGCCTTGCCCTTGGCGCGTAGCCGCGCAACGATGCCGGTGGGCCCGCCCATGTTGTGCGCGCCGGTGAACGTGACTTCGCGCTCTTCCCATTCCTCGTCGATCAGGGACGGGTCGTCGGAGGGTGCGTTCTTCTGCAATTCTTCCAGCGCGGCGCGGTCCGGCCGCGCGCCGGTCAGCGCCAGTGCCGCGGCGAAAATGCCGGCATAATCGGATTCCCGCTCGCGCAGGCGCTGTTCAAGGGCTGCCAGCACATGGGACGGCTGCGCCAGTGTCTCGCGCGCCTCGGCGGGCGGCAGGCACGAGGCGTATTCAAGGAAGATCGGGATATAATCGGGCAGATCGGTCGATTCCAGCAGCAGCCCGTGTTCCATGTATTGCGCCGCCAGATCCAGCATCGCCTGACCACGCTCGCGGCTTTCGCCATGGACATGTTCGAACAGATGCAGCGACAGCTTGCGCGAGCGGTCGAACAGGTCGGAATATTCGGCCTGCGCGTCCAGCAGGTCTGATCGTTCCAGCCGGTCAAGCAGCGGGTCCAGCCGCCGCCGCGCGACTCCGCGCAGCGCCGCCTCGCTGTCCAGTGCCGTGCGCAACTCCCCGATATGCGCCAGCAGGTCCGTCGACGGATAGCCCAGAAGGGCCGCGAGGGTGCGAAGCGTCAGCCTCATGTCGACGCGTCAATATAGGGTTTCGGCGGTGTCCGCTTGGTGCCGCCGAACAGGTTGACCTTGCTGTCGCCGCCGCTGGCCTCCTCGAACGCGAACCCGGCGGAGCCGCGCATCTTGTAGGCGTCCTCGTCGGTCTCGCGGTGGGAAGTCGGAATCACATAGCGGTCCTCATAAGCGGCCAGTGCCATCGTCTTGTACATATCCTCGACCATCGCCTGCGTCATGCCAACGCGTTCCGGGATCGATGGGTCAATCCGGCCTTCGACCGATTTCGCCCGCATGTAGGAGCGCATCGCCAACATCCGTTCCAGCGCGTTGACGATCGGTGCTTCGTCACCCGCCGTCAGAAGGTTCGCCAGATAGCGCATCGGGATCCGCAGCGACTTCACGTCCGGCATGCCGTCTTTGCTGCTGATCTTGCCTGCCTCATGTGCCGACTGGATCGGGGAAAGCGGCGGCACATACCACACCATCGGCAGGGTGCGGTATTCGGGGTGCAGTGGGAACGCAACCTTCCACTCCATCGCCATTTTCCAGATCGGCGAGCGCACCGCGCCCTCGATCCATTGGTCGGGAATGCCTTGGCGGCGCGCCTCGGCCTGCACTTCGGGATCGTGCGGATTCAGGAATACCCCGAGTTGCGCCGGGTAGAGGTCTTTTGGGTCCTCAACGGATGCCGCCGCCTCGATCTTGTCGGCGTCATATAGTACGACACCCAGATAGCGGATGCGCCCAACGCAGGTTTCCGAACAGACTGTGGGCTGTCCGACTTCGATCCTTGGGTAGCAGAAGATACATTTCTCGGATTTGCCGGTGGACCAGTTGTAATAGATCTTCTTGTACGGGCAGCCCGAGACACACATCCGCCAGCCGCGGCATTTCTCCTGATCTATCAGAACGATACCGTCCTCTTCGCGCTTGTAGATCGCACCCGACGGGCACGAGGCGACGCAGGACGGGTTGAGGCAATGTTCGCAGAGCCGTGGCAGATACATCATGAAGGTCTGTTCGAACTGGCCGTAAATTTCCTTTTCGATGCCATCGAAGTTGTAATCATGGCTGCGAGCCGAGAACTCACCGCCCAGCATGTCCTCCCAGTTGCCGGACCATTCGATCTTGTTGATGACCTCGCCGGTCAGCAGCGAGCGCGGCTTGGCCGCCGGTTGCGCCTGCAACTCGGGCGCCTTTTGCAGCCATTCGTATTCGAACGTATAGGGCTCGTAGAAATCGTCGATCTCGGGCAGGTGCGGGTTCGAGAATATCTTTGCCAGAATCCGCCATTTAGAGCCTTGGCGCGGCACGATGCGGCCGTTTTTCTTGCGCACCCAGCCGCCTTGCCAGCGTTTCTGATTCTCCCAGTCCTTGGGATAGCCGATGCCGGGCTTGGTCTCGACGTTGTTGAACCAGGCGTATTCGACGCCTTCGCGGTTGGTCCAGACGTTCTTGCAGGTGATCGAACAGGTGTGGCAGCCGATACATTTGTCGAGGTTCATCACCATTGCGATCTGTGCACGAATTTTCATGCCGACGCTCCTGTCTTTCTCTTCGGATCGGGGGATTGGTCGGCCTCGGCGACCTTGTTCTCGGTCCATTCATCCACCGTCTTGTCGAACCAGTTGACCTTGTTCATCTTGCGCAAAATCACCATCTCGTCGCGGTTGGCACCGACGGGGCCGTAGTAGTTGAAGCCGTAAGCCAACTGCGCATAGCCGCCGATCATATGCGTCGGCTTCATGTTGATCCGCGTCACCGAATTATGGATGCCGCCGCGCTGGCCAGTCATTTCCGACCCCACCACGTTCACCAGCTTCTCTTGCGCGTGATACATGATGCACGATCCCGGCATGATCCGCTGGCTGACGATCGCCCGCGCGGTCAACGCGCCGTTGACGTTGAACGCCTCGATCCAGTCGTTATCGACGATGCCTGCCTCCTTCGCGTCATCCTCGCTGATCCAGACCGCCGGACCGCCGCGACTGAGGCTGAGCATGATCAGGTTTTCGGTATAGGTTGAATGGATGCCCCATTTCTGGTGCGGCGTCAGGAAGTTCAGCGTGATTTCCTTGTGCCCGTTCGGCAGCTTGCCCAAGGCAGCGGCGACGGTGCGGGTGTCGATCGGGGGTTTCCAGGTCACGAAGGCTTCGCCAAAGGCGCGCATCCACTGGTGGTCCTGATAAAGCTGCTGACGCCCGGATAAGGTGCGCCAAGGTATCAACTCGTGCACGTTGGTATAGCTGGCGTTGTAGCAGACCTTCTCAGACTCGATGCCGGACCAGGTGGGGCTGCTGATGATCTTGCGCGGTTGTGCGACGATGTCGCGGAAGCGAATTTTCTCCTCCTCCTTGCCCTCGGCCAGATGCGCGTGTTCGCGCCCCGTCGCCACCGACAAGGCCGCCCACGCCTTCATCGCCACTTCACCGTTGGTTTCCGGTGCCAGCATCAGGATCGTCTCGCAGGCGTCGATATCCGCTTCGATCTTTGGACGGCCTTTCGTCGGGCCATCCGCCACGGTGCCGTTCAACTGGCCCAGCAACTCGACCTCATGCGCCACATCCCAGTTCAGACCCTTCGAGCCGTTGCCAAGTCTCTCCAACTCCGGGCCAATCGAGGTGTAGCGCGCATAGGTCTCCGGGTAGTTGCGCTCGACCAGCGCGACCGAAGGCATGGTCACGCCCGGTATCGGCTCGCACTCGCCACGGCCCCAGTCCTTTGGCTCGTAGGCTTGGGCTATCTCGCCCGGACTGTCGTGCTGGATCGGGGTCAGGACAACGTCCTGCTCGACCCCCAGCACCTCTGACGAAACGTCTGAGAACGCCTTGGCCAACTCGCGGAAGATCGCCCAATCGCTGCGCGCCTCCCAGCAGGGATCGACCGCTGCCGTCAATGGGTGGATGAACGGGTGCATGTCGGTGGTATTGAGGTCGTGTTTTTCGTACCAAGTGGCAGTTGGCAGCACGATGTCGGAGTAAAGGCAAGTGGTGGACATGCGAAAATCAAGCGTCACCATCAGGTCCAGCTTGCCGACGGGCGCATCGTCACGCCAGACCACTTCATCGGGGCGCACCAGCCCGTCGGCATTGTCGGTGCCGATGACGCCGTGCATCGAGCCGACGAAATGTTTCAGGAAATATTCGTGCCCCTTGCCGGACGCACCCAGCACGTTCGAGCGCCAGAAGAACATGTTGCGCGGCCAGTTGCGTGGGTTATCGGGGTCGGTATTGGCCATCTTCAGGTCGCCCGACTTCAGCCCGGCGGCAACTGCCGCAGCAGGATCGCCGCCCGCCTTGGCCAGACGCGCGCCGACATCCAGCGGGTTTTCCAGCAGTTGCGGCGCCGAGGGCAGCCAGCCCATCCGTTCGGCGCGCACGTTGTAGTCGATCATCGAGCCGGACCAGTTGCCTTCGGGCGCGGTCGGCGACAGCAGCTCATCCACCTTCATCGACTCGTAACGCCACTGGTCGGAATGAGCGTAGAAAAAGCTGGTCCCCGCCATCTGCCGGGGCGGGCGCGACCAGTCGAGCGCGAAGGTCAGCGGCAGCCAGCCGGTCTGCGGCCGCAGTTTCTCTTGCCCGACATAATGCGCCCAGCCGCCGCCGGACTGGCCGACGCAACCGCACATCACCAGCAACTGGATGACACCGCGATAGGTCATGTCCATGTGATACCAGTGGTTCACCCCGGCACCGATGATGACCATCGAGCGACCCTTGGTGATTTCGGCATTGGCGGCGAATTCACGCGCAATCTGGATGATGGCGTCGCGTTTCACCCCCGTCACCGCCTCGGCCCAGGCCGGGGTGAAGGGCACATCGTCGTCATAACTCTTCGCCACGTTCTCGCCGCCAAAGCCGCGATCGAGACCGTAGTTGGCGCAATAAAGATCGAACACGGTGGCGACGAGGATTGTCTTGCCACCCGCGCCGATGATCTCTCTCACCGGGATGTTGCGCAGCAGGATGCGGTCATGCGCGGTAGCTTTCCAGTCCTGCGGCGCGGTGCCGCCGAAATAGGGGAACGCCACCGGCCGGATCGCGTCGTGATGATCCGCAAGGCTCATCCGCAGCTTGAATTCGCGGCCTTTGCCGTCCTTCTGCTCCAGATTCCAGTGGCCCTTTTCGCCCCAGCGATGCCCAACCGAGCCTTGCGGCGCCACCAGATCGCCGCTCTCTTCGTCGATGCCGACCGATTTCCAGTCGGGGTTGTTCGCTTCACCCATGCCACCCTCGAGATCGGCGGCGCGCAGGTTGCGGTCGGGGATCAGGTTGCCGTCCTTTTCGGTCAGCGTCACCAGCAGCGGAAAGTCGGAATAGCGCCGCGTGTAGTCGTCGAAATAGTCCGTGGTCTTGTCCAGATAGAATTCGCGCAGCACGACATGGCCGAAGGCCAAAGCCAGCGCCGCGTCGGTGCCCTGTTTCGGGTGCATCCAGAGGTCGGCGAACTTCGCCGCCTCGTTGTAGTCGGGCGCTATCACCGCCGATTTGGCGCCGCGATAGCGCGCCTCGGTATAGAAATGCGCGTCCGGCGTCCGCGTCATCGGCACGTTCGAGCCCCAGATCAGCAGGAAACCGGAATTGTACCAGTCAGCCGATTCCGGCACGTCGGTCTGCTCGCCCCAAGTCTGCGGGCTGGACGGCGGCAGGTCACAATACCAGTCGTAAAACGACAAGGTCGTGCTGCCCAGCAGCGACAGATAACGCGAGCCGGAGGCGTAAGAGATCATCGACATCGCCGGGATCGGCGAGAAGCCGACGACGCGGTCAGGCCCGTATTCGCGAATCGTGTAGGCGTTGGCGGCGGCGATCATCTCGTTGATCTCGTCCCAGCCGACGCGCACGAAGCCGCCCCGGCCGCGCCGATGGATCCAGTCCTGCCGCTTGTCGGGATTTTCGACGATGGCTTTCCACGCTGCAACCGGCGTCAGCGTTTCGCGCGCTTCGCGCCAGTGCCGGATCAACCGGGCACGGACCAGCGGATATTTCACCCGGGTGCCGGAATAGAGATACCAGGAATAGCTGGCGCCACGCGGGCAGCCGCGCGGCTCGTGGTTGGGCAGATCGGGGCGGGTACGCGGATAGTCGGTCTGCTGCGTCTCCCACGTCACGATGCCGCCCTTGACATAGATCTTCCAAGAACATGATCCGGTGCAGTTCACGCCATGGGTCGAACGTACGATCTTGTCCGCGGCCCAACGCTTGCGGTAAGCGTCCTCCCATGCGCGGTTTTCATTCGTGGCAATCCCGTGACCTTCAGAGAATTTCTCCTGCTTTGCGCGAAAGAAGGTTAGGCGGTCGACGAAATGGCTCATGGGGATGCCTCTTCTGGTCAGTAATTTCCTCGGACGTGCCCACGCCTGAACTGCGCAGGTGACATGAATGATTGGAGATGCCGGAGAATCGGGCCCGCGATGGCGGCAATTCCCTTTCCATGGTCGTTCCGGATATCAAGGAGGAAATGACTGGAGACACCTGCCTGCCGAAGAAACGTTCCGCGTCGAAGCGCGACCGTCGCCATCTTCTGCATGTCATATACCATCAGCGGCATTGCACGATCCATCCTGGCTTTGACGGTAAGACGGTTTATCCTCCGCGTCGACAAATTTTTGTCTGCCAATGTCGTAACGCTCGACCTCTGGGCGGAAAGCCGCTTCTTCCGTCGGCGCTTACCCTGCACTTCCTGCCATCGGCGGAGCATCAGAAACGGACGATTCCCGATTCAGCGAAATCTTATGGGTGCCGTCGCTCACCATGCGACAATATCGTAAGGCGAACTTATGTGTTATCTTCGCCGAAGATAAAACCGCCGAGCGGATATGCGGAAAGTGGGAAACTTCTAAGCCCCGCGCGTCGCCGCGCCTGCGTGGATCATGTTGTCGCTGAGCTTGGCGTTCCCGAACGACGGGCATGCCGAGTTCTGGGGCAGCATCGTTCCACACAGCGCAAGGTTCCGACTACACCGGATGATGAAGCGGCCTTGACCGCCGACATCATCGCGCTCGCCATCCAATATGGCCGCTACGGGTATTGTGCGTTCAAGATTGAGGACTTGCCGGAACAGATTTCGGCAGAATGTATCTACAGCTCGGATTTCGACGTACCCGCAAACTTTGGCAAGGTGGATCAGCAGGCGGTCGGCCATTGCGAAAGCTTGATTTCGCGTATTCGGACTCTTGTTCACTCCGCAGTGTTGGCCTGCGTTTTTGGAACGAACGGTCCGTCGCTTGCTGACATTATTGATCACTTCATCGCCACCGATGATGACGATATTATCCGCATCTCGTTCAAAAATGTTCGCTTTGAACACAATACCCGCGAGATTCTGATGAACGTCATTGGCCGTTATCTACTCGGCCAAGCGAGACGGGACGTGTTTCGGGATCGACCTATGATAGCCGTTCTGGATGAAGCCCACCAATTTCTCGGACGCGCGATCGGCGACGAGTACGTCAGTGTCAGGTTAGAGGCATTTGGCTTGATCGCCAAGGAGGGCCGCAAATATGGCCTCACGTGTGTTCTGGCGACACAGCGACCGCGAGATATCCCCGCAGACGTGCTGAGCCAACTGGGAACGTTCATCGTTCATCGTTCATCGGTTAACGAATGATGAGGATCGAAGCCTTCGATGACGCAATCATCGCGTAGCAGAGCGGATATTTCGAGGGCAGGGTAGTGTTTCGCGAGCCCGATCCAGGCGATATCAAGGTCGCTACGCCGAAAACAGAAACTTCGACAGACGAAGGGCGGACTGCCCCTGTGCTAACTGAGGAAGAAATCGGCGATCCGAACAAGGCCGGAATTCGCATCGATCTTTCGGGCGTCGACGCAGGGAAGCGATAGGCGGCAATTCAGTGACTCGTGATTGCTTCAGCATCGAAGGTGTCGTATATGACACCATATGAGCGTGGACGTCGAAGTCTATGAGGATGAACGAGGGTCCCGGCCGTTCGATGAATGGTTCGATCAGCTGCCCGCCGTGCATGCCGCGAAGGTAACGACTGCAATCATTCGGGTTGGAGTGGGCAACCGATCCGGGTTGAAACCTGTTGGGCAAGGCGTGGCCGAATGGCGGATCGATTGGGGGCCTGGCATCCGCATCTACCTCGCCTTCGACGGAACCAGGCTCGTCATTCTGCTCGGCGGTGGAACGAAAACGCGCCAGCAAGCCGATGTCGCCCAAGCTCTCGATCGATGGGCGGATTACAAACGCCGTAAGAAGGCGAAGGAGTGAGAACAATGGCATTGTCCCGCAGTTTCAAAGAGACGGTGAAGGCGCGCGCGGAGCGCGATCCAGAATTTCGTACCGCACTTCTAGGAGAGGCGATGGAAGCCTTTACAGCCGGGGAGCCAGATACGGGCAAGGCGCTGATCCGCGACTACATCAATGCGACTGTCGGTTTCGAGCAGCTTGCCGAAGCTGTCTCGATCGATCCCAAAAACTTGATGCGCATGTTCGGTCCGCGCGGCAATCCGCGTCTGGTCAACCTGTCGGCTGTTCTTCGCGAACTCAATCGCCGCGAGGCGGTTCATTTCCGGGTCGCGCCAGAGCGGCTGGCCAGCTAACGGTCAAAATGAGTTCTGATAGCCCTGCATCACATGTCATGTGAGTTCTCATCGAAGTGCGACCGGCAGCAACTGAAGTTAACCTGATCGTCTTAGCGCCGCCATCATCTTTTGCCTGAAGACTTCGGAGGGCGTCTTGTAACCGAGGCATTTGCGCGGCGTGGTGTTGAGCTGGTCGCCGATGCTCTTCAGGTCGCTGTCGTTGATCGACATGGGATCGAGATCTCTGGGCAGCCATTTACGGGCCCTGCGATTGGTGTTTTCAACCGAGCCTTTCTGCCAGGGCGATTGTGGATCGCAGAACCAAGACGCCGAGTCCCGTCTGGAGATATGGCCAGTCGGTGAATTCGGTGCCGCGGTCAAAGGTGATCGAACGGCGTGCGGCATGGGGAAGGGCGCTCAGAGTATTGATCAGCCCGTCCATGATCGGCTTCGATTGCCGGTCGTTGTTGCGTAGAAACACCGTGAACCGGCTGACGCGCTCGACCAGCGACGTCACGGTCGCCTTGCCGAATTTTTTTGCGGAACTGGATCAGGTCGCATTCCCAGTGGCCGAGCTGCTTTCGTTCGCGCACGGCATCCCGACGATGCAGAATGCTTATTTCCGGGCTGAATCTGCGGCCATGACGGCGTCTGGCATATCTCGGCCGGCGTCTGGCGCGGCTCTCGGGCAGATAGCGCCACAACTACATCTCCTGGCCGTCAACTGAATAGGCGAACCGGTAGATCGTTTCATGGCAAACACGGACGCTGCTCCGTTCATAAGCCAGTCGGCCGGCGATCTGCTCAGGCGACCAGCCATGCTTGATCCGTTCGATGATCGACGCGCGTAACGTCGGATGACGAACCAGTTTGCGATGGCGGCTGCGGCGATCCTTGGCCTTGCTGTGAGCCGTAACGCAGAAATAGCCGGCAAGGTCTGGCATCTCTACGTCCTCGAACTTGTTTCGCGCGAACTCGCGAAAAATCGTCGAGCCATGGCGACCGAGCTTTTCGGCAATCACCTCGACACTGGCCCCTGCCTGACGCCATCGAGCGATCTTGCGGCGTTCATCCAAATCGATCTGGGAGTAGGTGCGTTTCATGTGCGGTTCCATGCATGCGATAAGCCATTGGTATCGCTGCGCAGTCGCACTTCAAGATAGAACCCACTTCTCTACAATCTATCTAAAGTTGCATAATCAACATTATGGAACTTAAGCAATTGATATTACGAGATAATATTATTCAGCCTGTCGTCAGGCCGCTTCGTGCAGCCGCATTTCTACGTGAAGTCCGGCAGCGGCCGCCATGTTGACCAAAGCATCCAGCCCGAAGACTTCAATCTTACCCCGCGTCAAGTCCGAAATCCGTGGTTGGGTCACTCCAAACATCTTTGCGGCCTGAGACTGGCTCAAACCACTGCGCGCGATGTGATCCTTCAGTGCCATCATGAGGGCCGACCGAAGTTTCATGTTCTCCGCCTGCGCGGGTGTGTCCTCAATCGCGTCCCATACGCTGGAAAAGCGCTCATTGCTCATTGTTTCAGCTCCTTCAGCAACTCCCGATAACGTTTCTCGGCAAGGTCCAGATCGACTTTACCAGTTTTCTGTGTCTTCTTCTGGAAACAGTGCAACACGTAGATTGCATCACTGAATTTGGCCACATAGATGATCCGGAACGTACCCGAGCTTTCTCGGATCCGTATTTCCCGGACACCTTGGCCGATGGAGGCCATCGGTTTCCAGTCATCCGGATCGCGTCCGCACTGGACCTGATCCAACTGATGTCCAGCCTCTCGCCGCGCCGGCGTCGGGAACGCGCGCAAATCGTCAAGGGCGCTCCCCCTAAACTCCACAGGCTTTGGTTCAGTCATCTGCGATGAATATACAAAATTTTATATCAGATGGCAAGTGGTCGGCGAAGCCCTGCCCTACAGATCAAGACCGAAACCGGTCATGCGCGGTGAGCCGTACCGTCAGGGGTTCTGCCTCGTCCCATCGGTAGATCTCGGTGCGAAGATAGTGGATCTCATCGTCTTCATCAATCTCGACCCACCAGGCCTTCGCCGCCCGTCGCTGCCGTCCGACCACCGATAGCCCCTCGCCTTCAGATGATCCTTCATGTCAAAGGGCGAGTTCACGGCGAAGATACGCCCCCTGCTGCGGGCGCTCGACAGCAGCAATTCAGCGAAGGGAATATGCATTCCCTCGCCCACTGGTCGCGCCAAGGCTTCCAGTGGCGCGTGGCAATCGTCTGTGGCGCGATGGCCTTCATGGAAGAGACCAGACTGACCGACGAGATAGCCGAGCTTGTTGCCTTCGAGGCCGAGGTCAACCCACCGGATTTCTGAAACCGAGCAGGCCCAGGCCTTGGGAGCGAAGGACGATGAAAGCTTCTCGCAAAATGGTCGGTCGAACCCGGCATTGTGAGCGATGATGAGGTCGGCGGGCTCGATCAAGGCGTCAAGCACGTCGAGGTCGATACTCCGGCCAGAAACCATTGCATCGGTGATGCCGGTCAGCCGGGTGATTTCTGGTGGGATGGACGAGGATGGCTGATGCAGACCGCTGAACACGCCGACAACATCACCGAAGGCACCGTCATTATTATATGTGAAGGCGACAGCGCCGATCTCGATCACCTCGTCCTGGGGCGATCTCGATATGTCCACTGTTGTAGCCGAGACAGCAAAGAAGCCCGAAGAGAACGAGATACCAAAACATCTGCTTATTGACTCTGATGTGCCGTCCATTGATGCTGAAGATGGAAATAAACCGCGAGCGGAGTGTCTTATGGCCGACCCTAAGGAAACTGAATCCGTGCAAATCCCAACCGAAGCAATTGCGACGGGGGAAACGCCGGAAGTTAAGAAGAATATCCAACGGCAGAGAACGACTAAGGCACAGCCGGAACGCTCTGCTCGAAAAGCAGCCTCCAAGTCAGTCCCTGCGGCAGTTGACCCTTCGGTGGCAGTTCGAAAGGCGCGCAAAATCTACTCCGAAAAAGAACGCAGCCAATTACTCAGCCAGATCGAGAAGTCGATCGTGCGCAGCGAAAGCATCAAGAACGCCACACGGCAGGCCGGCATTTCAGAGCAGACCTACTATCAGTGGAAGAAGGCTGCGACGCCAGCATCAGAGAGCGGCGACTTGAAGGATCTCCTCGCACTCGAGGATGAGAACAAGCGTCTGAAGGGCCTCCTCGCAGAACGTCTTCGCAAAGAAAATGCCGAACTGAAGAAGAAGCTCGGGCTCGGCTAGGTCGGGCTCAGCACAATCCGGATAAAACAGGCAGCGGCGGCATTCTATCGTCCACGCCGGTACTCCTGATATAACGTGGTTGAGCCCACGACACTTGGAGGCCTTAGGTGAAGATGCGGTTGCTCATCCGTCACCTTCCTTACCTCTTGGGCTGATAGCTTCGTTATCATAGCGCGTGCACCAGTCTTTCCGCTATCGATCTTCAAGGCGCTCGACTGGCCGATATCGCGTTCAAACACCTCGCTGTAATTACCCACGGAGATACGAGATTGGACACACCGGCGCTGTCTGCACATGCTCTGTATCCGGCGTGAGCAAAGGCCGTTTGGCTAAGTAATGGGGAGAACTCAAAGGTGGATGGCAAACGCGGTTTACAATGAGCCCGACGGTCAGGTGTCTTCGGGGCCGTCGACGCTATCGTCGCGAAGGTGAGGTTTTCGCTGGAAAGTCCACCCGGAGCCGTATTTCTCAACGAGTTCG
>NZ_JBTMXB010000052.1:0-20757 GCF_054489405.1 Mesorhizobium sp. A623
CGCGGCAGCCTTCGGGTTTTACTGCTTCTATCTGCGTCAAAAGGCCAATCTTGTTGCGCCCAGAACTTACTTCTAAAATATCAAAAATGCGCACAGACATCTTTGCTATACACGGCACGATACATTTGTCCCAGGAGCCCCTCTTGACGAAAATTCTTCTAATACCGCGGCAATGGTCGACGGCCGGGTCAGAGCGAGCGAGCCACTCCACACTCGGACTCCAGCGGATTACTATCGCGACCACCCGTCCTCAAAAGATGATATCAGCTTGAGTGTGAATGCCCGCGATGGAGAAGCCCGGCCGTCGACTGGAATCGGTGCGGTCACTGTTCCTTCGGTCGAGGTAGGCGATAAGGATCAGGCAATGTTTGCCTATTCGCGTGTACGAGAACGCTGCACTCCGGTTTCTAGTTGGTTCTATCCTACATGCTGAAAAAATTCAGAGCGCGCATTCTGGCCCTTCCTCGCCGTTGGAAGCGCGTGAACCTCGTGTCGGTCGATATCGTCATCCTGAGTTCTGCGCTCTGGGCTAACCCAGGTTCATCCCGAACGCAGCGGCAGCGCGGGCCTGGCGCTCCTGAAAAATTACATCAACTCGTAAGGTTGCCATGAAGACGCTGGCGGTCATTCCTGCTCGTGGAGGCTCCAAGCGGCTACCCGGCAAGAACATCAAGCCGTTTCTTGGCGTACCGCTGATTGCCTGGTCGATCCGCTTCGCGCGGCAAGTGCCACGTTTTGATGGCCTGGTCGTTTCCACGGACGACGAAGCCATCGCCGCCGTCTGCCGCGCCGAAGGCGTCGATGTTCCCCATCTGAGACCAGCAAACCTGGCAACCGATACCGCCTCGACGCTTGACGTCGTTCTCGATGCTCTGGAGCGCGAGGCTATGGCCGGACGCCATTACGACACTGTTGCCCTGCTTCAGCCGACATCGCCGATGCGCGAGCCATCGCGCTGGGCCGAGGCCTTTGCCATGCTGGAAACGCCCGCTTGTGACGCGGTCGTCGGCGTTGCTCCCGTGCGCACCCACCCCTATCTTACGTTCCAACTGGACGGCGCACGCCAACTGGTGCCGTTTCATGATCGTTCCGGTCTCAAATTGCGCAGTCAGGACATGCCGGCTGCCGTTTTCGTCGCCGGCAATCTTTATCTGATCGGCGCTGCCACCCTGCGGAGTGAGCAAACCTTTTTTCCCCTCAACACGTTCGGCATGTTATGTGACAAACCTTTCGAGGCCGTCGATATCGATGATGAACTCGATTGGCTGATGGCCGAAACTATTGCTGCCAGATACGGTGCAATGCCATGAGCACATTCATTATCGCCGAAGCCGGGGTCAATCATAACGGCAGCGCCGATCTGGCTGTGCAGTTGGTGGAGGTCGCGGCGCGCAGCGGCGCCGATGCGGTAAAGTTCCAGACTTTTTCGGCGGACAAGCTGACCTGCCGGGACGCGGAAAAGGCCGAGTATCAGAAAAAAACCACCGGCGGGAGCAGTCAGTATGACATGCTGACCAAGCTCGAAATGTCCCAAGCTCTGCATCGCGCGCTCCATACGCGCTGCTGCGAACTGGGCATCGAATTCATGTCGACTGCCTTTGACGAGGAAGCTTTGGATTTCCTGGTGGAACTTGGCATCAAGCGGGTCAAGGTCCCCTCGGGGGAGATCACCAACATCCCGTTCATCACGCATATGGCGTCCAAGGGTCTGCCGATGATCGTGTCTACCGGCATGGCAGATATGGCTGAGGTCAGGGGTGCCGTCGAGGCAGTTCGGTCAGAGCGTGAACGTCGTGGATTTGCCGAACCGCTATCGGCGATGGTAACGATTTTACATTGCACGTCCAACTATCCTGCCGCCGCCAAGGACGTAAATCTTCGTGCCATGCTGAGCATGGGAACAGAAATTGGCCTACCGATCGGCTATTCCGATCACACACTCGGCTTGACTGTTTCCACGGCTGCCGTCGCAATGGGCGCCCAAATTATTGAAAAGCATTTTACGTTGGACGCGAGCCTGCCCGGGCCTGACCATTCGGCCTCGCTCGAACCGCACGAACTGAACGCGCTGGTACAATCAATACGAGATGTGGAGCAGGCGCAGGGGGACGGAATCAAGGCGCCAACCAGTTCGGAACTTCCGGTGCGCGCGCTGGTGCGGCGCAGCGTCACCACCCTTCGGCCGATCGCTGCCGGGGCCACCATCCAGCCACAGGACATTGCCTTGCTGCGGCCTGGCACAGGCATCCCTCCCACTGAAATGGCAGAGGTTTTGGGCAAGCGTGCGCTGCACGACATCGGCAACGGGCAGACATTGCAGTGGCAGGACCTGGCGTGACGCCCAGGCGTAAAATCTGCTACGTCACCGGCACGCGTGCCGATTTCGGGCTGATGCTGTCCACCCTCAGATTGCTCGACGCCGATTCCTCGATAGACCTCGCCATTGTCGCCACCGGCATGCATTTGCTGGCTGACTATGGCTCCACCATCAACGAGGTCGTTGCCTCCGGCCTCAAGCTTGCCGGTCGCGTCGCCATCGCCGAGGGCGAGCCGGGCGGGAGCCTGATGGCCGCCAATATCGGCCGCATGCTGATCGGCTTTACCGAGACTTTTGCTGCCAGCCGCCCTGATATTGTCCTGCTGCTGGGCGATCGGGGCGAAATGCTGGCAGGCGCGATCGCCGCGCTCCACCTCAATATTCCGATCGCCCATATCCATGGGGGGGAGCGTTCTGGCACGATCGACGAACCCATTCGCCATGCCATTTCCAAGCTTTCCCATATCCATCTGGTGGCAACCGAGCAGAGCCGCCGTCGGCTGATCTCGATGGGAGAGCGTCAGGATACCGTCCACGTCGTCGGTGCACCCGGCCTCGACAGCCTTTCCGGTCTGGAGATTCAGAACCGCACTGCCTTGATGCAAAGACATGGCCTCGATCCGGATCGTGGCCTGAGCCTGCTGGTCTATCACCCCGTGCTGCATGAAACGGGGCAGGCCGGCGGCGATGTGACCGCGATAACTGACGCCCTCAAGCATGCTGGTTTGCAAATCGTCGCACTGAAGCCGAATTCAGATGCCGGTGGAGCCGCGGTGCGCGACATATTGGAGGCGCGGGCGGCCGCCCATGACCTGACCCTTTTCACCCATTTGCCACGCGCCGAATTTGTCCAGTTCATGGCCAATGCTGACCTGATGATCGGCAATTCCAGCAGCGGCATCATTGAAGCCGCAAGCTTCGGCACGCCAGTCATCAACCTGGGCAGCCGCCAGAATTTGCGCGAGCGCAACCACAATACCGTCGATATTGGCATTGATGCCGCCGCCATAAAGTCCGCTATCGGAGCCATCGTGGGCGCGCCCCGCCCGGTGGCGACCAATATTTACGGGGATGGCCGGGCCGGGCCACGAATTGCCGCTACCCTGGCCGAGCTTGATCTGACGAGCTTTAAGCAAGGCAAATCCAATGCTTACTGATCCGCTGTTTCTGATCGGCTCAGGTGGCCATGCCCTGGTGCTACTGGATAGCCTTTTGGCTGGTGGTGTTGCCCGGGACCAGATCATTTTGCTGGATCGCGATGCCACGCAGGTCGGCAAGACCGTGCTCGGTGGCCCGGTCGAGCCCTACGATTTAAGCCGCCTTCAAGGGGCGAAGGTGCATATCTGCATCGGCAACAACCAGATCCGATGCCGCGTCCATGCTGAGTTGACCCGCGCGGGGAGCATCCTGCAAACGCTGATCGACCCGCGTGCAATCGTCTCTGCCAGCAGCAGCATCGGCTCGGGCAGCTTTGTCGCCGCTGGCGCAATTATTGCGGCGAACACGATAATCGGGCAATGCTGCATCGTCAATCACGGGGCTATAGTGGACCACGAATGCCATCTGGGCGATTTCGTTCATGTTGCACCTGGGGCGACGCTGGCCGGAGCAGTCTTTGTGGGAACACAGAGCCTCATCGGAGCCGGCGCTAATTTACTGCCGGGCGTTTCCGTTGGCGCCGAAACCATCATCGGGGCCGGCGCTGTCTTATTGTCTGATGCGATCGATCGGGCGGTCTATGTCGGCGTTCCCGCAAGGAAGACCTAAAGCGATGATATTCAATGCCGGATTGATAAGCTTGAACCACAAGTCGACCATCCGTGATGCCCTTGCCATGCTCGATCACTCGGCCAAGGGAATAATTCTGCTGGTAAATGACGATGCGCGCTTTGAGCGAACCGTGACCGATGGCGATTTACGTCGCCTTCTGCTGAGCGGCAAGACGCTTGACGATGATCTCGAGCATTTGCCGCGCCGCGAATCGGTGGTGTTGCAGCAGGGATATACCAAGCGCCAGGCGCTCGAAATCATGTCCAAAGCGGCTATCAATCACATTCCGGTTCTGGACGACGACGGCAGGGCGATGGACCTGATCGAACGCTCCAAGATTGATGAGCAGGTTCTGCTGTCGACCCCGCATATGGGTGACGCCGAAATTGAGTATGTTGTCGAGGCCTTCCGCACCAACTGGATTGCGCCGCTGGGGCCCAATGTCGATGCGTTCGAGCAAGAACTCGCGGCTTCGGTTGGCGCCAGATACGCTGTGGCCCTGAGTTCGGGTACTGCTGCCATTCACATCGCCTTGCGCCTGCTCGATGTCGGGGTGGGGGATGTCGTGTTCTGTTCGACGCTGACTTTCATCGCTAGCGTGAACCCGGTCATCTATCAGGGTGCGCGTCCTGTCTTCATCGACAGCGAGCCCGAGAGCTGGAACATGTCCCCTATCGCGCTTGAACGCGCCTTGCAGTCTGCCCAGACCAGCGGACAACTGCCAAAGGCTGTGATCGTGGTCTGTCTTTATGGCCAGAGCGCCAATATGGATGCGATCATTGCCCTGTGTGACAGCTTTGGCGTGCCGGTAGTGGAGGACGCTGCGGAATCGCTGGGCGCGAAGTATCGTGGCAAGCCATCCGGCACTTTTGGGCGCATCGGCATCTATTCGTTCAATGGCAACAAGATCATCACCACTTCCGGTGGCGGGATGCTGATCACCGATTCCGAAGGGTTTGCCAAAACGGCGCGCTTTCTCGCGACCCAGGCGCGCGATCCAGCACCCCACTACCAGCATAGCGTGATCGGCTTCAATTATCGGATGAGCAATATTCTTGCGGGCGTTGGCCGCGGCCAATTGAAGGTCCTGGATCAACGCGTTGCGTCGCGTCGCCGCGTTTTCGAGATTTATAGCACCGAGCTGGCCGACATCGAATGGCTCGAATGGATGCCCGAACCCGATTGGAGTTTTTCCACTCATTGGCTTTCGGCCTGCCTGATCAAGCCCGGCTTTGGGCTCAGTGTAACTGACGTGATCAAGCATTTGGCGGACGAGTTCATCGAAGCGCGCCCGATGTGGAAGCCGATGCATCAACAGCCAGTGTTTGCCGATGCGGAATACCACAGGCACGGCAAAAATTCGGTTTCCGACGACTTATTCGAACGCGGGATCTGTCTGCCTTCGGGTTCCAATATGAACGACGAACAGATATTTGGAGTTATAAAGGCGTTCCGAACACTGGCAGCCCCTCGCACTGTGACGGGTAGAAAAAGGACCTAATTGGCAATATATAGCGCGATACATTTGTCCCGGGAGCCCCTCATGGCGAAAATTCTTTCTAATGCTGCGGCAATGGTCAGCGGCTAGGTTGGAACGAGTCGAGTCGCCCCACAGTCGGTCTCCAATGGATTACCGTCGCGGCCGCGCGCTCTCGCAAACGTCGATTATTCCGAAAAAATGACACCACCTCGAGTAAAATGCCCGCAATGGAAAACCGGATTTCCCGATCCAGCTCTGCTCTAGGTGGAACTGAAGCCATCAATAACTGGTGGCAAAAGTGGCAATTTGCCACAAGTTGTAAATTGGTTGTGATTTCCAAGATCGCGATCCTGGATGTCGGCCCGATGCGCCATGAGCCCCACCATCAATCCGAGCGTGCCGACGACGATATGGCGCTTGCGCCCGCCAATCTTCTTTCCGGCGTCAAACCCCGTGCTTCGCCACTTTCGGTTGCCTTCACCGACTGGCGCACCTCCATCACAAGATGGTGAAGCGCCTGATCTACCTGGGCCGCATCGCCACCACATGATGGGTTTTCCGCTTTTTCTCACAAAGTTGGGTCGCGGTCCCCTGATCATGGACAGGACGCATAAGATACTGCTGATAGCTGTTCGCATACGAACCTGTCGTTGACGAAAGCGACCCAACAGGCTCGAAGCGCATTCCGTCCCCGCCCAACACGGTTTGCGTAATGGCCCGCGGCCCATTGGGCTCAATCAGAAGCCACGCCGTCGCAAGCGTGGCGCATGAAACGCGTCTGAGTGCCGCTGCAGCCAGCGTATGGCTTCCCGGATACCCACCGATCATCCACGCTTGTCCCACCGGAATGGCCCCAAGAATGAACGACGCACCCGGGTCATGCCCCGTCAGGTCGATCAATGGCGCACCGGTACGGAAACCGCTTTCGCGCGCAATGGCTTGCAGACGTCGGGTGTAGGCAGCAAAGTCGGAGGAAAGTGTCAGACGGGCGCCTCTATCCCCTACGTCGACTACCTGATTATTCTCACGAACGGGCTGGGACTGCCGATAGGGGTGCTCCATGCCTACGCCCAGTATCGCCGCTGCGAGCGCAAATGGCAGCAGAGTGATCGAAAGAACTGTTCGTGGGGTTCTCCAATCCCTGTAAACACCGCGGACGACCACCAAAGCAGCCGCTACACCAAACACGCCTGCGCTGGCCGCACTCGGCCAGTAGTTGCCGTTGGTGCCAAAAGCGAACGCGTAGGGAAAGACAAAAAGCGCCACAGCCAATCGCAATGTGCCAACAGCCGGGCTAGAAAGCAGCCCCCTAGCGTACAGGGCAAGTAATGCCAGCGCCATCCCCAGAGGGAAGGCAAAAATCTGAACGGTGTATTGACTGTTCCATGTAGGGGGCATGCGCCAGCACGCGCCGGTAAGGATCAAAAAGCCGACGACCAGAGTTCCAACGACAAATGCGAGCCAGAAGACGGCGGCCCTCACGCCCTTCACTGTGCCAAGAAACAGGACTATGCCGAAAAAGGCGCCAAGGCTCAGGATAAGCGTTGCCTCGGCAGTCGAGAGCGTCAGCTTATCGATGCGAAGCATTTCGGCAGCGGCATATCGATGATCCATCGCGTTCGAAAGCGATATCGAATCAGAAAGCCTGGCAACAAATTTTGGAACCGAGCCATCGATGGCGAGGGCCGTCAGCAATAACAAAACAATCGAAACGCCGGCTGCAATAAAGAGGGTCGGGAGCGACAGCTTACGGACGGATAAGAGATAAACGAACACCACAACGGCAAGGCATGCGGCACTGGGCGGCTTGGCTAGAAAAACGATCCAGCCGCCGATCCCCAGCAAGACAAAGGGGCCGAGCGCGCGCAGAGATGACGCTGGCGCATCGCGCGAGTTATCGATGAGCACAAGCGCTGTTGCTGATATCAGAAGCCCCTGCAGATTAAGGGAATTGTAGTTGGGCGTAACCAGCCAGTTCGTAATATAGAGAAGAGCAACAAAGCCAAATGGAATGGATGCCGCCGCCGACATTCCGACATCCAAAAGCCCACCATCATCGTTCGGACGACGGAAAATGACGAAGCCGAGCAAGCTCGCAAGCCCGACCGTAAGTAGTATATTCAACCCTCGCAACAGGGCGATGCTGCCGCCGACAAGTTCGTAAAGAGGATGATAGAAAAAACCGTACTGTGTGACCGAGAGCGGATAGAGCCACGGATCTGAAATCCAATTGATGTATGAGGACTCATCAGTCAGATCTAGGCCATAGCCGGAAAAATAAAGAACATATATTACCGCGGGCAAACAGACAAAAATCGGAAAAAGTTTTCCAAAGAAATCAAAAAGGCGGTTCATGAAGAAGGTACCCAAATGTGAGACCATCTATACACCGAACGTGAAATCGCTGAAAATTGCTTTATCTCGACCCGATTGAATCGGTAAAACACCTTACTTGAAGACACAAAATATCCGGGCAAACAACAACTCGTCAAATCACATTCCAATCGTCGATTCACGACGTCTTACGGTAAACTTCCTGCACTATCGTTCGCGGCCGATCCTTGACCTCTTCCACAATGAGCTTGACGTAAAGGCCGATAATTCCAGTAAGAAGTGCGTTTAAACTGAAGAAGAAGATGACGGCAGCCATAAGCGACGACCACCCGTCCTGAACGGCGCCGGCAAATGCTCTCGTGATCACAAACAAGCCATACGAAAAACTTGTGACTGACAGAACCAGACTCATCCAGAAGATTAGCAGCAAGGGCCTTGCGCTAAAGCTCGTTATTCCCAGCAGTAACAGGGAAAATCGTCGCGGAATTGAGTAGGTAGTCTTGCTGCTGCTCCTTTTGTCAAACTGATAGGCAACCTGCCGATACCCTGTCAGGAGAGTGAGCGGAACGAGAACCGGATTGTGATCTCTGAATTGAAGGAATGAGCGCACATATCGCGCCGTCATCAGGCGCATCGTCGCAACATTGCGGGGAAGATTGACTTCGCTGAGAAGGCTGAAAGCGCTATAGAAAATCGCCCCGGACAGGCGCTCTATCACTCCGCCTCGGCGCTTTCGCTGGACGCCATAGACGACATCTGCTCTCTCCTGACGCAGGCTGGCCAACATGGCGGCTAGATTTTCCGGCTCTTCCTCAAGATCGCTGTCGATCAGGAAAACAAGGTCACCTTGCGCGAGTTCAAGGCCAGTGATGAGTGCTCGATGGTGGCCGAAATTCCGACTCAACTGCGCAAGCACGATACGACTGTCCTGATCAGCAAGGTCACGGACAATTTCCGCCGATCTGTCGGGACTGCCGTCATCCACCACGATCAGTTCGACGCTATCGGCGAGCAACGTTGCTACATCCAGCGTACGCTGTAGAAATGTCGCAATGCTGCCTTCCGACCGATAGGCTGACGTCACGATGCTGAGCAGATGTACTCCCGTGCTTGACTCATGCTTTTCCTGAACGCGAGGCAAACCATTCGTCAATGGAGCGGTATTCATCGAGGCCAAATCCAAGTATCCTTCTTTGCCAATCCGTAAATGCATTGGCATCCCCGATAGTCGAAGGTAGATGCAATTGCTGGCGCAGCATCGGTATCGTAAAAACGTGGTTCACCGCACGACGATTGGCAGAGGATCGATTGGTTGATCCCGCATGATAGGCCATGCAATCGAGCACGATGAACGTCCCACGAGGAACGGTGACCTGCTTCTCATTCCGCCGAACGGTGCCATCGGATGGAAAAGCTTCCCTTGTGTGACTGGCTGGTATTACCCGTGTCGCACCGTTCTCGATGGTAAATTCGTCCATGGCAAACAGGGCATTAATCGCGATGGGCCGTGAGCAAACGAAATGTTGATAAGGCAAATCGCGGTGATATGCAGCCTGACTGTAGCGACCTGCATTCGCTCGGTTCACTAGGCCATTCGCCTGATTTAAAATATAATAGTCGCCCAATATCTGAGACAACAGCTGGTGCAAGCGCTCATTGAAGACGAGTTCCCAGAACCCAGGAGCGATTACAGGTAACAGGCGAATGGTATCGCGCTCGTCAAGCGCAACAAGATCGATTCCTTTTCCCACAGCATCCTGCCTATAAGATTCCTCCGCTCGATCGAAAGCCCCCGAAAGTTTATCGAGCGCCAATTCCGAAAGTCCAGAGTCAAGGGTTGTGTAGCCTAGAAGGCGCAATTCTTCAACCCGGACATCGAGATCGTCGCGCGCCACCAACGCCTCCTTTACCCCGTATCGCGGAATTTCATTCATAGCTGCGACCTCAAGTTGCAAAACTGATAGGGGTGCAAGAAACGATCGGAAATAGCGGAAAATCGTTGTTTCAGCATTGACCAATTGCGCGGATGAACAGCCGCCAATGCCGCCATGCTATTCTGCGCCAAAAATTCATCCACCGTAATCACGACTCGCCCATTCTTTTCGCGCTGAACGGGAGTGTCGACGATAAAGAACTTCGCCTGATCGATTATTTCCGGGCAATAGGCATGAAGCAGGTCAGCGTACTCTCCTGCGCCGAATATCCCAAATTCTCTCCTGCCCAGAACAGACAGCACCGCTTGCTCCAACTCACCCCAGCCACCGAGGTAACCGCTCCGTAGCCGAGAGAGCTGCTCCTGGGACCGACGGGGCTCCGCCACCGCACCTTGCCCCCGCTGCAGCAGAAAAATTCTGAACCCGGACTGCTGCCCTGTCAACGGCGCAGACGCAACTAGCCGCAGCTCCGCTCGCGTGGCGACCAAAGCAAGCGCTGTCGTCGAAAAGCTGGAGACATGATCTTGAAACAGCAGTTCAGAATTCGGATGATCGCCGTCCGGGCAGATAGTAACGATCATTCCTTCTTCGGTGATCGAAGCCCTGCATGCTGCCAGGAAGCTCACCGGATCAAGCGCATGCTCGATGACATTAACAGATACGCATAAATCGTGAGACCCTCCAATTACGACCCCGTTTTCGGCAAACCCCTCCCGAATTACGATATTGCGCCCTGCGCACGTCCGCGCAGCTTCTGCCAGTTTCGCCGCTGGCTCGATACCAAGTCCGCGAACTGCTATCCCCTGATCAACCAGGCAATTCAGAAGGGCGCCGGTGCCGCAACCAAACTCGACGATCGTCATTCCCCGTGGTGGGCGATCGAAATGTTGGGCAAGGAATGCCTCAATGTGCCGCGCATACTCCCGAGCTCTGCGCTGATCCGCATCCGCATCCCTCAACCCAAGGTCATATGTATCGTCATAGAACGCGTCTCGGTGCAGTTGCGACATCGGCTGGCTATGAAAACCATAACCGCAGATATTACACGAACTCTTCGCGAGCCGCCTGTGAAGTACGCGCCCTTCGCTCGACATCGAATATGATGGGTGCGGCACGGCGAGTGGCATGACGTCGATAGCATGACAGACGGGACAGTTCATAATACGGCGCAAGTCCGCTCCATGCTGCGGGGAGTAATTTCCCTACCACTTCGTAACCAGTCCTGCTAGACGAGGCTAGGATGGAGGCATCAGTACTCCAAAGGGCCCAAATTTCAATAGGATTCCCATCGACTATGACGATTCTGGTGACCGGCGGCGCCGGTTTCATAGGCACCAATTTTATTGCCGAATGGCTGCCCCGCTCCGATGAACCCGTCGTCAACCTAGACAAGCTGACCTACGCGGGAAACATGGAAAGCATCAGCCGCTTTGCCGGCAACAACAACCATAGCCTAGTGCACGGCGACATTGCCGACCGAGTGCTGGTGCCACGTCTTCTCGCGGAGAGAAACCCTCGCGCGATCATCAATTTTGCCGCAGAATCGCACGTTGATCGCTCTATTGCCGGCCCCGCCGCGTTCATACAAACTAATGTCGTCGGCACGTTCGAACTGCTCGAAGCAACGCGAATCTATTGGAGCGATCTGCCCGCCAATGAGAAAGCCAGCTTCCGCTTTCTTCACATTTCAACGGACGAGGTTTATGGCTCTCTCCGCCCTGACGATCCGCCTTTCACCGAAGAGACCATCTACGCCCCCAACAGCCCCTACTCGGCCTCCAAGGCAGCGTCTGATCATCTGGTGCGCGCCTATTACCACACCTACGGCATGCCGGTGATCACCACCAACTGCTCGAACAACTACGGCCCGTTCCAGTATCCCGAAAAACTGATTCCCGTTGTCATCCGCACGGCGCTGGCAGGTTCGCCTATTCCCGTTTACGGCAAGGGTGAGAATGTCCGTGACTGGCTCTATGTAACAGACCACTGCGCGGCGATCCGCGCCGTCCTCGATAAGGGCCGGATCGGCGAGACCTACAATATCGGCGGCAACAGCGAGATAGCCAATATCGACCTTGTCCGCCGGGTCTGCATGCTGTTGGATGAGATGGCGCCCTTGTCGCCGAAGCAGTCTTACCAAGATCAAATCTGCTTCGTCGAAGATCGGCCTGGACATGACTTCCGGTATGCCGTCGATGCACGCAAGATCACTCGCGAAATCGGGTGGACTCCAGCGGAAAAGTTGGACCTCGGCTTGCCGAAGACCGTCCGCTGGTACCTCGACAACCAGACATGGGTCGATAAAGTCCTTTGTCGCGCTCAAGACAGCGACTAACCGTCATGAAGAAAGTTGCAATCGTCCAGTCCTGCTACATTCCATGGAAGGGTTACTTCGATCAGATAGCGGCGGTCGATGAGTTTATTTTGTACGACGACATGCAGTTTACGCGCCGTGATTGGCGCAACCGGAATCTGATTAAAACCCCGCAGGGCCTGCAGTGGCTTACCGTCCCAGTCAAGGTCAAGGGAAAGTACACACAAACCATCCGTGAAACCGAAATCCAGGGACCGGATTGGGCCGAGGTTCACTGGAGAACGCTTCGCGCCAACTATGCCCGAGCACCCCATTTCGAGGAGATCGCTGCGCTCCTCAAGCCCATCTACCGGGAGAATCACACGACAATATCCGCACTGAACCGGCGCTTCACCGAAGCGATTTGCGGCTACCTCGGCATCGGCACAACATTGCGCAACTCCTGGGAGTATTCGCTGGCCGAGGGGAAAAGCGAGCGCCTCGCCGATCTGTGCAGGCAGGCCGGCGCAACCACATATGTGTCCGGGCCTGCCGCAAAGAACTATCTCGATGAAAGCGCTTTTACTGCGCTTGGCCTTACCGTAGAGTGGTTCAATTATGATGACTATCCATCCTATCCGCAGTTGTGGGGTGAATTCAATCACGGTATCAGCATCGTTGATCTATTGTTCAATTGCGGAACGGACGCGCCTCACTCCATGAAATACGTTTCACGTTGGACCAGCTAGGAACTTGACGGTTATGACACCCGCCGCCGTGCCGCAGTCACTTCCAGAGCTTCTTGGCGAGGTCGAGAGATACTACTCAGCTAAGCTTTCCAAACATGGTGCTACGCCACTCGGGGTGGACTGGAACGGCGATGCCAGCCAGAAGCTACGCTTCGAGCAACTGGAGAAACTCGTCGCTCCCGGCGCGCCCTTTTCCGCAAACGATATCGGTTGCGGTTACGGCGCAATGTTCGAATTTGCCAAAGAACGCCATTCTGACGTGGACTACTATGGCTGCGATATTTCGGAGGATATGGTGGAAGCCGCCCGCCAAAGATTTGGTGGCGACCCACGAGCGTCATTCGCCATCGGCTCGCGGCCGACGGTAGTTGCTGATTATGGCTTTGCAAGCGGCATCTTCAATGTCCGCTTCGATCGCACCGACGATGAGTGGGAAGCTTACATAACCACCACGCTCGATGCGATCTCAGAAACAAGCAGGTTAGGCTTTGCCTTCAATTGCCTAACTTCGTACTCCGATTCCAACAAGATGCGCTCCGATCTCTATTATGCATCCCCCACTGCGATGTTCGACCTCTGCAAACGACGCTATTCCCGCCACGTCGCACTCCTTCACGATTATGGGCTCTATGAATTCACCGTTATCATCCGGAAAAACATATGACCGAACGTCTGATCATCTTTGGCGCGGGCGACATCGCCGAGCTTGCCCATTATTACTTCTCGACTGATTCGGACTACGAGGTAGTGGCCTTCGTGGTCGACCGGGAGTACATTACGGTCGCACAATTCTGCGGCCTCCCGGTCGTCGCCTTCGATGAGGTGGCGGATCGCTTTCCGCAACGGGATCACGCGCTGTTTGTTGCGCTAAGCTACACTAAAATCAATGCTGTACGACGCGAAAAATACATCGCAGCAAAAGCAATGGGCTATCGGATCGCGAGCTACGTCTCCTCGAAAGCCACCGTTCTTAACGATGGCAAGATTGGGGAGAACTGCTTCATTCTTGAGAATAACACAATTCAACCTTTCGTCACGATCGGAAACAATGTCACCCTGTGGAGCGGGAACCATATCGGACACCATTCGACGATCAGTGACCATACATTCATCTCCTCTCACGTCGTGGTCTCCGGTGGCTGCAACGTTGCGGAAAGCTGTTTTATAGGCGTCAACGCGACTATCCGCGATCACGTCAAAATCGGCCCTCGCTGCGTCATTGGCGCCAGCGCTCTCATTTTGTCCGATGCAGATCCGGAAGGCGTATATCTTGGCCCAGAGACCGAAAGGTCGCGGGTCCCGTCAACCCGCCTGCGGAAGATCTGAAGTGATCCGTCGCTGGAGGAAGCTAGGCTGTATCTATGCGGCCCGACCGCTCCATGAGAAATTGGTCTCCCACGCAGCGAATCCCCTCCCGGTGCATCTCCAAGGCGACATTTTTCGTGTATTCTTTAGTGGACGTGATCGGCAAAGCCGTTCCTCAGTGGGCTTTGCCGATATTGATATCCTTCGCCGCGAGGTGATAGGCGTCAGCGACCGGCCCGTGTTTGAGCACGGGGCAGAAGATAGTTATTATTCCCACGGCGTCAGCATTGGGAATTATTACGAGATAAATGGGCAGCGTTACATCCTGTTCATGGGTTGGCACACCCCGAAAGACGGTCACTGGCGCGGCGAGATCGGACGTTTGCGGCTCGGCGACGATTTCTCACTCGCCATCGACGGAGAAGCCCCTTTTATCGGCCTTAGCGCCGAGGATCCGATCAGTCTTTCCTACCCATGGGTGATGCCGGACCCGCAGGGTGGCTATCATATGTGGTATGGGTCAACGACGACGTGGGACGCGGGCAACTTAGAAATGCTTCACGTTATCAGACATGCCCATTCGGACGATGGCGACCACTGGCATGCCGATGATCACACGCTGCCGTTTATGCTCGGGGTGGCACAGGCTTTTTCCCGCCCGACGGTTATCCATGACGAGACGGGATACCATATGTGGTTTTCATACCGAAGCGGCACCGGGGAGACGTATCGTATCGGCCATGCCTGGAGTGTAGATGCGCGAAAATGGACTCTGAAACCTTCCGGCGTAGACGTTTCTGATGAAGGGTGGGACAGTGAAATGATCGAATACCCGTTCGTGTTCGAGCATGCCGGCTGTCGTTTCATGCTGTACAACGGCAATGAATTCGGCGGTTCTGGCTTCGGCCTTGCTATCGCAGACGACTAGGACTGAGGGTGAACGCGACGCTCATCAGATTGATCCGATATGGCCTCGTCGGGATGGCGCTGAACCTGACCGGCTACGTAATCTATTTGGTGGTGACGTGGCTCGGACCTGGACCGAAGACGACGATGACGACCCTCTACGGCATCGGTGCCTTGATGGGATTTTTTGGCCATCGCCGTTTAGCCTTCGACTACCATGGAGGGCTTTACTCAAGTGCCCTGCGCTATACCTTAGCCCATCTATGTGGCTATGGATTGAACTTCGGGTTGCTGTACCTCTTTGTCGACATTTTGGGTTATCCTCACCAGATCGTGCAAGCAACCGCCATCTTCGTCGTGGCGGGTTTTCTCTTTCTCGTTTTCAATTTTGTTGTTTTTCCGCAGAGTGATGGCGCAGCGAAACAGAAAGGCTAAGAAAACCGTGGCCGGACCTGACCAGGATACAAAGTCCCTTGAGAACGAGCTGCTACAATCACACTGTTGCGAGCGTACAAAATCGGTGAAAGCGACAGTACTTCATCCCCTGATATCAACATTCATGCTTTCATTATTCTACACCGTCGGCCTATGTCTTTGGTTTGAGCCGGTCTGGGAAACTAATGACGATGTAGCGATGGCCATGGTTGCGCATGGTTACGGATTCGTTTCCGACGGATCCCCGAACCTGTTGTTCTCAAATGTCATCTGGGGGTATATCGTCCGTATGCTGCACGGCATGTCCGATCTGCAGGGATATTCCCTCGGAACGCTCGTCGCTCTGCTTCTTTCAGGCTGGTCATATCTCTACTTTCTCAGGCGGCTCGGTGTTGCCAATTCCGTCAGCCTCCCCGCCGTCGCCGCGATCCTGGCGTGGCCGCTTCTCTTCCCCCAATTCACCATCAATGCCGGGCTCCTGACCACCGCAGCAGTTCTCGGCTGGCATACTTATAGCCAAACACGAGATGTTCATGCGCTTGTTAGCGGCAGCATCCTAGCCGTGCTCGGGTTCCTAATCCGTCCGCTGGAGTTCGCACTGGTAGTTGCTGTGGCGACACCATTTCTCCCATGGAGGCTTCTATTTCGAGACAGGATGCTGCAAATCGCCTGTGTGTTTACACTTCTAGCCGTAGTGAGCGCTCACGTTATCGATTCCAATGCATACCGAACGGATGAATGGGAAACATTCAATTTGCAAAATCAAGCGCGAGCGCCATATACCGACTTTGGCATTGCCAACAATTTGAAGGCGCGGCCTGATATTCTGAAAAGTCATGGGTATTCAGAGAACGATATTAACTTAATCGCCAATTGGTTTTTTGTTGATCCTAATCTATTTAACATATCGGCTCTCAACGAAATGGTCCGTGCTCTTGGGCAGAACTTCGGACCCATTTCAATTTCTAGGATGAATCTGAATTCAGGAGCGATCGCTCTCAATCAACTATTTATTCCACGACTCCTTTCCCTGACGATCGCTGCGGCGACACTACTGAGCCTAGCCTTCCGGCCGAATCTCTTCGCGGCATGGGGTCTGTTTCTTGCAGCATTATTTGGTCTTGGATTTGTCGGCGCAAACGCTCATAGTCGAGTTATCTTCGCCGTACTGGCCCTTCTTCTACTCATGTCTCTTGCCCTGAGTAGTCGGGATAACAAGTTTCAGATTAAGTTTATATCTGTGATTATGCTCTCAGTATTCGTATATAATTTTTACCTTCTTCTTCCGATAGCTTCCATTTCAGCAAGCAGAGTTGCCACTGCTCAGCGGCTGATCGCCTCTTTTGGGAAAGAGACAACCTTTGTATGGGGAGGCGCCCTTGACTTCCAGGCAACATTCCCTTTTAAGATCTCTCCAGGTGAGATAAAGTCTTATCCGCCCCTATTTGCGCTCGGCGTAATGACTTACGCGCCTTTTTCGGTCGCTCCCGTCGAAGAAAGGGCCGGTCGGGGATTTTTGGAACAGCTGCGTTCTGTGGATGGACTTCGTATTATTGTCAATGACGACAACGTTTCCCTCTTGCGAAAGTACTGCGAGGAGCATTTTAACGTGACGTTGCAAATTCTGGATTCGCTTCGAAAGGAACCAACATATCTACGGACGCTGAAATGTCTGAAGTAGAATAGAGTGGAATTGACTGCTAACTTTGCAACTGGATTTTGACGATGCTGAGTCAATCGCGCATGAAAGCCATTATTCTCGCCGGAGGCAACGGCTCAAGGCTCTACCCGTTGTCAAAGGTTTCAAGCAAGCAGCTTCAGGCTGTCTACGACAAGCCGATGATCTACTACCCCCTAACGGTTTTGATCGCTGCCGGCATCAGAGAGTTTTGCATTATCACTACTCCCCTTGACCGGCCGCGCTTCGAAGCCCTTCTCGGCGATGGGATTCAATGGGGAATCACAATCGAATACCGTACCCAGCCGAGGCCGGAGGGGATCGGTCAGGCATTTTTGATAGCGGAGGACTTCGTCGGCGGCGAGAATGTCGTCCTCATGCTCGGCGACAATATCTTCTTCGGGGGCGACGCATTTCCACGCGCCGTCTCCGAATTTCGATCTGGCGCGACAATCTTTGCTTACCAGGTGAAGAATCCGGAACAATATGGCGTGGTCGAATTCGACAAGGACAACAGGGCGCTCTCTCTCGAGGAGAAGCCGCAAACACCGAGGTCTAATTTTGCCGTTCCCGGCGTCTACATTTACGATGGCAATGTCGTAGATATTGCGAAAGCCATTCGACCGTCGCCCCGCGGCGAACTGGAAATAACGGATATAAACCGTGCTTATCTCGAAACCGGTACGCTACAGGTTCGGCGTCTCAATCGAGGCTTTGTTTGGCTGGACGCTGGCACCAGCAGTACACTGCAGGAGGCCTCTTCCTACATCGAAACTGTAGAACGACGCCAAGGGGTTAAACTCGGCTGCCCAGAGGAGGCGGCACTTGTCCGGGGCTTTCTAAGCCTTGAGCGTTTGCACGTGCTGATCGCTAGTCTTCCCGCCTGCGAGTATCGGGACTATCTTGCCGGGGTTGCAGCCGAAGCCGACAGGCATCGTACGTAACCACCGGAACTTGGAGCCACCCTTAATGCTTGCAAAAATCCGCTTTAGTGTACCTCATCTGATCGGCAAAGAACTGGGCTACGTAGCCGAGGCCTGCGCCGAGCGGCTGTCGGGCGATGGTCGCTTCACTAGACAATGCAGCGCCTGGCTGGAACAACATACAGGCACGAGCCGGGCGCTTCTTACGCATTCCTGTACAGCCGCACTCGAATTGGCTGCTCTCTTGCTCGATATTGATCCTGGTGACGAAATCATCATGCCGTCCTACACTTTTGTATCGACAGCGAATGCTTTCGTTCTGCGAAGAGGCCGACCGGTATTCGTGGATATCCGTGAGGACACTCTCAATCTCGACGAAAAGCAGATCGAGGCCGCGATTACGCCGCGCACACGAGCGATCGTTCCCGTTCACTATGCGGGAGTGGCATGCGAAATGGATACAATCATGGCGATTGCCCAGCGGCACGGGCTTGCCGTGGTCGAAGATGCTGCACAGGCCGTGGGCTCGACATACAAAGGACGCGCACTCGGCAGCATCGGCGCACTCGGTACTTATAGCTTCCACGAAACGAAGAATATAATCGCCGGTGAGGGTGGAGCGCTGCTGGTCAATGACCACGGCTTAGCGGCGCGTGCGGAAATCATCCGGGAGAAAGGCACGGACCGAAGCCGCTTCTTCCGCGGCGAAATTGACAAGTATACGTGGCAAGAGGTGGGGTCGTCATTCTTACCCAGCGAGATTCTCGCGGCTTTTCTCTGGGCTCAACTTGAAGAGGTCGCCGCAATCAACGACGCGCGAGTCCGGCTTTGGGAAAATTACCATGCTGGACTGGCTGAATTGGAGGCTCGGGGTCGGCTCAGGCGACCAATTGTCCCGTCCGATTGCGTTCACAATGGGCACATCTACTACGTTTTGCTGGCCGACGCACAACAACGCAGGCGCGTCTTGGACGCATTTGCGCAGGAAGGCATCCAGGCGACTTTCCACTATGTTCCATTGCATTCTTCGCCTGGTGGAAAGCGCTATGGGCGAACTCACGGGAACCTTCCGGTTACTGAGCAATCATGGCAGCGGCTTATACGGCTTCCTCTCTCGCCAGATCTGTCTAATTCCGATCAGAGCCGTATTCTGGCAGCAATGACGGCGGCATTGTAGCGATGCTTCGCATCCCGGCGCAACGCAGCAACGCTGGATTAGTAGAATCCTGACGCCGCTTGCAAACTGGACGCTTCGATCAACGTCCTGACTGAGGCTTAACGTAACCGCCTGGTTGTTACTGCGGATTCCAACGAAGCCGGCCATGCGCGCGCCTTGTAGAGCGTCTTGGCGAAGAAGGCTGGCCTGTTTTTCTCGTTGGCCTTGTGAGGGATCACCGGGGCGATGCAGCGTGTCCTCGCGGCGGCGCGATTGGCCTTGCTGGAATAGCCTTTGTCGCCCAGCGCGGCGCGTGGGGTGATGTCCGGCCCTATGCCGAGCAGGGTCTCGAAGCGGGTTGTGTCGGCAACCTGGCCACCGGTCAGATCGAACGCGATGATGTCGCCCGAATTGTCCGCTTTGGCGTGGATTTTCGTTGTGAACCCGCCGCGCGAGCGGCCGAGCGCCTGGCCTTGTTGCCCCCCTTTGCGCCCGCTGCTGAGACATGGGCGCGCACAATGGTGGAATCGAACATCTGGATCAGATGGGCCGATGCGCTCATCTCGGCCAACGTGTCGAAGAAGGCTTCGAACACGCCGGCCTTGCTCAGCCGGTCAAAGCGCTTCCATACTGAGTTCCAGTGGCCGAAGCGTTCCGGCAGCGCACGCCAGCGCACATTCTCCACCGTGAAGAAGTGCATGGCTTCCAGAAACAGCCGGTCGTCCGCAGCCTTGCGGCCTCGCCGTGGCAGGCAAGCGCGGAAAACCTCCAGCGTGTTCGCCCAATCCGTTTCCGTCATCCTCGTGGACATCGCCGACCTCCAAATCAGTCGACAATTCATGAATCAGACTGGATTCGTCAGCGGAACCCCAAAACCTATGCCTGAGTCAATTCGTCCACACGGCCTAACGAGGCGACGCGTTTTTTTCGGTGGGACCACGGTTTCAACGCGAGAGAAATTGGTGCCAGCGGCCACGTTGCGATGAATGCCACGGCTCCCAAATCCCTTGTCCAGTCTGGAGTTTTCTTCGCTGACAAAATCAGCGATCCTGCCTATGAATATTGATTTGCACAGAGCGGTAACGGCAAACATGAATCTTCCTGTTTTCGCAATTAATCTCGATAGCAGAAGCGACCGTTGGGGTGATTTGTCTGCAAATGCCAAATCCGTCGGCCTAGACCTGCGACGCGTACCCGCCGTTAACGGCAGACAGATCGACCCACGAGATTGGGAGAATTTCGACGCGCTGGCCGCGCGTAGGCGAAATGGCCGCGAGATTTTACCGGGCGAATATGGCTGCTACCGGAGCCACATTCTCGCCTTGGAGACATTTCTGGCTGACGGACGCCAACATGGGCTGATAATCGAAGATGACGTCGCCTTCGATGAAAACACCTTGCCGCGCATTGAGGCAATTATCGCTACTGCGCCGGATTTCGATCTGATCAAGCTTATCAACCACAGGTCCAAGCTCTT
>NZ_JBTMXB010000053.1:0-20037 GCF_054489405.1 Mesorhizobium sp. A623
CAATCCTCAACACGAAAGACCGACAAATGACCGATACTACAGACCTGTTTAGCCCCTACGACCTCGGCGGCCTCACGCTTGCGAACCGCATCGTCATGGCGCCGCTGACGCGCAACCGCGCCGGCGCCGGCCTCGTGCCGAGCCAATTTGCGGCGGACTATTATACGCAGCGCGCGAGCGCCGGGCTCATCATTGCCGAGGCAACCCAGGTCTCGCAGCAGGCCCAAGGCTACCAGAATACGCCCGGCATCTACACCCCAGAGCAGATCGCGGGCTGGCGCAAGGTGACAGACGCGGTTCATGCCAGGGGCGGTCGTATCTTCGTCCAGCTCTGGCATGTCGGGCGCATCAGCCATGTCGACCTTCATGGCGGCGAAGCGCCTGTCGCGCCGTCGGCGATCCGGGCCGAGACCAAGACCTTCGTGAACAACGGCTTCGCTGCCGTATCCGAACCGCGTGCGCTCGAACTGGACGAAATCCCCGGCATTATCGAGGATTTCCGCCGCGCCGCCGCCAATGCGATCGAGGCCGGTTTCGACGGGGTCGAGGTGCACGGCGCGAACGGCTATCTGCTCGACCAGTTCCTGCGGGAAACCGCCAACGTCCGCACCGACGCCTATGGCGGCTCGATTGAGAACCGTGCCCGCCTGCTGATCGAAGTGACGGCTGCGGTGGCGAGCGAGATCGGCGCGCAGCGCACGGGCGTCCGTCTCTCGCCGGTATCGCCGGCAAACGGCATCGTACCGTCGAGCGCCGAGCAACTGCAGTTCAACCATGTCGTGGAAACGCTCGACGGTCTCGGCATCGCTTACATCCACGTCGTCGAGGGTGCGACAGGCGGACCGCGCGATGCGACGCCTTTCGATTTCAATGCGCTGCGACAGCGCTTCCGCAATGTCTACATCGCCAATAACGGCTACGATCTTGAACTGACCAAATCTCGCCTTGGCGAGGGCAAGGCTGACCTGTTCGCCTTCGGCCACCACTTCATTGCCAATCCCGATCTGGTCGAACGGCTGAAAAGTGATGCCCTGCTCGCCCAACTCAATCCGGCTACGCTCTATGGCGGCGGTGCCGAGGGCTACACCGATTATCCCGCGATCTCCGGCTGACGCGACCACCGCCCGAATAGGTCGCCGTCAAACCCATCGAAGGAAGGACTTTTTGCAATGCCAGACCATAGCCACCTGAGCGCCCCCACCCAGTTCGTAGAGGCGGACGGCATCCGTTACGCCTATCGCCGCTTCGGCGCCAAGAGCGGCACGCCGCTCGTGTTCCTCCAACATTTCCGGGGCGGGATGGACAATTGGGACCCGTTGGTCACCGACGGTCTCGCTGCGGGTCGGCCCGTAATCCTGTATAACTATGCGGGCGTTGCCAGCTCGACGGGCGAGAATGCCACGACGATCGACGGCATGGCCGACCACGTCGCGATCTTCGTGAATGCCCTTGGCCTCACCCTCGTCGATGTGCTCGGTTTTTCGATCGGCGGCTTCGTTGCACAGAGCTTTACCCATCGCTATCCGGACCTTGTGCGCCGACTGGTCCTGGTGGGCACCGGGCCGCGCAACCTTGAGCGTAATCCCGATCCCCGCGTGATGCAGGTGGCGGGAAATCCCGCGCCCTCCGAAGAAGATTTTCTGTTCCTGTTCTTCTCGCCATCCGAGACGAGCCAGGCGGCAGGCCGAGCCTTTCTGAGCCGGCGCACCGCGCGTCCCGACGCCGATCCGACGTCCTCGATCGAGACCCTCAAGGCGCAGGCGGCCGCGATTGGTGAATGGGCCCAGCCGCGCGGCGCGCGCTACGCCTATTTGAAGGAGATCGCCCAGCCGACGCTGGTCGTCAACGGCAACGACGACATCATGGTGCCGACCATCAACTCTTTCACCCTGCAGCAGCACATCCCGAACGCGCAACTGATCCTCTATCCCGATTCCGGGCACGGATCGCAGTTCCAGTATCCGGAGCTGTTTGTTGCGCACACCAGCCAGTTCCTCGACGCGGCCGAAGATCGGACCTGACCCAGATGCCGCGTCGATAGTGGTGACGCGGCATCACCCGACTGAATGGAGAATGCATACGATGAAAGCCTTCATCCTCGACCACTACGGCAAGAACCAGGCGCTGCGTCTCGGCGATTTACCCGAACCCGTACCCGGTCCCGACGACGTTGTGGTCGAGGTGGAGGCGGCTGGCCTCAACATGCTCGACTCCAAGATCCGAGACGGTGAATTCAAGCCGATCCTGCCCTACAAGCCACCGCTCGTGCTCGGCCATGATCTGGCCGGCACCGTCGTCACGGTTGGTGCGAATGTACGGCGCTTCAAGCCGGGTGACGCTGTCTACGCCCGTCCGCGCGACGGGCAGATCGGTGCTTTCGCCGAGCGGATCGCCGTCAAGGAAGACGATCTCGCGCCAAAGCCCGCAAATCTGTCGATGGCGCAAGCGGCGTCGATCCCACTGGTCGGGTTGACCGCCTGGCAGGTGCTGGTCGAGAGTGCGCAAATCAGACCGGGACAGAAGGTGCTGATCCATGCCGGATCTGGCGGCGTCGGCACCTTTGCCATCCAGCTCGCCAAGCATCTCGGCGCCACCGTCGCGACGACGGCCAGCGCCGCCAACGCCGCGATGGTGAAGGAACTGGGGGCCGACATCGTCATCGACTATCGCAGCCAGAAGTTCGAAGAAGAGCTTTCGGGCTACGACGTCGTCCTCAACAGCCTCGACGCCACGACGCTTGAAAAATCTCTGAAGGTCCTGAAGCCCGGCGGCAAGCTGATCTCCATCTCCGGTCCGCCAGACCCCACCTTCGCACGCGCCCAGGGCTTGAATGTGATGCTTCGGCTCGTGCTGCGCGTGATGAGTTCGGGTATCCGGCGCAAGGCGAAACGCGCGGGTGTCGACTATTCGTTCCTGTTTATGCGCGCCGACGGAAGGCAACTCGATCGGATCACGAAGCTGATCGAAGACGGCACCATTCGCCCGGTGGTCGATCGCGTCTTCCCCTTCGGGCAGTTGAACGATGCCTTCGCCTACATCGACACCGGTCGCGCCAAGGGGAAGGTCGTCGTCACACTGAAGTGACGCGATATCCCGAAACAAGGATTCAACTATGGCGACCCGCACCCGCAGCGCAGACTGGAAGACGGCACCCACTCACCACGTCGAGGCTGCCGGCACGCGCTTCGCCTATCGCCGCCTCGGGCCTGACGCTGGCGTGCGGGTGGTGCTGCTCAATCACTGGGGCGCGAATCTCGATAATTTCGATCCCCGCATCGTCGAGGGTCTGAGCGGATCGACCGGTCTATGCGCTCGACTATCGCGGCATCGGCACGTCCGGCGGCTCAGCGCCGCTCAGCGGCGCCGAGATGGCGGACGACACGATCTCCACAATCCGCGCTTTGGGACTGAGGTCGGTCGACCTGATCGGATTTTCGCTCGGCGGCTTCGTAAATCGCGCCCTCCTCAGCAAATCGCCTCGCACGCGCGGCTTCTGGGTAGCGTGCTGAAGAACCGCCTCGCCAAGGCGGCATTAAGCGGAAGCGCTCGTCATCTGGGCAAATCCGCCGTCCGCCGCACAGCCCGCACAGGAGATCTGAAATGAGCCAGCCCGACATCATCCTCGCCCACCCGGTCCGCACCGCGATCGGCGCCTATAACGGCATGCTGAAGGGAGTGCCCGCCACCGAACTCGGCGCCATCGCCATCCGCGAGACCCTGCACCGCGCCGGACTTTCGGGCGGCGGCATCGGAACGGTGATCATGGGCAACGTCATCCAGGCCGGCAACCGCATGAACCCGGCGCGGCAGGCGGCCATCGGCGGCGGCCTGCCGGTGTCCGTTCCGGCGCTCACCGTCAACCGCGTCTGTGGTTCGGGCGCCCAGGCGATCCTCTCCGCAGCGCTGGAAATCGCCGCCGGCGACAGCCGCGCCGCGATCGCGGGTGGCATGGAGAATATGGACCGCGCGCCCTATCTGATGGATGGCGGACGCTGGGGCTATCGTATGGGTCCGGCCCAGATCCTCGACAGCATGCTGACCGACGGTCTGAATGATGCCTTCTCGGGTGAGCATTCCGGTTGGCACACGGAAGACGTCGTCGCGCAGCTCCAGATAAGCCGCGAGGCGCAGGATGCCTTCGCCGCGCGATCCCAGCAACGCTTTGCCGCCGCGCGTGATGCCGGGCGGTTCACGGATGAGATCGTCGCGGTGGAAATAACTGGTCGCAAGGAAACCGAGAGTTTCGCGATCGATGAAGCGCCGCGTCCGAACACCACCATCGAGTCTCTTGCCCGGCTGAAGCCGGCCTTCCGCCCGGACGGCACGATCACTGCCGGGAACGCACCGGGGCTGAATAGCGCGGCCGCCGCGTTGATCGTTGCCGAGCGCGGTTTCGCCGATGCGAAAGGTCTGGAGCCTATGGCCCGTCTTGTCGGCTATGGGGTTGCCGCGGTCGAGCCGGGCCTGTTTGGCCTTGGTCCGGTTCCGGCCGTGCACAAGGCGCTGGCCAAGGCCGGCTGGAACCTTAGCGACATCGAGCGCATCGAGATCAACGAAGCCTTTGCGGCCGTGCCGCTCGCGATCATCCGTGAGCTTGGCCTGCCGGAGGACATCGTCAATGTAGAGGGCGGCGCCGTCGCGCATGGGCATCCCATCGGCGCCACCGGCGCGATCCTGACCACGCGACTTCTCCATTCGATGCGGCGCGACGGAATTTCCAGGGGGATCGTCACCCTGTGCATCGGTGGCGGTCAGGGGATCGCGCTCGCACTCGAAGCGCTGTGATCGCCCACGAACCCAGGGAGCACGGCTCCCGCCCCGCACAGCCACAATGCCACCAGCCAGGAGACGACGATGCCCGTATTCAAAGCCCACATCCCCGCAGGTCGCTTCTCGATCAAACAGAAGCGCGCGCTTGCTGACGCGCTCAACCAGTCCTTGGTTCAAGGCCTTGGCATTCCAGAGGGCGATCGGTTCATCATCCTGAGTGAGCACGGGCCAGATGAGCTGTTCCTCGATCCAACCTTCATGGCTATGGAGCGCGATCCAGCAGACGCGATGATCATCACCGTCCTCGTGGGCGCCCACCGCCCGATCGAGGATAAGCGGAAACTGGTGGCGGCCATCAACCGCCTCGTTGTCGAAGCCGTCGACGTGTCGCCCGACGATATTTTTATCGCGATCATTCCCGTGCCGAACGAAAATTTCTCATTCGGCAAAGGCGAGCTTCAATTGGCGGACGGCATATCGCGTTGGTAGGTCTGCGGAAGCGGCAACACGGTGATGGGCGACGGGGAAGACGACGGACCGGGCCGTTAGCCCTGGAGCGCACGATCGAGCATCACCGCGCGGATCGATGCGCCGGACGTGGTCGCCCAGCTCGATGCCAACACCGCTGAGGTGGCCGTGCGCGGCGTGTTCGGCTCACCCACAATCTTCGTCGGAGACGCGATGTTCTTCGGCAACGATCGTCTCGATTTCGTGCGCGAGGAACGCGCGCGCCTGGAGGAAACTGTATGACCAATCTCACGACCGCGACGGACGCTTGAGCGTGGCGACGGTTGACGTTAATCAGGTCGTCGCGCCCGATCCTCGCGATGCGCTGACGGCTGGCCGGCTGGTGCTGTTGGCAAGCCTGGCCGCGCTAGGCGCGCTCGCGACCAACATCATGCTGCCGGCCTTTCCGGAGATGGCACGCGACCTCGGCGTAACTCCAGGCGATATGGCCTGGATCCTGAGCAGCTTCTTCGTCGTCTTCGCGGTGGGTCAGCTATTCGTAGGGCCGCTGGCCGACGCCTTTGGGCGGGCGCCCTTCGTCCTTGGCGGACTGGCGGTGTTCGTCACGGGTAGCGTCGTCTGTGCACTTGCGCCGTCGTTGCCGGTGTTGATCATAGGCCGCGCGATCCAGTCTCTGGGCGCCTGCGCGGCTTCGGTCCTGGCCCGCGCCATCGCCCGCGACCTGTATCATGGGCCGCAGCTGACTCGCGCGCTGGCGCTGGTGATGATCGCGATGGCGGCAGCGCCGGGGTTTTCGCCGGCGCTTGGCACGGGCATGGCGGCCGCGTTCGGGTGGCGCAGTACCTTTGTGTTCGTTGCGGTGGTCGGCATTCTGGTCGCTTTGCATTATCGGCTCAGCGCCGGAGAGACGCTGTCGCTCCAGCAGCGCCGCCCGGCTCGGCCGGACGCGATCACCCGCACCTTTGTGGAGCTGGCCATCGATCCCCGCTTCATCTTCCCCGCGGTTGCCGTCAGTTTGGTGATCGGCTGTCTCTACAGCTTTTTCGGCGCCGCACCCGCAATCCTGATGACCGACATGGGATTGAGCGCGACCGGCCTCAGCATCTTCTTTGGCGCCACCGTCTTCGTAGTGTTCGGCAGCGGACTTATAACGGCGCGGCTGGCCCGGCGTTGGAGCCCACGAAGCGTGGGTATGGCCGGCCTCCTGATCGCGATGACGGGTGGGCTGTGGCTTGTCCTGCAAAGCGGTGCGCCGACGCAACTCCAGTTCATGGCGGCGGTCACGCTGTTCCTGGCAGGCATGGGTCTCATCAATCCGATTGGCACTGCGATCGCGCTCGAACCCTTTGGCGACCGGGCCGGGATCGCGTCGGCGTTGCTCGGGTTTCTACAGATGGCGTGTGCAGCAATCGGGACGGCGATTGTCGGCGCGCTCTCGATGGGTCCGGCTACGGCCTTCGCCTGGGTCGTCTTCGGCGGCACGGTATTGGCGGCCGCCGCGTTCTTTCCAGTGTTACGGATCGGAAAGTCGGGGCGATAGCTGTATAAAGGGGGCCCATCGAAACCGTTCATCAATAGGATTGCGACTGGATTGGGCCAGCGGCTGACATCCAACAACCCGCAGCGCGCCAAAACAGTCAAGACAAACGCCTGGTTCCGCGAAAGGCGACGATGAGGCGCGAAGCGACCGCCCATAGTCTGAAATCAAGCGTCTGCTCCTCGGCTACCACCAAAAAGGTGATTACGTCCGGGATGAGTTGGTCGATTTCGGACGGTCCGCGAACTACATGTTGTGTGCACAAATGTCTAACATTTCGAATGCCCGTAATGGGTGGAAGAACGAACCTGCTCGCGCGGGATAGGCGGCAGCTTCACGGTATGCGGTCTGATACGAGCGCGGTGCGCTGATTGAGCGTCGCCCTGTGCGGGCGGGTGATCCTGGCTCCCTTCACCGAACGGAGCCCTGTGATGAACACTCTTCCTATTCCCGCAGCAACGATCATCTACCTGAGCCCGCCAGTGACAATGATCTGGGCCTGGATGCTGTTCTCGGAGCCGCTGACTCTTGCGATGTTCCTTGGGCTCGGGGTGACCCTCGTGGGGGTCTGGCTGACCTCGAGTAGATGAGTTTCAATCATGCCTTCGGTCAGACTCGGCTCCGTTGTCCCGTTATGCATGAAACCTTTTACGATATTCGCTGGGTGTGAGGCCGACGATACGCAGGAACACTTTTCGAAAGGCAGCCGGATCGCGATAGCCGACCTCCCATGCAATGGCATCGACGGAGAGAGGGCTAAACTGCAACAACTCCCGCGCTTTGCCCACCCGAAGCCTCTGGGTATAGTCGGTCGAAGTAAGACCGGTCGCCTTATGGAAACGGCGCAGGAAGGTACGTTCTTCTAGCCCGGCTCGTTCCGACAGCACGGACAGGGTAGCTTCCTTGCCGCCTGTCGCTTGCATCCAATGCTGCACGCCGAGGATTGCCGCATCGCCGTGGTTCAGTCTGGGAGCAAAGGCGCTGTAAAAGCGCTGTTCCCGGCCAGGAGGGTCGATCAGGAGAATCTGCGCCGCTTCCAGCATCACTGTCGAACCAAGGAAACGGTCCACCAATCTCAGGCCAAGGTCGGTCCAGGACATCAACCCGCCCGCTGTGATGATGTCGCCATCATCGATGATCAGCCGATCTGTATCGAGCGCGACGTGCGGAAAGCGGCTGCTGAATACCTCGGCATGGGTCCAGTGGGTGGTTGCCCTGCGCCTGTCCAGAAGCCCGGTTTCGGCCAGAAGGAATGCGCCAGCGCAAACCGAAGCGATGACACTTCCGCTTGCGTGGCAATCACGCAGCCAATCCACAGCAGGGCGCGCCGCTTCAGACGTGATTGGCGCACCAAGTGCCGGCGGCAGGATCAGCACATCCGCCCTGCTGTCCGGCGATGAAGCATCCGATTTATCTCCGTTCTCCCAGTCGCACTGACCGACGCGCAGGAGATGGGGCATTACGGTATCCGACCGCCTCTGGACCACATCATTGGCGATCCCGAATAGATCGGCCAAACCAAGCACTGCCGACATCTGAACGCCGGGATAACGCACCAGCTCAATCTTCACAGGAGACTCGCCCGTCATAGGATTTCCTTCATGTGGCGATATCGCCTTGTATTATGTCGGCATCGCCAATGGCGATGCAAGCCTGTCTCGTCCATCTCTAGTTCCATGATCTGACCACGAACAAAGGAAACTGGACATGAACAAGCGTGCAATCGTCGTCGTCGACTTCCAGAATGAATATTTCCCCCAGGGAAAGTTCCCGCTCGTTGGGATCGAGGAAGCCACTGCCAACGCGGCGAAAGTCATCGCAGCGGCCCGCGAGAAAGGCGATCTGGTCGTCCATATCCAGCACGAAATGCCGATGCCTGAAGCCCCTATCTTCGCCCGCGGCAGCGATGGCGTGCAGATCAACGCAGCGGTGAAGCCCGCCGAAGGTGAGCCTATCATCGTCAAGAACTATCCGAACTCATTTCGGGACACGGCGCTGAAGCAGACACTGGACGAGAAGGGTGTCGAGGAGGTCGTAGTGATTGGTGCGATGAGCCATATGTGCGTTGACGCGACCGTCCGTGCAGCCAATGATTTCGGCTATCAGACCACCACGATCCACGATGCCTGCGCGACCCGCGATCTTGAATTCGATGGGACAACCGCGCCTGCCGCGCAGGTCCATGCCGCGCTGATGGCGGCTCTCGCCTTTTACTATGGCGAGGTGATCGATACCGCCACCTGGATCGCACGGTGATACACTGCGTGCAGAGCACTCTCCGGCCCTAAGCTGGATAAGTCTCTCGCAGACCGGATGTCCGCTTCCGAGGGTCACAGACGAACCGTCGAACGTCCGGCTAGAGGTCGGTTGCCGTCTTTCAACCGACGTCGCCTCTCGAATGCCTCAACGAGGTGGATTCCTGCCTGTCGGCTTTTGTGAAAGGAGCTCAAAATATGCGACGCGGCACCTTCTAAAGGAGGAGTCATTCACGCTGTAAATATGAGCTTGGCGATCATCAGCGCCTCACAAGCTGATCTCGATGCCGAAGTGCATCGACCACAAGCTGGAAGGCCGGCAGATTCTGGCGGCGGCTGGGGAAATAGAGGAAATATCCGTCGAAGAACGGCGACCAGTCGTCGAGAACCTGCGTGAGCGATCCTTGCGCGATCTGGTCTTCGGCGATGTCTTCGGGAACGTAGGCGATCCCATAGCCGCTTACCGCGGCATCGATCATCACGTAGGAATTGTTGAACGTCAGTTGACCCGAAACCCTGACGCGAAGCGCCTGCCCGTCTTTCTCGAACTCCCAGGCGTAGAGACCTCCGGCCGATTCATGACGCATGTTGATACAGGCATGCCGGACCAGATCCTGCGGGTGCTCGGGCGTTCCGTTCACGGCAAGATAGGCCGGCGAGGCGACGGCCACGAGCCGCCAGTCGGGGCTGATCCGGACCGCGATCATGTCCTTTTCGACGCTTTCGCCCAATCGCACACCGGCATCGAAGCCCTCCTCGACGATGTTTCGGAACGTGCTGTCGAGAAGCAACTCGACGTTGATATCCGGGTACTCGCGGAGCATCGGTTTCAGCTTTGGCCATACGACGCTGTCAAACGCATGATCGGATAGAGTCAGCCGGATGGAGCCTGAAGGTTTTTCGCGAAACGCCATCAATGAAGCGATCTCGTCCTCGATCTCGGCCATGCGCGGGGTAATGGTCTGAAGCAGGCGGTCGCCAGCGGCAGTCGTAGCGACGTTTCGCGTCGTGCGTGTCAGCAGCCGGATGCCCATCCGCGCTTCCAATTGCTTGATGGTGTGGCTGAGCGTCGACTGGGCGACACCCAGCTTTGCAGCTGCCTTGGTGAAACTACGTTCTTCAGCGACCATCTGAAACCACGTCAGATGATTGAAATCGATCTTGGCCATCGAGGCTTTCCCCAAACGCGTACCTGAGCGAGATTAATCGACTGCATCGATAAGTCCATGCTGATTTTAGCCGCTAATCGGCAGCAGCGAACTCGCCTATGTTTCGCTAGACAATATTCCATGACCATGGCGGACCTGATGAGCGTAACCACCACCGATGCAAAAGACCGGCCCGACGCGGCATGGGGCGCCGTCTGGACGATGGCGCTGTGCGTGGCAATGCTGATTGCCTCGGAGTTCATGCCGGTCAGCCTCTTGACCCCGATGGCTGCCGGGCTTGGCGCGACGGAAGGGCAGACAGGACAGGCGATCTCGATCAGCGGGCTTTTCGCGGTCGCGGCGAGCCTGCTTGTCACCACGGCCGCCGGCAAGCTGAACCGCAAATGGGTGCTTGTGGCGATGACCGCCTTCATGCTGCTGTCGCTGGTTCTCGTCGCTGCCGCGCCGAATTTTGCCATCTTGATGATCGGCCGCGCCTTGCTCGGCCTCTGCATCGGCGGTTTCTGGGCGCTGGCCACAGCCGTCATCATGCGGCTGGTGCCCGCGCCGGACGTGCCGCGTGCGCTGGCCTTGATGTATGGCGGGCAGGCCATCGCGGCAGCCTTCGCAGCACCCGTCGGCGCCTATCTGGGCGGCATGTTCGGCTGGCGCGAAGTGTTCTGGGCGCTGACGCCGATCGTCGCCATCAACCTCGTTTGGCATGTGATCGCGCTGCCGTCGCTGCCTGTGCGTCAAAGGCAGGATTTTCGCGCCATGATCGACTTGCTGACACGTCCATATTTCCTGCGCGGGCTGGTTGCGGTGATGCTGTCCTGGGGCTCGGCCTTCACCATGTTCACCTATCTGCGTCCGTTCCTCGAACAGGTGACCGGCGTGGATGTTACCCTCCTTTCCTTTCTTCTGCTGCTCCTCGGCTGTGCAGGGTTCATCGGCACATGGACGGCGGGACGTTACGTCAAAGGCAATGTCGCGCCCCTCCTGAAGCTGCCCGCGCTGGTGATGGGCGGCGCCACTGCCGGCCTTTTGCTGTTCGGCTTCTCCCCCATTGCGACGGGCCTGTTCATGGTCATCTGGGGAGCGATGAACACCATGTTTTCGGTCATCTGGATGACCTGGATGGCGCAGAACGCGGGTGACGCGCCGGAAGCCGGCGGCAGCCTGATGGTGGCGGCGATCCAGGCCTCGATCGTGCTCGGCGCGGTGCTGGGCGGACTGCTGCTAGATGGCGTTTCGATCCAGGCAACTTTCATCGGCAGTGTGGTGTTGGCCGTCGCCGCCGTCGCACTCATCGGCAACGGGCAGCGCATGCTGAAGCCGGGAGGCGTTTGACATGACACATGCCGCCCGAATTTCGCGCCGCAGTCTACTGGCGGCAGGTTGCGCCAGCCTCTTCGCCCCCATTGTCCATGCGCAGACGAACGGTACCCAAACTCAGGAAGGAGCCGCCATGCGTCTGAGATTGACCTTCGCGGATCAGGATTTCACGGTGACGCTGGAGGACAATCCTTCGGCGCGCGACCTGATGTCGATGCTGCCGCTGGACCTGACAATCAGCGATTATTCGACCAATGAGAAGATTGCCCGTCTGCCGCGCAAGCTGACTGAAGAGGGCAGCGGCCAGTTCGAGAACGAGGCTGTCGGAGATATCTGTTACTTTGCCCCATGGGGCAATCTGGCGATGTTCCACGGACCCTATCGCTGGTCGCGCGGACTAATCCGGCTGGGACGGCTGGATAACGGGCCAGCGCCGTTGCTGGTGCGGGGCGAACACCCGCTGCGCATCGAGGCACTCTGAAGCCATGAGCCTCGCCTGAAACCGCCACCTCATATCGCGCTCCAGGACGGCAAGGTCGTCGACAGGCTGCAGCGTGTCACTGACGATCAATACGGCACTTGAGTAGGCGTCACAAACCGAAAGGATGTTCACCATGCTCAAGAACAAAGTCGTCGTCATAACCGGCGCTTCCAGCGGCATGGGCGCGGCCGCCGCCCGCCATCTCGCCGCCGAAGGGGCCAGCGTGGTTCTCGGCGCGCGCCGATCCGACCGGATCGACGCGATCGCAGCGGAAATCACCAAAGCGGGGGGCAATGCCATTGCGGTCGCGACGGATGTGACCAAACGCGATGACCTCAAGGCGCTCGTGGATGCGGCGGTCAAGACCTATGGCCAGGTCGATGTTCTGATCACAATGCCGGGATTATGCCGCTGTCGCCGCTCGATCGGCTCAAGATCGACGAGTGGGACCAGATGATCGACGTCAATCTTAAGGGCGTGCTCTACGGCATCGCCGCCGCGCTGCCCCACATGATCGAGCGGAAATCGGGCCACATCATTAACCTCTCGTCCGTCGCGGGCCATAAGATTTTCGCCGGCTCCACCGTCTATTCTGCGACAAAGACCGGGGTGCGGATCATTTCGGATGGGCTGCGGCAGGAAGTGGCGCCCCACAATATCCGCGTCACCATCATCTCGCCGGGCGCGGTCAAGACCGAGCTTCTGGACCACATCAGCGAGAAGGATGTGCAGAAGGCCAACCAGGATTACGTGGGCCAGGTCGGAGTGCCCGCCGAAACCTTTGCCCGACTGGTCGCCTTCGCCATCAGCGAGCCGGAAGATGTCGGCATCAACGAAATTCTATTCCGGCCGACGGCACAGGAACTCTGATTTCCATTAACGGGTGATACCATTGTGGTGCGCGCCGCCATCCTCCGGGACGGCGGCGCACATCAACAATCAGGAACGCAGGCTGACCGACCCATGGCCCAAGGGCTTCATTCGTCCGTAGGGTTCAGTGCCGGAAGCTACAAGATGGAGCAGCACAGGATGGCAAGGCCAAAGATCATCATTCACATGCACACGTCCCTGAACGGCAAGATCAACGGACCGCATCTGCGGACCGCAGAAAGCCAGGCCTCGCAAGTTGAATACTACAATTTGTTCCTCGGACCTGACCCGTTCTACCGCGACCATTGCGGCTGGCTGAGCGGCAGCACGACAAGCGAAGTGAACTTTACGCGCTATAAGGAGCCCGATCTCGATCCGGATGCGAAGGACGTGCCGCCGGGCGATTTTCTCGCGGAGCACGACGAGACCATCCATTATTTCGCCATCGATCGCGCCGGAAAACTGGCATGGAGCCGGAACTACATCACATATTTCAATACGCGCGCGCATGTGGTGGAAATCATCCCGGACAGCGTCAGCAATGCCTACAAGGATTTCCTGCGCCGGATAAACGTCTCCTACATCATCGCCGGTAAGGAGAAACTGGACTTCGCAGTGGCAGTTTCAAAAATCCAGAAAATCTACTGCAAGAACGAGTTGCTCCTGAACGGCGGCAGCGGGGTGAACTGGTCGCTTCTGAAAGAGGGGCTCGTGGACGAGGTCAGCATTGTCATGACGCCCGTGGCAGATGGGTCGGCAAAATCCGCTTCCCTGTTCGACGGCAACCCGAAGTACAACGATGTCGACCCTGTCGGATTCGAACTGATCGACACACAAAAACTGGCGGATGGCAGCGTCTGGCTGCGATACAACGTGAAATAGAGCGATCAGAGCAGCATTGATGCGCTTGAAACAGGTCTCCGCGATGGGTCAGGCGTGCCAGTGTGAATTGCGGATGACCGAGCAGAAATTGCCGCGATGAAAATGCGGCTCCTTGTCGGCGATCACGTCGGCCTTGACGTTGCCGAAAGTCGTATCAGGCTTGTGCTTGATACCGTCATAGAAGGCCTGGATGATGTCCTCTTTGAACCGCGGCGAGCGCGGGAAGGCAGCGACGACGGCTTCGCGTGTCGCGTCGTCATATTCGCCATAGGTGAGCCCGAGCACGTCCATTTCGACGCCTGCGGTTGTCAGTGCGATCACCGGGTGCATGTGCTCCGGCACGCCCGGCGTGGTGTGCAGCGCGATTGCGTTCCAAACCTTTTCGATGTCGTAGGCATCGAGCCCGTGGCTCTGCAGGAAATCACGCGCGGCGTTGGCTCCATCCACCTCGAAGCGCAGGTCCGCGCTGCTGCGCGATGGCATAAGGCCGATGTCGTGAAACATCGTCGCTGCATAGAGCAGTTCAGCATTGAACGTGAGGCCGCGCTGCTGCCCAGCAAGCGCCCCGAAGAAATAGACGCGGCTGGAATGGTTGAAAAGCAGTTCGGATTCCGTATCGCGGACAAATTCGGTGATCGCGCGGCCGAGTTTGCTGTCTGGTACCGAAATGCCATTGATGCCGGCTTTCAAGAGAAGGGGGTCATTCATGTTCGTATCTCCAGTGAGAGGAAACTACCGCTATTCATCGCCCGCGAGGCGTTTGGCAGCAAACATACACACCGTCGAAAATCTGCCAACCATGTGCGATAAGCTGCCCGAAACGATACTGGAGGCGATTTGATGGCGAAAAGAGAAGTGGCGCTCATCATCCATGATGGTGTGCAAGCGCTGGACGTAGCTGGTCCGCTCGACGTTTTTGCCGAAGCGAACGCGTTCCTCCGAGCTGACGAGACGTATGATTGCGTGCTCATCGCAGCCGACACTAATCCCGTCCGTGCCTCGAACGGCATGTCAGTGGTCCCGCATCTCGCCTTCGCGCAGGCGGGCCGCCGCTTCGACATTGTCCTCGTGGCGGGCGGACCGTCGCTGCCAGAGGCCCGGCCGGATGCCGCCATGGTGGACTGGCTGCGTAACTGGGGCACGCTAGCGGGGCGCTATGGATCGATCTGCACCGGCGCATTCGTGCTCGGCCACGCCGGGCTGCTCGATGGTCGTGTCGCGACGACGCATTGGCAGAATGCCGCGCAGCTTGCGGCAAGCTTCCCTGCCTGCCGGGTGGAGTATGACCGCATCCATGCTCGTGACGGTGCGCTGGTGACATCGGCGGGCGTGACCGCGGGCATCGACCTCGCGCTTGCGCTGGTGGGCGAGGATCATGGCGAGGCACTCGCACTCGCCTGCGCCAAGCGGTTGGTGGTCGTTGCCCACCGCCAGGGCGGCCAGTCGCAGTTCAGTCCGCTATTGGTCCCACGAGGCGACCCGGATTCGCCGATCGGCGAGGTCCAGGCCTATGTCGTCAATCATCTCGCGGAGCCGTTTTCCGTCGAACGCCTGGCCCGCATTGCCGGCACGAGCGAACGCACGGTGGCACGCCTGTTCGTGAAGGAACTGGGGCAAACACCGCACGACTTCGTCGAAGGTGTCCGTATCGATCAGGCGCGCAACATGCTTGAAGCGACGGAACGCCCGATTAAGGTCATCGCATTCGATTGCGGCTTCGCCAACCCTCAGCAGATGAGAGCCGCGTTTCAGCGCCGACTCGGGTTAAGCCCTCTACGATACCGGGAAAGCTTTCGGTCTTCCCATCGTCCCGGCGGACGGTTGGATCGGCAGCTTACAGGCGGTGCAGTGCAAAGCACAGAGCCCTGAAATGAGGGCGTAAGCTGAATGGCTTCGGAGCGACATCTACCGCAACATCCGATCCTTGGTGGACTACGCGTCATATCGGCAAGAGACGAGCGGGTGTCGACCGGCTATGTGAAATCGACCGTGAACCAAGTGATCAACAGCCCGGCGCAGAAACGAAAATCTCAAGGCGCTCTTGAAACGGAGACACTCTCCAATTATCTGCGGCCCTATGAGGGGTCAAAAAAATTCAGCCAGTCGAGACGTTGATGCAGGGACCGGCGTTCAGCGGGCGGACGCCAGGCGCAATCGCGGGCTTATCCTCGATGCGGCGAAGGCGGCTTTCGTACGCGACGGCGTCAATGCTTCGCTTGACGAGATCGCTCGCTCCGCAGGCGTCGGGCCCGGCACGCTCTATCGCCATTTTCCTTCGCGCGAACATCTGCTCTGCGAAGTGCTGCACGAACGGCAGGCAGTTCTTCTGTCCCGGCGCGACGAAGCCCTGGCGCTGCCCGGTTCAGCCGATGCGCTTCGCATGTGGATGAGGGCGCTCAAGGAATACCTCAGCGCCTTCAACGGCCTCCCCCGGCCGTTCATCGACGCCTTCGAAGCCCAGGCGTCGCCTTTGGCCGTCACCTGCCAGACGCTCGTCACGATAACCGGCGAGTTTCTGTCGCGCGCCCAGTCCAAAGGCGCAGCCAGGCAATCGGTTTCCGCGCCGGCGCTGTTCCTCAGCGCACTGGGCGCGGCCTTCGTTGACGACAAGGCTGGTGACTATGGCACGACCGCCCACCTGATCGAGGAGATACAGGCCTTCGGTTACCTCACCGGCGGCCCGGCTGCGGGCGCACCCGATCCGTCCGATCCAATTCGTAAAACTGGAGCATCTCATGACTGACAAGCCGATCCGTGTCGGTTTCATCGGCCTTAATCCCGGCATTCACTGGGCCGCGACGGCCCATATCCCGGCTCTGAAGGCCCTGCCGGACGCCTATGAGATGGTCGGCGTCGCAAACACCAGCCTTGCCAGCGCGAAGAAGGCCGCCGATGCATTCGGTCTGCCACATGCCTTCGAGAACGCTCAGGCGCTGGTCGATTCGCCCGAGGTCGATCTCGTCGTCATCACCGTCAAGGTTCCGCATCACCATGAACTGGTGACGGCGGCGCTGAACGCGGGTAAGCACGTCTATTGCGAATGGCCGCTGGGCAACGGACTAGCCGAGGCACGCGAACTCGCCGATCTCGCCGAGGCGAAAGGCGTGGTGGCCGCCGTTGGCACGCAGACGCGCGTCGCCCCGGAGGTGGAATATCTGCGCCAGCTCATCGCTGACGGCTATGTTGGCGAGGTGCTCTCGACGACGCTCGTCGGCAGCGGCGGTCAATGGACAGCAGAGACCGACGCTGCACACGCCTATCTCTACGACAAGAGCAATGGCGCGACCCTGCTCAGCATTCCGCTGGGGCACACGCTTGCCGGGATGCGCGAAGTGCTGGGTGGTTTCGGTGATATCTCCGCGCGCATGATCACGCGTCGCAAGACCACGCATGTCACCGACACGGGAGAGACGATCCCAACGACCTCTCACGACCAGGTCCTTGTGCATGGCGCGCTTGAAAGCGGAGCGGCGTTCTCGATCCATTATCGTGGGGGCATGTCTCGCGGGACCAATCTGCTGTGGGAGATCAACGGCACGCAAGGCGACATCCAGGTGACGGGCGCCACCGGCCATGCCCAGATCGTGCAATTGTCGATCCGGGGTGCCACTGGTGACACGAGCGAACTTGTCCCATTGACGCCGCCCGCCTCGGCCTATGACGGCTGGCCGGACAGTTCGGTCGCCCGCAATGTCGCCCGCCTCTATGCTTTGATCGCGCTGGATATTCGTTCGGGCACGCGCTCGGCACCCAGCTTCCGCGATGCCGTCGCATTGCATGAGACGCTTGATGCGATCGAACGTTCCGCTGCCGGAAAGGAACCGAAATGACGGCGCTCTCAATTCTCGAACTCGTCCGCGTCACGCAGGACACCGACGCCGGGACGGCGCTCAACAATGCGCGCGATCTTGCGTCCCACGCGGAAGAATGGGGCTACAAGCGGGTCTGGGTGGCCGAGCATCACAACATGGCGGGGATCGCCAGCGCCGCCACGTCGATCGTCATCGCCCATATCGCCGGCGGCACCAGGACGATCCGGGTCGGAGCCGGCGGCATCATGCTGCCTAACCACGCGCCCTACATCATCGCCGAGCAGTTCGGCACGCTGGAGCGGCTCTATCCCGGACGCATCGATCTCGGGCTTGGCCGCGCGCCGGGCACCGATCAGATCGCCGTGCGGGCGATGCGGCGCGCTCCCGACGCCTCGGAGCATTTTCCGCAGGATGTACTGGAGCTCCAGGCGTTTCTTGCGCCTGCCAGCCCGGACCAGCGCATCGTCGCCGTGCCGGCGGCCGGAACCAACGTGCCGCTATGGATACTGGGTTCAAGCAATTTCGGGGCGATGCTGGCGGCCGAACTCGGCCTGCCATACGCCTTCGCTTCACATTTCGCGCCAGACCTGCTGTTGCCCGCGCTCGACCTCTACCGCAGCCGCTTCAAGCCGTCCGAGCAACTCGAGCGGCCCTATGCGGTGGCGGGCATCAACGTCATCGCCGCCGATACCGACGCCGAAGCAAAGCGGCTCGCGACCACCCAGCAAATGTCCTTCGCCGACATCTTCAGCGGCCGGCGCGGGCTGAGCAGACCACCCATCGACGATATCGAAACCTACTGGTCACCGAATGAGCGGGCGCAGGCCCTGCGCATGCTGGAGCGCTCGGTTGTGGGTTCCGTTCATACCGTGCGCTCGGAGCTGCAAGCCTTCATCGCGGAAACGGGCGTCGACGAGGTCATGATCGTCTCCGACGTCTATGACCATCAGGCACGATTGCACTCGGTCGAACTGATCGCCGAGGCGATGAAACCATAAAATCGTCTGTGGTTATCTCGCTGGCAGCGAAATCGGATCTTCCTCATATGTGGAACGGCCCGGTTGGGAAGGTATTCTTTGCGCAAATCTCCGTCGGACGGTGCAGCAATGGCGCAGACCGGTAAGCTCAATGCCGTTGGGGGCAGATCTCAGCCGATCATGTATCTCATCTCCAATCACGCCCCACTTCACGATCTCTTGACTGGCCACCTAGCTGCTTGTTGGCTTGGCGGCCCGCACCTAGTCTGTGGACAGCTCCGCCTCGACAACATGCCAGCGTCCCGGCCGTTAGAGGCGCAATACGATAACCAGCTCAAGACAAGGAGAACAAGCCATGGTCGCTTTCACCCTCAATGGCGAAGCGCAAACGCTCGACGTCGATCCGGAAATGCCGCTGCTCTGGGCGCTTCGCGATGTCATCGGACTGACGGGAACAAAATTCGGCTGCGGCCTCGCGCAATGCGGCGCCTGCACGGTTCACATCGACGGCACGCCGACACGCTCCTGCCAGACCATGGTCAGCGATATCGAGGGCGCCTCCATCACTACGATCGAAGGTGTTACGGGCAAGGTTGGCGAAACGGTGCAGGCCGTCTGGACTGAGATGGACGTGCCGCAATGCGGCTATTGCCAGTCCGGACAGATCATGTCGGCAACTGCTCTTCTGGCCGAGACGCCCAAACCTACCGACGATGACATCGATTCGGCCATGAGCGGCAATCTCTGCCGCTGCGCCACCTATCATCGCATCCGCGCCGCTATACATGAAGCCGCACACCGGCTGGAGGCATGACCATGTTGCAGTACCGTATGAAGAAAGAAGCCGTTCAGACGACGCGCCGCCAGTTTCTAATCGGCACGGCTGCCGCTGCCGGTCTCGCCGTCGGCTACCGGCTGATAGCTGCCGAACCGGCGCTGGCGCAATCGGCTCCTGCCGCAGCTGCGGCCAACCCGTTCCAGGCCTATGTCGAGATCACGCCTGAGAACAAAATCATCGTCCACTCCTCGCAGTTCGAGATGGGGCAAGGTTCGTACTTTGGCATCGCTACGCTTGTGATGGAGGAACTCGACGGCGACTGGGCGCAGGTCGACGTAATTGGCGGCGCGGGCAACACCGCGCTCTATGGCAACCTCGCCTGGGGCGGGGCCATGCAGGGCACCGGCGGCTCCACCTCCATGACCTCGTCGTGGGAGCGCTACCGCAAGGCGGGAGCAGCAGCGCGGACCATGCTGGTGGCGGCTGCCTCCAAGAACTGGAACGTACCGGCCGGCGAGATCACCGTTGCCGGAGGTGTCGTCTCGCATGGCACCGACAAGCGTGCCACCTTCGGCGAACTGGCGCAGGCGGCATCCAACATGCCGATTCCCAACGACGTGGAGTTGAAGCCACGCGACAAGTGGACCCAGATCGGCTCGGACACGCTCAAGCGCTACGATTCGCACGGCAAGACCAACGGCACCCAGACCTACACGATTGATCT
>NZ_JBTMXB010000054.1:0-19782 GCF_054489405.1 Mesorhizobium sp. A623
GATTTTCGGGGGTTTGATCGAGGTTTCGGGCCATTGGCGCAGGCTATGGCATAACGAACGATAAGGCAACATTATCGTTCGTTTTATATAAGCGACAGGCGGTGCGGTTTTGGACGAGAAATGTAGTAGAAAGCGCCGCCGTAAGCCCCGCTGCCAGCCATGATTCTTTCGCCGGAACGCTCCGCGCTCCTTCAAACCGCCCCGGCCGACGCCGCGCCGCATGCCGTGTCGGTTCCTGTGCCGGCCTGGCTGCGCCGCGCCGTTGCCGATGCGCAAACCGTTGCCGGCAAAGAGATCGAGGACATCGCGCTCGTCGCCGGTGCTGCCATCGGCGCGCTCGACGCGGTGGTCCGCCGAGAAGAGCGATGGGCCGGCGCTTGGCGCCAGCGGCTGCGCTTGCCACCGCGACGGTAAGCGTGAAACAGGTGGGCCGCGTCGAGGAAAAGCCGCGCTGCGGGACGCCGTACTGCTGACGCGACCGGGTGATTTTTTGTCCGTCGGCCCCGCCGGCCGTTTGCTGCTTGGCTGGCGCCGGCTGGCCGCCCCGCCCGTCGAGGGTCTTCTGACGGAGAAAAACCTCGCTGCCGTGTCGGAGGCGTTCGGTTACGCCTCAGACGACGAGGCGGTCGGCGATCTGGCTACCGAGCTTCGGCAACTCGGCGCAGGGGCAGGGGTGGTAGGGATGCTCACCGGCGCCTTCGCGGTCGCTGAACGCTATGGCTTCGGGCGTTTCATCGGAGCCTGGCTGGCCGACGCCCTACTGGCGCAGCGGCTGGGCTGGACGCATGCCATACCGCTGCTAGGCGTCGAGGTGGTTACGGGCATCGGTGCCAGCCGTCCGCGCCGATCAGAAGTTGCCATTGCGGCGGCCCTTATCGAGGATGAATCCGACCGTGCGAAGAGTCTGCTTGCCGCGCAGGCCAGGGCTGCGCTGCGCGCGATTGATCTTTCCGCCGAGCTCGAGCGCCGCGCGGATCGGCTTCTTGCCGTTGCGCCGAAACTCAGGACCAAGGCGGCGGACATTGTCGTCGAAAGGCTCTTGTCCGGCGACGCGATCGTCGCTTCCGAAAAGATCGCTGGCATGAGCGACCGCGGCCTGCGCCGCCTGTTCGACCGGCTGGTCGAGCTCGGCGGCGTGCGCGAACTGTCCGGCCGCCCAACCTTCCGCATCTACGGGCTGTGAGACATTGTTGATCGTCCGAAGCAGGCCCTCGTCACGCCAGCGATAGAAGTATTTCTGCACCGTCGAGAACGGCGGAAAGTCCTTCGGCAAAAGCCGCCACGCACCGCCCGAAGAGGCCGTATACAAAAGCGCATTTACCACTTCGCGCAGGTCCGTCTTGCGCGGTCGCCCGATGCGGTTCGGCGACGGCATCTGCGGTTCGATCAACGCCCACTCCTCATCGGTCAAATCGCTTGCGTAGCGCGGGCAGCGCCGCTCATAGTGCGGGCGGGTGGTTTCGGTCCAGGCCACCGTGATCTCCGTCAAATCTCAGCAATCCGACTGAATCACAACCCGCTGAAATCACTCACTCCTTTTTGGAACGGACACTCAGAGATCTCTCAGCAAGCTCCTACATTTTTATATCCAGATCGCTGCTGAGCGTACCCCATGACAGAGCCGGCGGCCCGCCAGCTTGCTGCCCCGCTCACCACGACGTGCAACGGTGCGATGGCCGTCACCTCGAGCGCAAATATGCCCATGGATCAGGCTTAAAAAGTTTCCTCGGCACTCATCACTGGAAATCGTAGCCGCTTCCGTTTGATCGTTTGTAGATGCCGATTAGAACGTTCGTCTAATCCAAATGGAGGCGGTAATGCCGGGTATGCTAAAATACAGAGCCTTTTTGAAATGGCATTTCGAGCATCAGTAAATGACAATCTTCACAACCTACAACGACAACGCCGGCACTAGATTTGCAGGCTATGTGCCCGGCCTGGTGTTGGTCGCTGTCATCACAGCATCGGCCTATGGCCTCAGGCATATCCCGTTCGTGTCGCAGCTGAGCCCAATGATCTCGGCGATTTTCGTGGGGATGTTGTTTGCCAATGTGGTTGGGATCAACGCTTCGGCGGCGTCAGGCATCTCACTTTCTGGGAAGCGCCTTCTTCGTCTAGCCGTTGCGCTGCTTGGCCTGCAAATTTCGTTTGCACAACTCGGCGACATTGGCGTGCGGGGGGTAGGTTTTGCGGCGTTTGGGTTGGCCTCCACTTTTCCCTTCACGCTGTGGATGGGGCGGCAGCTCGACGTCGATCGCCAACTGTGCATCTGCTTGCCGCAGGCACTTCCGTTTGTGGGGCGTCGGCAATAGCCGCAGCAAATGCCGTCACCGGCGCGGACGACAAAGATGTCGCCTATGCTGTTGTCTGCATCACGCTGTTCGGCACAATCGCCATGTTCCTGTTTCCGTTCCTGGCGCTGCTGGCGGGAATCTCGGATCGTACCTACGGCCTTTGGATCGGTCTATCAGTTCATGAGGTTGCACAGGTCGTTGGCGCGGGGTTCCAGGGCGGAGCCGCAGCCGGTGAGATCGCGGTCGTGACAAAACTTGCGCGTATCATGATGCTGGCACCGCTCGTCATCTGCCTCAACGCGCTGTGCCCAGGCTATATCGAGACCGACATCAACCGCGAGTTCTTTGCTTCCGCTGCCGGGCTGGGCCTCATCAAGCGAATCCCGCAGCGCCGGCTCGGCCAGCCGCAGGAGCTCGACGGCGCGTTGCTGCTGCTAGCGTCAGCCGCCGGCAGCTACATCACCGGTTCGTCCATCGAGGTCGATGGCGGCCATCTCGTTTCATCTCTGTGAGTGTCGTCATGAATTTTGACATCCCCGCCCACGTCGAAGACTATCGCGCCCGCATATCCGATTTCGTCGCGCGCGAGATACTGCCGCTGGAGGCCGACAAGGCCTCCTATGACGAGCACGGCAACATTGCCCTGCCGCTGCTCGAGACGCTTCGCGCCAAAGCGCGGTCGAGCGGGCTGTGGTGCCTGCAGCTCAAACCCGAGACCGGTGGCGCCGGCCTTGGCAAGATGGGCATGGCAGTCTGCTACGAGGAAATGAATCGCTCGATCTTCGGCCCGGTCGTCTTCAATTCGGCCGCGCCCGACGACGGCAACATGATGGTGCTGGAAGCGCTCGGCACGCCGCAGCAGAAGGAAAAATGGCTGAAGCCGATCGTCGAGAGCAAGGTGCGCTCGGCCTTCGCCATGACCGAGCCGCATCCCGGCGGCGGCTCCGATCCGTCGATGATCGCCACCCGCGCCGAGAAACGCGGTAACAACTATGTCGTGACCGGGCGCAAATGGTTCATCACCGGGGCCGGCGAGGCGAGCCATTTCATCCTGATCGCCCGCACCTCCGACGACCCGCGCCACGGCCTGTCGGCGCTGATGTTTCACAAGGACCAGCCTAGTTGGAGCATCAAGCGTCGCATCGAGATCATGGGGCCGGAGGAGCATGGCGGCCATTGCGAGCTGGAGTTCGACGGGCTCGAAATTCCGGTCGAAAACCTGCTTGCCGGCGAGGGCCGGGGCATGAAGGTGACGCAGGTTCGGCTTGGGCCCGCGCGGCTCACCCATTGCATGCGCTGGCTCGGCCTGTCCAAGCGCTGCGTCGAGATCGCGCGCGCCTATGCCGCCGAGCGTTACGGGTTCGGCGTGCGGCTTGCCGACCGTGAGAGCATTCAGCTCAAACTGGGCGATCTTGCCATGCGTATCGAGATCGGCCGCTTGCTGGTGATGAAAGCGGCGTGGGAACTCGACCGCGGCGGCTTTGCCCGCAAGGAAGTGTCGATGGCCAAGGTCCAGGTCGCCAACGTGCTGCATGACGCCGCCGACGTGGCGATCCAGATCAACGGCGCGCGCGGCTATTCCAAGGACACGGTGCTCGAATGGATCTACCGTTATGCCCGTCAGGCGCGGCTGGTCGACGGCGCCGACGAGGTGCACAAGATGGTGCTCAACCGTTTCCTCAACGAGGAAGGGCCCGGCTTCTGGCGCTGGGACGTCGAAGGCGAGGCGAAGCCGTGAGCAGGTGCCTAAGGAAGGCAGGATGACCAGTGTCATTAACGTGGACTTCGATCCCGCCGCCCTGCAACGCTTTCTGAAGGGCCATTTCGGCTATGCCGAAATGAGGCTTGAGCGGATCGGCGGCGGCCAGTCCAACCCGACCTATTTCGTCGATTTCGGTGCTCGCCGCATGGTGCTGCGCAAGAAACCAGCGGGGCCGATCCTGCGCGGCGCGCATGCCGTCGATCGGGAATATCGGGTGCTTGAAGCCTTGGCCCCGACCGATGTGCCGGTGCCAGGGCCGGTGCTCTATCACAATGGCGACGAGCCGCTCGGCACGTCCTTCTATCTGATGGAACGACTGGAAGGCCGCGTCTTTCATGATTGCTCGCTGCCGGGATTGTCGCCTGACGAACGGCGCGGCATCTATCTCGGCATGGCCGAAGCGATGGCGAAGCTGCATGCCGTGCGGCCGGACGACGTCGGCCTCGGCGATTACGGCCGGCCGGGCAATTATTTCGAGCGCCAGATTGCCCGCTGGACCAAGCAGATGACGGAATCGCCGGGCGACCGCATCCCGGCGCTCGAGGCGGTGGCCGACTGGTTGCCGCAGCACGTGCCCGAGGACGATGGCCACGTGTCGATCGCGCATGGCGATTTCCGCTTGGGCAACCTGTTGTTCCATAGCGAAAAACCCGAGGTGATCGGCATCCTCGACTGGGAATTGTCGACGCTCGGCCATCCGCTGGCCGATCTAGGCTTCTGTTCGATGACCTGGCACTCGGCGCCGGACGAATATGGCGGCATCCTTGGTCTCGACCTCGCGGAACTCGGCATTCCGACGCAGCGCGAATTCCTCGACCATTATTTCGCGCATGCGGTGCCCACGGCGCCACTCGAAAGGTTCCACCTCGTCTTTTCGCTGTTCCGCTTCGCCGTCATCTTCGTCGGCATTGCCGACCGCGCCCGGGCCGGCAATGCGGCTGCGGCGGACGCCACCAAGGTCGCACCGCTGGCCGGCCGCTTCGCCAGCCGAGCGCTGGAAATCATCGACGGCGCACGACCCTGGTGAGGCGCAATTGTTTGCAAGCGCCCGCTGGGAGGCGGCGTAAAGGACCATGTGCCGGCGTTAACGGCCGCGACGCACAGCTTCAGGGAGATGAACAATGACAAATCAGGTGGTTTTCGTTTCGGCCGCGCGCACCGCGATCGGCACTTTCGGGCGTTCGCTCAAGGATGTGCCAGCCACCCGGCTGGCAACGGTCGCGCTTGAGGCGGCGGTCGCACGCGCCGGTATCGAGCCTGAGCGCGTCGGTCACGTGGTCTTCGGCAACGTCATCCATGGCGAGCCACGTGACGCATATTTGTCCCGCGTCGCGGCGCTTGAAGGCGGGCTTGGCAATGAAGTCCCCTGCCTGACGCTCAACCGGCTCTGCGGCTCCGGCCTGCAGGCGATCATAACAGCGGCGCAGACGATCATGCTGGGAGATGCCGACTGCGCCATCGCGGGCGGCGCCGAGAGTATGAGCCGGGGAGGATACTTGCTGCAGGCGCTTCGCGACGGCCAGCGCCTCGGCGATTCCAAGGCGACCGATATGGTCTTGGGCGTTCTGACCGATCCCTTCGGCAATGGTCACATGGGCATCACGGCCGAGAATGTCGCGACGCGAAACGGCATCGGGCGTGAGGAGCAGGACAGCTTCGCCGTCGAAAGCCATCGGCGCGCCGCGAGTGCGATTGCCGAGGGACGGTTCAAGGCACAGATCGTTCCCGTGGAAATCAAGAGCAAGAAGGGTTCTGTCTTCTTCGATCAGGACGAGCACGTTCGAGCCGATGTCACCATCGAAGGTCTTTCGGGGTTGCGTCCGGCTTTTGCAAAGGAAGGCAGCGTTACGGCAGGAAACGCTTCCGGCCTCAATGATGGTGCGGCGGCGCTGGTCCTGATGGAGGAAGCAACGGCGCGATCCGAAGGACGCGAGATACTGGGCCGCATCGTCGCCTATGCGCATTCCGGTATCGATCCGGCGGTGATGGGGCTTGGGCCGGTAGATGCTACGCGCAAGGCGCTCGCCCGTGCCGGGATCCGCGTTGCCGATCTGAAGGTGATCGAATCCAATGAAGCCTTTGCCGCGCAGGCGTGCGCCGTGTCGCGCGAGCTGGGTTTCCCATCGGAAATCACGAACCCGAATGGTGGCGCCATCGCGCTCGGCCACCCGGTCGGCGCGACCGGCGCAATCCTCACGGTAAAGGCTCTCTATGAGCTCCAGCGTGTGGGTGGCGGCTATGGCCTGGTTACCATGTGCATCGGCGGTGGACAGGGCATGGCGATGGTAGTGCAGGCGGGGTAGGCGCCTTTGAATGGCCTTGGAGCGGTGCCCGAAAGGGGAGGTCGGCTTCGACACGAGAACATGTGCCGGGAACAGGAACTTGGAGTGCCGTGCCTTGATCGGCCCTCCATTAGACAATTGTTTGGAGGAGGAACAGAATGCGTATTGAAAGCCATCTTAGGGCGCGCGCAGCCAATCATCGCCCGCTAACTCCGCTGGACTTCCTGGAGCGAGCGATTTTGGCGTTTCCCGAGCGCCCGGCTGTTGCTTGGCGCGACGATGTATGGACCTACCAGGAATTCTCAAGGATCGTCGCGAGGTTTGTCGCATTCCTGCGTCGCGAGGGCGTGAAACCAGGCGAGGTTGTCTCGGTGATCGCGCAGAACCGCCCCGAAATGCTGGCTGCCCACTACGCCGTCCCGATGGTTGGCGCCGTGCTCAATACGATCAATACACGGTTGGATGCAGCTACCGTCGGCTACATATTGGAGCACTCCGAAAGCCGTGTCGTGATCGCGGACGCAGCCTGCTTGCCGGCCGCCCAAGAGGCGGCCTTGGCGGCGGCGGTGCCGCTTTTCCTCTTCGCCGAACCTGGTGGCAACAGCGGCGACGGGGAACTCGACTTTCTCGATGATGGAGACGTGCTGGCTTTGCCCGATGACGCTGTGGAGCTTGCAGACGAGTGGCAACCGATCTGCCTCAACTATACGTCGGGAACCACGGGCAAGCCAAAGGGCGTCGTCTATCATCATCGAGGCGCTTACTTGAATGCGCTGGGCAATGTGCTGGCGCTAGGTTTGATCCATCAGTCCGTCTATCTCTGGACCCTGCCGATGTTCCATTGCAACGGCTGGTGCCACACCTGGGCGGTGACGGCAGCGGGCGGCCTGCATGTGTGTCTGGATCGGGTTGATCCCGATCTGATTTTCGCAGCAATCGCGCGCCATGGGGTGACGCATATGAGCTGCGCCCCGGTGGTGCTCTACATGATGATCAACCATCCGGCTGCGGCGACGAAAGACGCGACGTGCCGACTGACCGTAGTGACCGGGGGCGCTTCGCCGACCAGCGCGTTGATTGCGCAACTGGATTCGCTGGGATTCGATCCCATCCATCTTTATGGGCTGACTGAATCCTATGGACCCGCAACGCTTTGCGTTCTTGATGAGAAGGACGCGGCCAAGGACGCACAAAGCAAAGCGCGACTGCTCGCTCGCCAGGGTATCCGGCATGTGACTGCAAGCAGCGTTCGGGTGGTCGATGAACAGGGCGACGACGTCGCCCGTAACGGATCCGCGCTGGGGGAAATCGTGTTGCGGGGAAACACGCTGATGTCCGGCTACTATCGAGACAAGGCCGCCACCGAAGCGGCCTTTGCGGGCGGCGTGTTCCACACCGGAGATATCGCTGTCATGCATGCTGACGGATATGTGGAAATCAAGGATCGGTCCAAGGACGTGATCATTTCGGGAGGCGAAAACATTTCCAGCCTGGAGATCGAGAGCGTGCTGCACCAGCACCCGGCCGTGCTGCTGGCTGCTGTGGTTGCCGCTCCTGATGACAAATGGGGCGAGGTTCCTTGCGCCTTCATCGAGTTCAAGCCCGGCGCATCGGCAACCGCGGAGGAACTCCTGTCATTCAGTCGCCAGCATCTGGCCGGCTTCAAGGTGCCCCGGCGCTCCGCATTCCGGGAACTCCCCAAGACGGCGACAGGAAAGATCCAGAAGTTCATCCTGCGCGAGTCAGTTAAGAATTGATTTGAAAACAAACCACACCGAAAAGGTTCTTTAGTCGCTTTCCCTTAACTCGACTTTGTACAAAACTCCTCGGGAATTTGGATTTGTTGGTGGCGCAGATATGCCGCGTCCGGGCCAGAATAGTGCATTCGGCGCTCTCGTTTTCCGTCGTCTGATCCAGGTGATTCAATTCGCCGCAGTCGCCTGCCTTGCCTCTTTCGTTTGATCGGATTCGAAACTATGGATGACCGATCACAATGATTATCGCGTCGGACCGGGAGATGCCGTTCCGCACATCCTTCGCCAATGTCTGTCGCCGTTTCGTTTCTGGTTCACTGCACCCAGTTGGGACCATTCGCTGGTTCTGGCGATGGGAGCGATCTTGTCTCCGGGCAAGCGTACAGTGACTGCCTGTTTGCGGATCACCGGTCGCGCCGAGGCGACCAACTTTGCCGTCTACCATCAGCTTCTCAATCGTGCGCTTTGGAACCCGCGAACGCTGGCTTCGCGGCTGTTGTCGATTGTTGTAACCAGCCTCGTGCCCGATGGTCCCATTGTGATCGGCATGACTGGAAGCGCAAAGAGGCCTGGTCCGAGGCCCTTATGCGGCAAGAAATGCGAACTGCTCTGCCAAGGACGGACTCGGATTGAAGGCGTATCTCGCCTGTCGCTTGCGCATCATGTGGACCATTTCGATGCCGGACAGGATGATCGCCGCTGATGCCTGTGATTTGAAGCCAAGCATTGGCCGGATGCGGCGCTTGATACGCCGATGGTCCTGCTCAATACGGTTGTTCAGGTACTTACTCTTGCGGATTTAGATCGGCTTCAGTCGGCGTCGAGAGCCTGCAAACGATTTGTGGTGTTACAGGAAACGATTGCCTCGTGGTTGGTTTGGCTACCATCGATGACGACGCGGTCGGGCCGGCCATGACGCGCCAGCGCCTTTGTGAAGAACTGCTTGGCCGACGGCAGGCGCTCCAGCAATAGCGGTGCGTAACCGACGGTCCAGCGGTGAATGGTCGTGTGATCGACGGCAATACCCCGCTCGGCCATCATCTCCTCCAGATCACGCAAGCTCAGATTGTAGGCCAGGTACCAGCGCACGCAAAGCAGGATCACCGACTGGTCGAATTGGCGGCCCTTGAACATTCAATCCTCCGAAAATGTCAGAGACTCTCCTTGCCACGGTGCCGGTATTCAAAACGTTGCAACAGATGGGGTATTCGGCTTGAGCCCAATCTCGGACGTTGGGTGCAGAGGTGCTGCGCTTCGAGCTGATGATAGAACGTGGTCTGTTTGGAACAGCCACAAGCATCAGGAAAGGAAGCGCAGCATGAAACATTATGCCGGATTGGACGTCTCGGTAAAAGAGACCTCGATATGCGTTCTGGACGAAGCGGGTACGATCTGCCGCGAGATAAAAGTCCCCAGCCACCCGGAGACCTCGTCCAAACCTTGAGAAATCCCGCGTGGCAATTCGTTCGGATCGGACTTGAAGCCGGGCCATTGGTCTATTGCGCAACTTCGGGCTCAAGGTAGGCATCGTTGGAACGGCAGGGTTCGATGCAGCATCAGGATCGCTTGCTGCTCGGCGCTCTTGACCGGCACGAACCGCATTGTCGGCCGGGACACCGCCTCGGCGTCGACCTCATCATTTTTGCCGCGTTTGACATAAGGTTTGACGTAACCCGCCGGCATCAGCCGAACCTCATGGCCAAGCGCCGTCAATTCCCTTCCCCAGTGGTGCGCGGTGCCACAAGCCTCCACGCCGACCAGGCATGATGGAAGTTTTGCGAAGAACGGCTTTACCTCCGATCGCCGGAGCTTCTTGCGGATCACAACCGTGCCCGCAGCATTAATGCCGTGGACTTGGAAAACGTGCTTGGCGAGATCAATGCCGATGGTGGTAGGATGCATTGTGGGTGACTCCCCTTATGTTGCCTCGGCAACGATTTTGGCACACTTTGATGCCGGAGAGCGGGTGTCATCCACCATCACCAGTAGGGATCAAGCGCGGACCGAATGCAGCACCATGGCAAGATGATCCGGATCGATGCCAGCCCCGGCCCGAATGACAGGATCGCCAAAGGCGTTGATGCGCAGGATGTCTGACGGCGTCACTTGGTGCGATCGCGCGGCGGTCTCGCCTCGTGAATGTAGTGAAAAGCAGCTGGACTGACCTGCTCGACAAACTCCGCCCCGCATCGGTTAGCGAAACACTGCGCGTGGTGTGGTTGAATAAGCGCGCACCCGAGGTTCTGCTCCATCCTGGCGATAGCGGTACTCAACGCACTTGTCGAAACGCCGAGATCAAGTGCGACAAAACGTCGCATTAAGCATCGGAACGAGGCAAGGAGCCCTTGGAGCCAGATCTGCATGGCGCGGCGATCCCTGAGCCCAACACGGAGCTCCGGAATGTCATCTCCGAGATCGGGCGGGCAGAGATACGTGAGGCGTGTCGGCGACCCTTAAGGGCCTGGGCGTTGACACAGAAGGCAGGGCAATAGCACGCATCGTGACATCTGCGTTGACGGATATGGCAGTCATAAGCGATTGCGCGAATCGTATTTAGCGATAACATGGTGCACGCCAGCCCGAGCCAGTGGCGCACAGTCCACAGGCCGCGCGCGGCAGGGAACCGAACATGCTGAAGAAACGAATTGCCAGGGGGGAGACGGTCGTGGGAAGCTTCGTCTTCCTGGCGAGTCCTGAGATGGTGGAGATCCTCGCTCTGGCGGGGATGGACTACATCATCGTCGACATGGAACACAGCCCGAAGGACTGGAACACGATCCAGCACATGATCCGGGCGGCCAACCTGCACAAGCTGCCAGTGCTGATCCGCGTTAGCGAGAACTCGGAGAAGCTCATTCTGCAGTGCCTGGAGATCGGCGCCGACGGGCTAGTCGTGCCCTTCGTGCAGAACGGCGCGCATGTGGCCAGCGCGACGCGCGCCATGTTGTACCCACCGGAGGGGACCCGTGGCACTTGCACACTGACGCGCATGACCGGATATGGTGCCCATCGCGGCCGTTTTCTGGAGCATTGCCGCGCCCAGAACGAGCGGCTGGTGCTATTCGCGCAGGTCGAGGACAGGGCAGGGGTGGACGATATCGACGGGATCCTGTCGGCGGAGCCCGGCGTCGATGCGGTGCTCATCGGGCGTTCTGATCTCGCCTCGTCCTACGGCACGCCGGGCGACGTGGAATCGGCCGATGTGTTGGCCGCCACCGACCGTATACTGGACGCTGCCCGCGCCAGGGGTGGAAGGGCCACGGCAATGGGGATCTACACCGCCGCCGAGATCGCCCGGTGGAAATCCAAGGGTTGCAACGTTTTCTTCGCGCCCTCCGATGGAATTCTCGCCTTCAATGCCGCAAGACAATGGCTTCAGGACGTGCGAGGCAAGGAATGACACTGGTAGCAGGCGCAAGTGCCGGCCCCACTTTGGGCGCGGCGGGCTAAGCCCAGCCTCCTTCATGGCCCGCGGCGACGACAAGGACCAGCGCAAGGCGTCGCGCCTCAGAGCGGGCGCCGCAGCCTCTGGCGGCATGGCCCGCATGTCCGACGTTGCCCGCTTGGCCGGCGTGACCGCGATGACCGTCTCGCGGGTGCTGCGCACGCCCGAAAAGGTCTCGGCCCAGACCCGCAACAGGGTGGAGGAGGCGATCCACCGCAGTGGGTTCATCCCCAACTATGCCGCCCGGAGCCTCGTTTCGCGGCGCAGCCAGGTGGTGATCGCGCTGTTCCCGACGGTCATGAACTCGGTCTTTTCCGGCATGATTGAGGTGCTGTCGCGGCGCCTCGCCGAACACGGCTACCACCTGCTTCTCGGCGAGACCGAATTCGACATCGCTATCGAAGAGGCCCAGCTCATGGGACTGATCGGCTGGCGACCAGCCGGTATCCTGGTCACCGGCTCGGAGCACACGGTGGGGACCCGCGCGATACTCGAGAACAGCGACGCGCCGGTCGTGGAGCTCTGGACCCTACCCAAGGAGCCCTTCGACTTGGCGGTCGGCTTCTCTAATTTCGATGCCACCTACCAGATGACCCAGTCTCTTTTTGCATGGGGCTACCGGCGCGTCGCATTGATGTATCTGGCTTTTCTGAACAATGACCGCACCGTGGACCGCCGCAACGGTTATCGCAAGGCGCGCGCGGTGCTCGGCCTGCCGCAAGACGAATCGCTCGAGATCGGCGTGCCGGCCTTTGGCGCGCAGCCCGCCCGCGAGGGCCTGCGCCAGTTGCTGGCCGCGCGCCCAGACGTTGATGCGGTGCTCTGCGCATCTGATACGCTCGCCATCGGCGCGCTGATGGAGGCCCTTCGCATGGGCCGAAAGGTTCCCGACGAGATCGCCATCACCGGCTTCGGCGACGTCGAACTCGCGGCCGAGCTCGTGCCGTCGCTGACGACTGTGCGACTGCCCCGCTTCGAAATTGGCCGGATTTCCGCCGATGTGATCCTGAAGCGTATCGCCGGCACCTATGACGGCCCGTCCGTCATCGATTGCGGCTTCTCGATCGTGCGCCGCGAAAGCGCCTGAATATTTCCTGATAATAGAAATTTTCTGACCACGGGTTGCGCGGTGAGTGATTTATGTTATCGATAACACTCATCGCGTGAGCTTGGAGGAGATATGAGCCTGGTTGCGGGTGTCGACGTTGGCGGCACATTTACCGATATCTGCCTCGTTGACGAGGCGACCGGACAGGTCAGCGTCGGCAAGGTGGCGACGACGCGAAATCAGGCCGAAGGCTTCGTCGCCGGGCTGAAGTCGCTGGCCGACATAGCGTTGCTGCGCTTCGTGGCCCATGGCACGACCGTCGGGACCAACGCGCTGCTGGAGCGCAAGGGTGCCCGTACAGGCCTGCTCGCGACCCACGGCTTCCGCGACCTTCTCGAGCTCGGCCGCCGCACGCGGCCCACGCCCTATGGCATGAAGGGCACTTTCGAGCCGCTGATCACGCGCGACAGGCGCGTCGACGTGCCAGAGCGCACCGAGGCAACCGGTCATATCCGCGTCCCGCTCGACGAGGTCGCGGTTCGCGCGGCCGTCGGCGCCCTCGTCGCTAAGGGTGTCGAATCTATTGCGGTCGTCTTCCTCCACAGCTACACCAACTCCGAGAACGAGCAGGCCTGCCGGCGCATTATCGAGGATACCGCGCGCGGCGTCTTCATCTCGCTGAGCCATGAGGTTCTGCCGGAGATCGGTGAGTTCGAGCGCACCTCCACCACTGTCATCAACGCCTATCTGCAGCCACTCCTATCGCGCTATCTGGAACGCGTCGAGACCGAACTGCGCGGCGCGGGCTTCACCGGTCCCTTTCGCGTCATGCAGTCAAATGGCGGCGTGCTCAACGCAGCCAATTCGGCGCGTGCGGCTTGCCGCTGCGTGCTTTCGGGTCCCGCGGGTGGCATGATGGCCTCCAGCTGGATTAGCCGTACGCTCGGCCGTAACCTGATCTCCGCCGACATGGGCGGCACCTCCTTCGACGTCGGGCTGGTAATGGCGGGAGAGCCGATGCTCGCCGAGCAGAAGGAGATCTCCTACGGCATCCCGTCGCGGATCCCGATGATCGATATCGAGACCATCGGTGCCGGCGGTGGCAGCATCGCCCGCGTCGATGCGGGCGGGCTTCTGCAGGTGGGGCCTGAAAGCGCCGGCTCCATTCCGGGCCCGATCTGCTATGGCAGCGGCGGCACGGAGCCTACCGTCGCCGACGCGAACGCCATGCTCGGCCGCATCGACATCGAGCGCATTCGCCCGGGATCCGGTGCCCATGTCGAGGCGGCGCGCCAAGCGTTCGCAACCCTTGGCGCCAAGCTCGGCCTCGACGCCGAGGGTGCCGCCGAGGCAGTTCTGCGCGTGGCCGACCTTCTGATGGCCAACGCGATCCGCAGCGTCTCGCTCGACCGCGGACTCGATCCGCGCAAGTTCAGCCTGCTGCCCTTCGGCGGCGCCGGTCCCGTCCATGCCTGCTCGATCGCCGAGGTGCTGGAGATCGGGTCGGTGGTGGTGCCGCCATGGCCAGGCGTGTTCTCGGCCGTCGGCTGCATCCTAGCGGGTGTGCGCTACGACGACACCTGGAGCGTTCTGAAGCGCGTCGACCAGATCGATCGAGCGACGATCGCCTGCCTGTTCGACCGCATGGCGGAGCGCATCTTCTCGGTGCTGGACGAGGAGGGCGTCGAGCGCTCGGCCATCCGGCTTATCCACGAGGCTGCCCTGCAGTACGAAGGCCAGACGCACCGCCTGATCGTGCCGCTGCCGGGCCCCGACGTGGAGCCTTCCACGCTAGCCGAACTGTTCGAGGCTGGCTACCGCAGCACCTTTTCCGTCAAGGTGTCGGGCCTCCCGGTCCGGCTGGTCAATCTGCGCATCCGCGCGCTGGTGGAATCCGACAAGGCGGTCGCGCTGCAGATCCCCGTGCCGGAGACGGGCGGCGCGGAACTCGCCCGCACCGGCACGGCGCGCATGCGCTTCGCCGGCGCCTGGCACGAGGCCCCGGTCTACGACCGCTGGGCGATCCCGCGCGATGGCATCATCAAGGGTCCGGCTCGCGTCGACCAATCCGACACCACGACCGCCGTGTCGCCGGGTTGGACCGGCGGCATCGACGCCATGGGCAATCTCGAACTCGTCTTCGGGGGAGCCTCCGATGCTTGATCCTATCACCCTCACGGTGCTCCACCACCGCCTGCAGCAGATCACCGAGGAGATGGACCTCATCCTCGATCGCGCTGCCTTCTCGCCGATCATCTCGGAGGGCCGCGACCGCGCATCGGGCATCTTCTCTCCCATCGGCGGCCGGCTGGTGGCGCAGGGCAATACGGGCATGCCGATCCATGTCGGCGCCATGCAATTCGCCGCCGCGACAATCGCGCGCAAGAACGGTCATACGGCCGGCGACATCTACATCATCAACGACCCCTATCTCGGCGGCACGCACCTCATGGACGTGAAGCTGCTGATGCCAATCTTCATCGAGGGGGAGATGTTCTGCCTGCTTGGCTCCAGCGGCCACTGGCCCGACATCGGCGGTAGCGTGCCAGGGGGCTTCGTCACCCAGGCGGTGGAAGTCCAGCAGGAGGGCCTACGCCTTGGCGGGCTGCGCATCGTCAAGGCCGGCGTCCTCGACGAGGAATTGCTGCAGCTCATCCTCGATAATGTGCGCGTTCCGGAACAGCGCGTCGGCGACCTACAGGCGCAGATTGCCTCGCTAAAGGCCGGCCAGACGCAGGTGGAGAAGCTCATCGCCGATTATGGCCTGCCGACGATCCGGCAGGCCATCGGGCAGTTGCGCGACACCTCCTCCAAGCTCGTTCGCGACCGCATCGGAAAGCTGAGGCCGGGGCGCTACGCCTTCGAAGACGCGATCGACAATGACGGCATCGAGGCCAAGCCGCTGTGGATCCGTCTCGATCTGACCGTGGACGCAGACCGGCTGGTCTTCGACTTCTCGCGCTCTTCCGCGCCGTGCCGCGGTCCGATGAACTCGGTCATCGCCACCACGGCGTCGGCCGTCTACGTCGCCATCAAACACCTCTATCCCGACATCCCGATGAACGCCGGCTGCTTCGACCCCCTCGAGGTCATCGTGCCGGAGACTACATTCCTGAATGTCGGCTATCCCAAGCCAGTGTCTGGCTGCGCGGCCGAGGTTTCGCAGCGCGTGGTCGACGTCGCCTTTGGCGCCTTGGCGCAGGCCATGCCTGGCGAACTCCACGGTGCGCCGTTCGGCTCCTCGATCAATGTCGCGATGGGCGGCTTCGACCCCGGCCAGGATAAGCACTATGTCTTCTACTTTTACTCCGGGGGGGGTGCCGGTGGCTTCGAGGGTGGCGACGGGATCTCCAACGCCTGCAGCACGGTGGGACTCGCCAAGACGCCGCCTCTGGAGGTGGTGGAGCAGCAGACGCCGATTCTGTTCGAGCGCTATGCGCTGAGGCCGGATTCGTTCGGCGTCGGCCGCTACCGCGGCGGGCTCGGCGTCGACTACAAGCTGACGCTGCTGCGCGGCGAGGCGCGCCTTTCGGTGCTGGGCGACCGTGCGACGCGCAGCCCCTACGGCATCGAGGGGGGCGGCGGGGCTGGCCGCACCGTAATCGAGATGACCATCGGCGGCGAGGCCTATCGCCCGCCGCTACTGGCCAAGGACGAGGGCGTCGAACTGGCCACCGGTGACAGCTTCGCCTGCCTGACGCCCGGCGGCGGCGGTTTCGGCCTCGCATCGCAGCGCCACCCCGACCTCATCGCTCGTGATCTGGCCTTCGGCTTCATGACGCCGGAATTCGCGTCCGAGAACTTCCCGGCCGACGCTGCGGTTTCGGCCGGGCCGGCCGCGCCGCGCCCCGATGGAGCGAGCGAGGCTGCCGGGAACAAGAACAAGGAGAAGGAGACACACCATGGTTGACGTGATTGCCAAGGCACGGATGGGCGAGATCATCTGGGCGCAGCTTGCGCCGGACGGGGACCTCTATGACGAGATCATGGAGATTTGCGGCCGAGAGAACATTCGCTCGGGGGTAGTCCTCAACATCGTCGGTGGGTTGCGCAAGGCGAGGCTGTCGATGCCCGTCAATGCCGTTGACGTCGATACACCACCCGGTGTCCTCGAACTGGAGGGCATGATGGAGGCACAGGGTATCGGCACGATCGGCGTGACCCTCGACACCTACGACTCGGAGGGCACGAGCGGTATCCTCTACGAGGCAGGTGCGCCGAACCTCCACATCCACCTGACGGTTACCCATGCCGGCAAGACCTATATGGGTCACCTCATCAAGGGCTGCATCGTGCGCTCTCTTCACCCGAAGTCGCACTTCACGATCGTGCTCGCCAAGACCGAGGGCGCGCAGTTGAATTTCAAGGTTTCGGCCGAGCGCACCGAGCGCTATCCTCGCGGAATCCCAATCCACGAACTCGTCCAAGAATAGCCTACCCACTCCTGGCGACGCCAATCGCGTCCGGCGGATGGTCCGCCGAGCGATCCGGAATGACAAGGGGAAACGGATCATGAGAAACCTGCTGCTGACGGTCGCCTTCATACTGGGCGCGCTGGAATGACCGCGCTATCGGCGTCGAGCCCCGATCTTTGCGCCTTCATGGCCATCGTACCCGTCGTCTACTTCGTAAACCTGGACGACTGGAATGCACGCCCGCCGACGCGGCCCAGCCCGTCATAATCGTAGGCGACCCAGAGCGGCTCGCCCTCGAGGAACTGCTGGCGAACAGCATATTCATCCCACCGCGTCTGCAGGAGCAGATGCGCGCCGTCGCACCGTCGAGCGGCGTCGGTTACATGCTGGAGTGACGACGATGACAACACCGTTGCAAGTGCCGGGAGGAGCCTCGGCACTGGTCGAGAAGCGCCTCGCGGCTACGGAGGCGCTCAACGACCGCCTCCGGGCTATGATAACCGTGACGGCGGACGACGCGCGCCGCGTCGCGGCCGAGCAGGACGCAAAGTCGGCGGCCGGCCGGTGGAGCGGCACGCTGGCGGGGCTAACGGTCTCGCTGAAGGACGTGATCCACACGGCCGGCGTGCGCACAACCAACGGCTCCGACATCGACCGCGACTTCGTGCCGGTCGAGGACGCCGAGATCGTGCGGCGACTGAAGGTGGCCGGGGCCATCATCATCGGCAAGAACAATTTGCACGAATATGCTTATGGCGGTACGACGCAAAACCCCTTCCATGGCTCCTGCCGCAACCCCTGGGACCCGGAGCGCATCCCCGGAGGCTCCAGCGGAGGCTCGGGTTCGGCCGTCGCGGCGGGCATGTCCTGCGTGTCGCTGGGCACTGACACAGCCGGCTCCGGGCGCCTGCCGGCCTCGCTCTGCGGCTTGACGGGGCTGCGTCCGACTAGCGGCGCGATCCCCAATCGCGGGGTCACGCCGGTCAGCAACCACTTCGACACGATCAGTCCCATGGCGCGCGGCGTTATCGAGGTGGCGGCCGTGTTCGGGGCGATCGCCGGCCACGATCCGCAGGATCCGTTTTCGTCCGACCACGCGATCGCGGCCATGCCTCCCCGGTCTGGCGACCGGCTTGACGGGCTGCGCATCGGCATTCCGACGGACTATTTCTTCGATGGCGTTGATCCCGGCGTCGAAGCCGCGACGCGCGCGGCCATCGCCAAGCTAAAAGAATTGGGGGCGCAGACCAGGCCTATCGATCTCCCGGGCGCAGCCGATACGCCCCGCTTCTTCGAGAAGCTCTTTCACACGGACTGCGCCTACGAGCACCGGACGACCTTCGATAGCCATGGCCACCGTCTCGGCGTGGACACGCGCGACCGACTCCAGAAGCTCGGCCGCGCCTTCACCGGCATGGATTACGCCGAGGGCATGGCGCAGATGCGGATCTGGCAGTGGACCGTGAGAGCAGCATTCGAAGGGATCGACGCCATCGTGCACCCCACCACGCCTGTCGTCGCGCCGACCCTCGCCAACGTGATGGGCACCACGACCGCGACGCGGCGGCTGGCCGTGTTCCTCTATCCCTGGTCGCTGGCCCAGGTGCCGATGCTGTCTATGCCGGTAGGCCTGGCCGAGGCCGGCATGCCCTGCGGCCTCTCGGTGGTCGCGCCTTGGTGGCGGGAGGATACGCTGTTCCTGATCGGCCAGGCCTACCAGTGCGCCACAGACTGGCACCTGGCACAGCCACCCATCCTTCGCGACCTCCGGCTCTGAAAGTCACGCGCCATGTCCGACACATCCTTTCAGACGAGCATCGAACGCCTCGAGGCCCTAGAGGCGATCCGTCATCTGAAGGCGCTCTACTGCCTGCATTGCGACCGGGACTACGATCCCGACGCGCTGGCGCCGCTGTTCACCGAGGATGCAGTGTGGGACGCTGGCCCTGTACGGGGTGTCCATCGAGGCCGCGCCGCGATCCACGCCTTCTTCGTGCAGGCGTCGGCGCGCATTCCCTACGCGGCACATCTCGTCACCAATTCAATCATCGAGGTAGACGGCGACCAAGCTACCGGCATCTGGCGTATGCTGATGCCTTGCGAGATGGGGGGCGAGGGGGGCCGTTTCGCGGCCTTCCAAGTCGGTCGCTACGACGAAACCTATCGCCGTGTCGACGGCATGTGGCTCATCGAGACGCTGAAGGTCCAGCTCCAGCGCCTTACCGTTCCAGGCGTTGCATGGGTCGATTTCGCGTCCGGCAGCAAAACCTAGAGCGGTTTTTCCTTAATCGGAGTCGCGAGTTTGCATTGACCGGCTTGTTCTGATTCCCTGATAGCAGTGATTTGGGGACGGAGCATTGGAATGGCGCGATCCTACAGTCTGGATTTGCGAAAGCGCGTGGTCGAAGCGATAGAGGCCGGTCTGTCGACGCGTGAGGCCGCGCGTCGGTTCTCGATTGGGATTTCGACGTCTGGCGCGTGGTATCGGACTTGGTGTTCGAGCGGCAGCCTGGAACCTGGCCGGCAGGGAAAGCCGAGAATCTCGAAGCTGGACGCGCACGAGACGTTTATTCTCGACTTGGTGGATACCGATGATCGGGACATCACGCTTGCTGAGATCGCCGAGCATCTGGCAGCAGAGCGCGGGGTCAAAGCCAGCCTGACGACGGTCCACCAGTTCTTCGCAAAGCGAGGCATCACGTACAAAAAAAGACGGCGCACGCGGCCGAACAGCAGCGCCCAGATGTTCTGGCGGCGCGAGAAGAATGGTTCGACGGACAAC